>JAWKTM010000026.1:0-96897 GCA_041399085.1 Pirellulaceae bacterium
ACATCAAGGACTTCCAGCCCAGCACGATCAGCGGCGTCGCGTATGTCGACAGCAGCGGCGATGGTTTGATCGGCACGGCCGAGCGTCGGCTGGTGGGTGTGATGGTGACTCTGACTGGCACCAACACCTCCGGCCAAGCGATCACGCCGCAGTCGGTCATGACTGACTCGGACGGAGCCTATAGCTTTAGCAACTTGGCCCCCGGAACCTACGTCGTTAAATCCGACACGCCGATGTTCTACGTCGACGGGATCGACACGCCGGGCGCTCAAGGCGACCAGGACAGCGTTAACGATCAATTCACCGTCCAGCTTTCCGCCCCCGGTGGCATCAACGCCAGCGGCTACAACTTTGGCGAAGCGGGGCTGGGCACTGCCGGCAGCGAAGTTAGCGATGGCCACGGCGGCACGTTCGTCGTAACGGTCAGCATCCCGCCGATCTTCGACTTGTTGGCTTCGTCAGTTCCGGAGAACGTCGGCTACTCGGCGATCGACCAAAACGGATCGGCCGTCTGGATGGCCCAACCGACCTCGTTCCAGGGTGTCGAATTCGCGGAACTGGTTTTGAGCGTCGACCACACCAGCGCGTTGCTGACCGTCGTCGAGAACAACCAAGTTCGTACGACACAGCTTTCGTCCGGCGAGTTCTTCTTCGCCGAACTGGAGACGGGCGAAGCGATGGTGCGATTCAATGTCGACTTGGATATGAAGACGTTCGAGTCGGTGAACATCAACAACCCGCCGTCGCGGCCTTCGTATCCGACTTACTTGGATTCGGTCGACGACTATTTCGCTCAGATGGGCAACTAACTATCGAATCTGGTCAGGGGCGACCGTGTTGTAGCGGTGGGCCTGGGCAACAACAAAACGGGCGTGCTTTTCAGCACGCCCGTTTTCGTATTTCCACTGAAGTGATCGGCTCGGTTTAGTAATCCCAAGTCAAGCCGAAGTTCATGCCTTGCAGCCAGAAGTCCGTCGTGCGGAACTGAAAGCCCGGCACCGGTTGGCCAACTAAGTTGCCACCCTGGGCTTGCGTCAGGTTCAACCGACGATCGACTTGATCGCCAGCCAAAGCCACATCGCTGAGCCACAATCCCGTATAACCAAAATTGGCCTTCAGACGCGGAGTCAACTGGACGCCCAGAGTGATCGCCAATTCAGGAATCACGACCGTGTGGTTGCGTTCGTAGGTACCGATGTTCGATGGCAGGGCAAAGAAGCCGCCGGGTAGCGCTGGACCGGCGATGCCGCCTTGCGTGATGACCGTCGAACCGGAGATGCCCACGCGCTGATTCATTTCGCCAACGCTGATTTTGGCCAGCGTCTTCAACGACCAGATGCCTCGATACCCTTCATGTAGGAAGCCGACTTGGCCGCCGTTGAATTCGTTCTTTGTGACGAAACGATCGCGAATGTCGAACTGGCGATTCAGATTGTCGTTGATGAGAAACCGGTTCGTGAGACTGTCATCCAATTTGGCAAAGTGATAACCCAGAATCAGGTCGACCCGATAATTGCTTCCGCGATCGAAGAAGATCCGACCGTAGCCTTCGCTGGACCAAAATCCGAATCGGAAACCACGGAAAGGTTGCCGTTCGTGAAGCCGGGGTAGGCGACCAGCAGCGCATTCTCACGATTCAACAACACGTCGAAGAACGGCACGCCCAAAATCGGGTCGCCCGCCACCGACTGGCGATCGATCCGATCGGTCGTGCCTTCCAGCCCGAAGACTCGCAACCCGACGCCCAGCATCTCGTCGCCTTGCAGCCACGTTCCCAAATCGACGCGACCGCCCGACTGCACTTGAGTCCCAACCGCACCGCCTCCGAACAGAATGTCGGCGTTGCCAAACGGCGGCAGCACGCCGGCCGTGATCTGCGGCTCGAGCGGATTCGTGGGGCTCGTGGTAACCAGCGGCGGCAGATTTCGACCCTTGGCCCACCACATCAAATAATCGACGCTTCCCCAGATGCCGGAGCCAGCGCAGTTGCCGCATGCACAGCCGCAACCCGGCAAACACGCGCCGGTACAGCCGCCATCGCAACCGCCACCGACGCACGACGCGCAACTGTCACAGCCGCTAATGCCTTCCTCGGCCAGATACGATGCATAGCCGCCGGACGCCTGCTGGCCGCCCAACACATCGGCATAGTAAACGCCGCCTTGAGGGTTGAACGCCGGCTGCTGAGCCCGCAAACTTCCGACAGCACAGCAGGCCAGTACCGTGGCCGCTAGCAGGATCGAACGCATCATTTTCATCGTCGTCGCTCGCGTATTCAGGATAATGCGGAGAAACCGTACATCTTCATCGACCCGCATCGGCGGAATATCGAAACTAATCCGCAAACTCGGCAAAGTTTCCGTGGAATAGATCGGTGCCGCCGACTCTGCGGATTGAAGGAATTTGTCCGGTTTCGCGAGATCCACGCCGGAAATGGCGTCGATTCGGCCGTTATTCAACGACGGATGAACTTTGTCCGTCCCGCTGTCATCTAACGACGCGTAAAATGGGTGAGTCAATTTTGAATCTCGACGAGGCACGTCTATGAACCTGTCGTTCGCAACCATGGCCCCCACGCGTTGGCGGTTGGCAAAGTGGAAGAACCAGCTCCCCGAGATCGCGGCCTTCGAGCCGGAATTGCAAAAGGAAAATGACCGCGACTTGAAGAAACGCAGCTTGTCGTTGCGATTCCGCGCCAAGAGCGGCGAATCACTCGGCAAGCTGCTGCCGGAAGCCTACGCCTTGGTTCGCGAGGCAGGACGGCGGGCCTTGAACATGCGGCACTTCGACGTGCAGCTTGTCGGCGGAATCGGGCTCTACCACGGCTGTATCGCCGAAATGCAAACGGGCGAAGGCAAGACGCTCACCGCGACGCTGCCGCTGTATTTGCACGCACTCACCGGCAAGGGCGCCCATCTCGCAACGGTCAATGATTACTTGGCCGAACGCGATGCCGAATGGATGCGGCCGGTTTACGAGACGCTAGGAATGACGGTCGGCGTGGTCATCAGCCAAGACACGCCCGACAATCGCCGCCATGCCTACGGATGCGATATCACCTACGGCACGGCCAAGGAGTTCGGGTTCGACTTCATGCGCGATCGCTTGCTGCTGCGGCGTCTCGGTCGGCAAGCGTCGGATTTCCTCGGCGAAGGCAGCAGCCACCGCTGGGAGACATCCGGCGACAAACCCGTCCAGCGCGGCATGCATTTCGGCTTGATCGACGAAGCGGACAGCATTCTGATCGACGAGGCTCGCACGCCGCTAATCATCGGATCGCTCGGCGACAAGGCTCGCGACCAGGTTGTCGCCACCTTCCAATGGGCCGCGCAGTATGCGCCGCAGTTTCAAGAGCACGACCACTACGAGGAAGACGACGAAACGAAAAAGATCGAGCTGACTCCGCGCGGACGCCAGTTGCTCCGCAGCTTGCCCCAGCCAGAATTGCTCCGCGGCGTCGGGCTAGTGGATCTGTATGAATACATGGAACGGGCAATCAAGGTCGAGCACGAGTTTATCTTGAATCGCCAGTATGTGGTTCGCGACGGTGAGATCGTGATCGTGGACGAGTTCACCGGTCGCTTGGCCGAAGGCCGAAAGTGGCGAGACGGCATCCATCAGGGGATCGAAGCCAAAGAGGGCGTCGAGGTCACCGTGCCGACCGGCCAAGCGGCTCGGATCACGGTCCAGGACCTTATGCTCCGCTATCGCCACCTGTCGGGAATGACCGGTACCGGCATCAGCTCGGCCGGCGAGTTCCGACGCATCTATCGGTTGCCAGTGGTCCAAGTTCCCACGAATCGTCCGCCGCAACGCAAGAAGCTGACGGACGTGGTGTTTGGAAACGCCGCGGAAAAATGGCAAGCGATCGCCGATGAAGTCCGCGAGCTGCACGCCACGAACCGGCCGATCTTGATCGGCACGCGCTCGATCGACAAGTCGGACATCATCTCGCGGATGTTGGACGAAATGGGAATCGAGCATCAGGTGCTGAACGCCCGCGAAATCGCCAAGGAAGCCGAGATCGTGGCTCACGCCGGCGAACCGGGGCGAGTGACCGTGGCCACGAACATGGCCGGCCGCGGTACCGACATCAAACTGGCCGACGGCGTCGCCGAGATGGGCGGACTAATGGTAATTTGCACCGAGCTTCATGATTCGGCTCGTATCGACCGCCAGTTGATCGGCCGCTGCGGACGACAAGGCGACCCAGGCACCTATCGCCAATATCTCTCATTGGACGACGACATCCTCCGCACGGCTTACGGCAACGACCAAGCGGCCAAATACAAAGAAGTGGGCGTGGCGGCCGCCGGTGGCTTCGATAAATATGCCACCCTGTTTCGCCGCGCACAGAAGAAGGTCGAGCGAAAGCATTTCCGCGACCGCATGGTCTTGCTGCATCACGAACGCGAACGCAAAAAGATGCAACGCGAAATGGGACAAGATCCCTATCTCGACACGGCCGACTAACAAGCCGCGATGTCACGCACGGCATGACCTACGTCTACTAACAAGCCGCTTCGCGAACGTCGTTTAACCGCGTGGGCAACGCCCCCGCGCGACTGCTCTATGCCAACGGATTCACCACCATTTCTGAGTGGCGTTTCGCCTTGGCCGTGCTCTCACTATCCGAACGCAAGAGAGACTCGCGCCACGTTAAATACCATGCCACTGGCCACGATCCTAGGACGACCAGAATCACGATGCCTAACACCATGGAGACAGGATTGCATGCGAAAATAGTGGCCACCATCAACCAACCCGCCCACCGCAATCGTCCTAGCGAGAACGTTCCCACTTGACCTATGGCAAATACGCCGGCCGCAACGGGGATTAATGCCAGCCACGCCTCAAAGTAGACGATTGGCAAGTAAAGTGCCAACGATCCCAGCCCCGCAATGGCACACAGTGTCCATACCACTTTCAGACCCGACGGTGGACGCACTGGCGCATGGTCCGGCGCGGGTGTGATAAACGGATTGGGGGAAGCTCCGGCGGACTCCGATTCGATTCCATCTTCCGCTCGCCCCGAATCCCCTTCGGCTGGCTCGATCCGCGCAAATGCCGTTCGGACCTGAACTGACTGCTGCCACGCGCGCCACGACTCTAAATCGGCTTCGCCCTGGGCGCCTCGAATGCTCCGCAGCGCGTGCCAAGCGGCCTCGCGCACCACATCGGCCAAGTCCTGACGATCTAACAGTTCGATCAATCCGGCCGTCAGATTCAATCCGCCGTGACTTGCTAATTGAGTTATTCGCAACGCCTGCTGCTCGGCGCTGCCTCGCAGTGTCGAATCGGTCCACTCTAAATCGCTCGCCAGCGGCGGAGCTGGTTGCTGTTGTGAGATCCACTTACGCAGATGGTCGGCCAATTGTTGATAGTCGAAGCCAAAGGCGTTGACAAACGCAGGCTCGCCAACCACCTGAAACGTCAGATCCTGCAACATCCGGCGAAAGCGAGGCCGAAAATCCACACCGTCGCGCGGCTGCAACAGATACTCCTGTAACGCCGCGGACATGGACAATAGATGAGTCAGCTTCATCCGACTCCGCCAATCCACCGCCGCCGCCTGAACCAGTTCGCGAAGTTTGTCGTTCGTCAGCGACAGCAACTCGTCCACGGCGATCGTTTCGCCACGATCCATGGCTGCCTGGAGATTCCGAATCTGCCGGGCGTAACGTCGATTCGCCAACTCTCGCTCCGAAAACGCCGCGCCATTCGCTTCGGCCGGGTCAGCAGTATCCGTTTGTTCGTTGGCGGCCACATACTGTGCCACGACCAGCATGATCCACCAATCAGGCCAATAACCTAAATGATCGGTAAGCAACTCATAGCAAAACAGCGTGCGAAGCGTCGTACCAAGATCGACAACGCCTCCATCTTCTCCGTGGCGACACAGCACAATCTGCCGCTGCTCGGAGCCGCGAATAAACACACCGGGCAGCGAACAGGGACGCCCGAGAAACTCGACCATTTTCTCGTGCCGCTCAAATACCATGACGAGCACTGGTCGCCGCGAACCTGGCCCCGGACGCGGCGGACCACCAGCGGTCAGTTCGCGAAATCGCGCGATGGCCACGCGTTCGGCGTTCATCACGTCTGCCGTGGCGCCCATCGGCCCATCGGTCCAGATGGCCAAGCGTTCGGTTAATGTTAGACGCCCATTGCCTTTGACTCGGGCCAACACGCGAGTGATCGCTGGCGCAGGGATGTGCGTGCGGAGTATGGGGAGCACACATATGGCGGACAGTCCCAGCAACGTCAGGGACAATACCAATAGACCCGAGGATTCATTCGCCATCGACGCGATTAGCAACAGCACGGCGAACACACCAACGGCAACCCCAACACCCGTCAAGCTTGGACGGCGAACTCCGGCGAATCGCTTTAGATCAACGATCGTCAACACGCCATAAATGGAGCTCTTATCCCGAACAAACTCCCGCCACCGTCGTTGCTGAGCGGCTCGCGTCAGCCAAGCCCAAACGAGCGCCCAGCCGACAAGTCCGCTGCCAAACACGATTAGGGACGTGGCCCGCTGACTATGCCACAGCACGCGTCGTGTTTGATGATCGGGCCCGGACCACAATACGATTTGCTCATCCGTAAAGGCCGCAATCTTGGTTCCATCGTCTGTCGTGGCAATGGCATTATACCAATGCGGCATGGTGCCCACGGGAGCGGCCAGACTCTTAACAAGTTCATTGTTTTCGAGATGCCAGATGTCTATATTGCCGTCATTTCCGCAAGCTACAACCGTCCGTCCGAAATTCGCAAGAGAATAGGGACCAGCGAGCGAAATCCCAGCGAACTCAGTCGTCCTCCCATTAGAAAGATCAACTCTCATGAAGCAATGATCATCATTTGCGTAACCGGACGCATAGACGAACTGTGTAGTGTCCTCGGAGAACATCGCCAGGTAAAAACCGAACGGATAGTCGATTCGACTGGGGATCCTCCGCACTACATTAAGACTTTCCATGTCCACGATCACGTACTCGGTACTTTCCGAGAATAACGCCATCAAACGCCGGTCCTGATCGAAAGCCACGAACTGGCAAGGTCCAATGTTGGCAATGGCTCCCAACTTTCGATTATCCCGCCAATCCCAGACTTCGACGATGCCAGATCCACGTATTGCAATCCGCTCGTCGCAGACCTGAACATTGTTTGGTGATGGAAACTCACCAATACGGACTTGCTCGTTGCGGATCGCATCCCATTCCAAAATCGAGCCAACCTGATTGGAAGTGCCATACGGTGCAAACGGATCGGGTGTATATCCATAAGACAACCCTCGATTTACGAAAGCGATTCGATGCTCATTGAGCACTCGTGGCGCCGCGTCGAGACATCTGCTCGGGACCGAGAGATTCAGCCGACGCGGAATGTCGCCCGAGACATCCCAGGCCATCAACGTGCCGTAGCCCCAACCGACGAGCAACTTGCCATCGGGCGAGAAACTCAGTTCTTGAAGTCCGCGATGACGCTGCTCACGACGAATCGAGGCCACGACGCCGCTAAACAATCCGATGAGCGTGGAGAACAACAGCAGTTGCGTGATGCTAAAACGGAACGAACGCATCGTGTTTTCGCCAAGTTGCAAAAGGACAAACGGGGCACGGCGCGTGGGAGTATCGGCGAACGGGCCGTCCGACGATTCCGTCAAGAACCGACGATTGCCGACGGCATGCAAACCGCACGAAAGACACCCTCTCGGCCTTGACTATACCAAGGGCGGGGATCATTGCACCCGTTCAGAAGCCAGTTTTTGGTCCGGCGCATACGTTGCGCCTAGCCAAAAGTTGGTTTTTGGAGCGGCGCATACGTTGCGCCGGCTCAAAAGTTGGTTTTTGGAGCGGCGCACACGTTGCGCCGGGTCAGAAATTGAGTTTTGGAACGGCGCATACGTTGCGCCGGGCCATAAGTTGAGTTTTGGCGGGCTGCATTCGAGGGCGCGGCTCGCAAAGTCAAATCTGGAAGCCGCGCAAACGTTGCACTTGGCCGTCAGCCGGATTTTGGCCGGGGGCAATCGTTGCACCGGCTCAAAAATTGAATCTGGGCCGCGCGCAACGCCTGCACCGAGCCAAAAACTGAATTTGGAACGGCTGCATTTGCATGCGCGGCTCTGAAAATCGATTCTGAAAGCCGCGCCTACGTTGCACACGCCCGTCAGCCGAATTTCGCCCGACGCCAATCATCGCACCGCATCGCCAACCGCGGGTCGGCCGCCGGTCAACGATTGCACCGCTCGGCAGCACGGCTTCTCCGAACACGCCGAAGCCGTGACGCGAGTCCGCATGCCTTTATCGGCCTCGGACTGACAGAGTCGGGAACACGGTCGCTTGAACAGAACGCGTGGCGGCGTGAGTCGAATCGGGAGCCGGCTTAGACCAACACTCGCGGCACGGCGGAATCGATGGCGACGCTGTCGGACGGGATTTCGCTGGGGTCGTGGAACAATTGCCAGCGGTCCGTGGGCACGCGCCTCAGCAGTCGCAACATCCGCTCGCCATCCAATTTACGGAAGGGAAGCTGGCGGATGAGAATTCGTTCGATCTGTTGGGGAAACTTGCGAGCCAGCGTGGCGTAGATCTCCGGGTCGCGCTCGCCCGAATCGCCGACCAGCACAAAGCGACGATTGGGGAACGACCGAAACAGCGAGCGAATCACCGCTCCCTTTCCCTTTCGCCGGATCAACAACATGCGACGCAGCATGTGATCGCGGAGCCGAAACATGCGGAGATGCATCGTTCCGCACGGGAAACCGGCCGTCTCACATAGCTCGGACAATGGATCGAACAACTGCCAGGGGCTGGACGAAACATAGTGAAACACCGCGCCTTGATCGGCCCACTGGCGATACAAGTTCGACATGCCGTCGATCGAGCGGAACTCGTGCAAAAACGTATTGGCCAGCAGCGACCGGCGACTGGCGACGTCCGTGTGCTTGATCGTATCGTCGATGTCGGAAACCACCGACGTGCCGGTCGGCTCAAGCAGCAAGCACCTTCCCAGAATCTGCCGTTCCTCGGTACCCGGAGCGATCAACGCCAGTTGTAGCCAATTGCCATCCACGGCGCCGTCCGCTCGCAACCGATCCACATCGTGCCGGGAGAGCCGCAACGTGCCGCTGAAATGCCCGTTGCGCTTCGTCCGTTTGGGCAGCAGAAAACAGCGATCGCCAATCCGAACCGCAATCTGGCAACCAGGTCCGCCGGCTTGAATGAAGCAGTCGATGCGGCGACGAAACAACTCCGAATCGAAGTGGCTCGGGTCGGCGTTCATCACCCGCTTTAACAGCCGCAACAGAATTCGCTTGCGCAGATTGATTTCGCGCGGTTCCAACACGACGCCGTGGATATTCAGCTTCCACGATTGGCCGTCATCGGCGAGTCGGCCGAAACTGGGATACAACGCCACCCGATGGTGCTCGGCGATATCCGAGATTGGCGAATTGGCGCTGATCATTCCCATCGGCCCGTGTCGGCGGTAAAGCGTCCGAAACGTAACGAACGGCGGACCTTATGACTAGAACGACGCTGCCAAGGGCTGTCAACTGCCGCAGGTTCCGGGTGGTGGAATTTCCCGAGAAATTCTTGAAACGCTCGTCGGAATTTCTTCGGATCGGCCGGCGACTCGCAACATCCGGCCGAAGTCACGGGGCGTTACAGCTTGGCGAAGGCGTCCAGCACGCGGTCGATATGTTCGGGCTCCAAAGCCGCCGAGGCTTGCACGCGCAAGCGGGCTTGCCCGGCCGGAACCACCGGAAAGCTGAAGCCGATCACCATCACGCCCAACTCCATCAAGCGACGGCTCTTGGCAACCGCTTCCGCGCCGTCGCCGATCATGATCGGAATGATCGCGGTGGGCGACTCGTGGCAATCGAAGCCGAGGTTTCGCAGGCCGTCGCGAATGCGCTGCGTATTTTCGCGCAGGCGTTGCAGATGACGAGGCTCTCGGTCCACCAATTCGATCGCGGCTCTCGCGCCGCAAGCCACTGAGCAGGGCAAGGCATTGCTGAACAACGCCGGCCGCGATCGCTGTTCCAGCAACTCGATGACAGTCTCCGAAGCCGCGACGTAGCCGCCGGCCGCGCCGCCAAGCGCCTTGCCCAGCGTGCCGGTGAGCACATCGATACGACCGCATTGGCCAAAGTGCTCCGGAGTGCCGCGGCCGGTGTCGCCCAGCACCCCAACACCATGCGAGTCGTCGACGACCAGCATGGCTTCATATCGTTCACACAGTTCGACTAACTCCGGCAGCTTCGCCACGTCTCCTTCCATACTGAATACGCCGTCGGTCACAACCCATCGACAACCGTCGCCGCCGGTCGCCTTCAGCTTGGTCTCTAAGTCCTCTAAATCACTATGACGATAAACGTCACGTTGAACCTTTTTGTTTACCAAGCGGCAACTGTCGATAATGCTGGCGTGATTGAGTTCATCAGACAGAATCACATCGCCGGGCGCGGTGAGCGTTGGAAAGACCGCCTCGTTCGCATTCCAACAACTCACATAGGTCAAAGCTGAGCGAGTTCCGACGAATCTCGCAATCGTCTCTTCCAACTCGCGGTGGCAGGCAAACGTGCCACATATGAAACGGACCGAAGCGGTCCCCGCCCCAAACTTCGCTAAGCCATCCATGGACGCGGCCACCACATCCGGATGGTTCGCCAGACCGAGATAGTTGTTCGAGCACAAGACGATGACTTCGCCGATGCCGTCGATTCTCACCGTCGGCCCCATCGGGCTCTGCAGTTGGTAGAACGGCTTGCGCTGGCCGCTCGACGCCAAGGAATCCAGAAGCTCGCGGCCGCGTTGTTCAAAATGTGAAGAAGGCATAAGAATCCAGTACCGAGATAAGTCGCCTAAGGCTTGCCATTAAACACGTTATACCGAATCAAACTTGACGTGGTGCTTAGGATTGCGGGACTTTCAGAACCACTTTGATCGCCTCGCCCGACTGCATCAACTCGAATCCACGGTGAAAGTCTTGCAAATCAAGTTGATGAGTGACGATCGGTTCGAGATCAAGGCGATTCGACAATAGAAAGTTTTCAACTTGGTACCAAGTCTCGAACATGCGTCGACCGTTAATGCCTAACACCGTCGCTCCTTTGAAGATGATATCGTTGGGCAAGTCGAATTCGACCGGACCGGCGGGTAATCCTAACAAGGCGGCCGTGCCACCGTTACGCAGTGCGGCGAATCCCTGTCGAATTGCGCGGGGATGGCCACTCATCTCCAACAATACTTGCGGCCCCTGATTATGAGTCGCGGCGCGAGCTTTTCTTGGCCAATCCTCGTCACTGGCCAAGTAAGCGACGTCAGCGCCCAGGCGGCGAGCCAATTCGAGTCGGTGCGGATTCGTCCGTTACCAGGATTGTGCCAGCGCCCGCCGCTCGCGCGATCGACACTGCCATGAGACCAATTATTCCGACACCCGTAATCAGCACGCTTCGCCCGCTCACGCCGGCCGCCATCACGGTGTGCATGGCGTTTCCCAACGGATCGAAAATCGCGGCAATGTGATCCGGAATGTCGGGATGAACCGGCCAGAGATTCTCTTCGGGAACCGCGACGTACTGAGCGAAGCAACCGTTGCAGTCGATGCCCAAGATGTCGACGCGTTCACAAATGTGGCCATTGCCCGTGCGACACGGTTCGCAAACCCCGCAACCAATATGGCCCTCGGCGCTGACCCGCTGGCCAACCTCGGCTCGCGTTACCGCCGTGCCGACACGCGCTACTTGTCCGACGAACTCGTGCCCCGTCGTGATGCCGATTTGCACTCGCCCACGACTCCACGCATCCCATTCATAAATATGCCGGTCGGTGCCACAAATCCCGGCGTGCGTGACCGCGACCAACACATCGCGCGGTCCCAATGTCGGCAACGCCACCGACGGACACCAATCCAAACCTGGCGCATTGTGCAACTTGCGAATGGCAACCATCGTCGCGGGCAGCGTTTCGGACATGAGCGTTGGGTTCCTTGAGTACGGTTAACGGCGTCGCCACGGCCAGCTTGTCTCGACAGGAGTTCACTCGGGCATGATTTCCGTTATCCTGGATTTCACTTTCGGAATGCTAGACGCCCGCCGTCCAGCTTACAAGACGCGAATGCAGAATAGTGGAATCGTCGTTTATGCCTCGTCCGTCCCCCAAAGATCATCGTCAGACGGAAGACGATCTGGCCCCGTTGAATCAATATGTTTGCGAACGCGTTCGTTCGATGCGGAAATTGCGTGGTTGGACGCTCGACCAGTTGGCGTCGACCAGCGGCGTGAGTCGGTCGATGCTAAGCCAAATCGAGCGAGGCGCGGCGAATCCGACATTGGGCGTCGCTTTTCGCATCGCCCAGGCATTCGGACTGTCGTTGGGCGATCTGGTTAATTTGCCGTCGAATGACAGCCGCATCGATGTTGTGCGAGCCGACGATGCCAACTCGCTGTTTCGCGACGATTCGCAATGCCGGATTCGCACGCTTTCGCCGCTGCATTTAGAGAAGGATGTCGAGTTCTACGAACTGACGTTGAAGCCAGCGGGCGTGTTGGAGAGTGCCCCGCATTTTCGGGACACGCGCGAATTCCTGACGGTCGAGAAAGGACAAGTGCGATTGACCGCTGGGGAAGAGAGCCGCGAGCTAAGTCGCGGCGATTCGGCACACTATCCGGCCGACGTGCCGCATCGGATTGAAAACATCGGACGCGGCGAGGCAGTCGTGTTCCTGGTTGACATCTACGGTCGAGCCGAAAACCGGGCTCGATAGCCCGGCGATCGAATCAAATGAATAAGGACGTTGTTCAGCGGCGTCGCCGTAGCATTGCTTGGAATCAATCGTCATCGTCCCAACTATTGGGATCCAACGAATACGGTTGTTCCATCACGCGACCGTACTCGTTCAGCCCGCGTCGCTGGCCGTAGCTGTGCCACGGTCCGACGTCCTTCAGCTCGGGCATGATCTCGACCAACTGCTCGACCAGCATCTGGGCCATCCGTTTCACTCGCGGTGTATCGGCCAATTCCAAGATGGCGGCGGCGGTCTTCATCAGCCGCACCATTTGGGCTCGTTCCATCACCGGATTGGACAGCTTCGACTCGGGTTCGACGATCAATTCAACCAACGGAACTTCCAACGCCCGCTGCCACTTCAACAGATCGCTGAGCCGGATGTCGGCCGACTCTTGCTCCTGCAAACGAAGCTGGCGAATGTCGATTCCCGTTTGCCGAGCGACGGTTCGGAGCGACACGCCCTGTCGCAGACGAACCGATTGCAAACGATGCAGCGGTTGGGGAGTTTCCGGCGTGGGCGAGGTGGAAGATGCTGAAGAATGAATGGTAGGCTCCGTCGGAGGACCATTGCACGAAACATCCATAGTTGTCATCAGTGCCTCCTCAAAGTTGCTTCAACGACTTGAACCACGTCGCGTCTGACGGCTCTTCGCCGTAGTGTTGTCGCGACGAACGTCGGAGCTTGGATGAAGAGAGGCCGCGCCGAGTTCCCTCGGCGTAGTGGAAAACGGCAGAAACACTAGTGCGCTTCGTCTCGACGCGTGAACTGCGGGCGTTGCGCGGCGCGGTCCGCGTGCGAAATATGAGGGCCTTGCCCCGGCTTGCCTTTGGGCGGTTGGCCATTTGAACCGCCAAGACTCGCGGCCGGCGTCTGCTGCTGACGCGCGGTTTGATCGGCTTCCGTATCGTCTTCGGCACCGGTGTCGGTGATGGAAGTCGCCGGTTCCCGATGTTCGCCTTCGTCTCCGTTCGGCGAATCGGCTGGCGCTGCGACACGCCGCCGGGCATCCACGCGGCGCGGTTCGGCCATCGAGACGGTTTCGCGGCGCTCTTCGCCTGGCGTTACTTTTCCGTCAGCATTTGCTCCATTGTCCGGCGATGTGGTCGCCAAGGCCGACTCGGTCGCTTCGGCGCTGTTCGCGGCCGACGGTGTCGAACCCGAGGACGGCTCGTCTTCCTCGCGCTCGGGCGTAAAAAACTTACCCAGCGGGCCAGCCAGAATCGCGGGCAAGAATAGCAAGTCACCGACAAGCGCCGCCGCCAGCAAGGCCAACATCAATGTGCCGAATTGCTGCGTCGGGGTGAAAGTGCTGAGCGCAAACACGCTCAGCCCCAAGCCGCCGATCAAGGTTGTCTGCGTCATTGCCGCCGCGCAACGCTTATAGGCCAACACGATCGCATCCTTGCGGCGCAACCCCATGCGAATGCCGTCGCGATACCACGTGAGAAAGTGGATCGTATCGTCCACCGCCACGCCCATCGCGACGCTGGCCGTCATCATCGAACCAATGTCGACGCGTCGTCCCATGTAGCCCATCAATCCGAAAATCAAAGCCACGGGAAACACGTTCGGCAGCATCGAACTAAGACCCGCGCCGAGGCTGAGTGCCAAGTTCTTCGGCCGCAGCGAATCGCGCCACGTTTTGCCGGGATTGAGCAGCATCGTCATCACGGCGGCGATCAGCACGAACGCCCAACCGATGCTTTCGATCAAGCTAATCAGCAGGGTTCGCTGCGCTTTGTACACGACCGGAACCAGCCCGGTGTAAACCGTGTGAATCGGCCGGTCTTCTTGATTCGCCGTGGGCATACCAGCATCGAAGTTGTAACGATGCTGACGCGCGTCCACGAACACCGACGCATGCTGTTTGATGAAGTCCAGGTCGTAGTCGGCGTGATCGTCCATCACGACCACGGCGTCGAACGCCTCGATCGCCTTACCCCATTGCTCGTCGTCCGCTGCCACTTCGCGCACCGGCTTCGTGACCGGATCGTGCCAAGTGGTCTTACGAAACGAAGCGTTGACCAGCAGATCCTTGAGTGTCTTGGCAAAGATGTGCGACTGCTCGATCGAATGCGCCGACGGCTCCGCACGATTCGCGGCGACCTGTTCGGCTTGCGAGCCAGTCGCGTTGTCGGCTTTGTCGGTCGCGTTCTCGTCAGCCAGATTCTCGGAACTCGCTTCCTCCGTGGCGGCTTCTGCCGTCGTAACTTCGTCGGGATCCGCCGCGCCCAACACCAAGACGCGCGGGATACCGTGATCCGCGGTCTTCCAAAATCCCTCGCCGCCGCGTTTCTCGTCGATCCCGTGCAGAATTTGATCACGATACCGATAGGCCGCCATGACCGGTTCAATGGCGTCCTTCAACTCGTGAACGAACAACCCGTAATCCACATCATTCAACGCGCCGACTCGCAAACTGATTCGCCACAGCTCGCTGCCTTCGTGTTCCAAGTCCTCGTCCAGCCGCAGGAAATCGGAACTCATCAGCTCGGCGCGGCTGGCTTCCATATCCTTCAGAAACTTGGTTCGTTCCAAGTAATCGCGTCCGAAGGCACTGGCTCCGGCTGGCGGCGGAAGCTGCGGCATCAACGTCACGGCCGACATCGCTCGACCGACAACACCCTGCCCCTGTTCGCCAAACTCTTTCTCGACCACTTCCTGCACGCGAGCCGTCAGCTCAGCTCGTTCCAGAAAGCTAAGTTGGAACCGTTGGCGATGGGCCGCGGCCGTCCCGCTTTCAGCCAATTCTTCCCTGGCTGGCCGAACCATATCGGGACTGACTCGCACCACCAATTCCATGGGCACCAGCTTGCCGACGTTCGCCTCCAGCCATTCGTAATCCTTGATGATCTTCGACTCGCCGTCGAACAGCTTCAGCAACTGGACCGAAGTGTTGATCTTGGTGGTGCCGTAACCGACCCCGAACAGCACCAACACTCCCACCGCCGTCACCGGTTTGTAATGCCGCACGATCCACATGCCGACCGACGCCCAGGCTCGTGTCAGCCAGTCGTCGCCATCGGGTAAATTCGTGCGCGGCTTGAATTTTGGCACGAACGTTTGCAGCGCGGCCGGTAGATAAAAACAGAACCACCAGCGTCGACATCACACCGATCGCGGCGAACAGGCCAAACTTGCGAATCGGCACAATGTTGCTGGTGTACAGCGACAACAGACCGATTGCCGTTGTAAAGGAAGCCAGCGTGCAAGGCCACCATCCGTGCCGGAGCGCACGCTCGGGTGCTCCCTCCACACCCTTGTCTTCGACCGCGTCGCGATAGTAGTTCACGATATGCACGGCCCCCGATAGACCCAGCACATAAACCAACGGCGGCATCGACAACAACACCGCGTCCAGCGAACTGCCGAACCACCACACGAAACCAATGGCCGAAACCGCACTGATACCGCCCACGAAGAAGATCATGATCGTGACCTTCGCGCTGCAGAAACACAGGTACGCGAGAAATAAGCCCAGGAATACTGAGTAGCCGATCAACCGGACTTGGGTAATGCGACCTTCCTCGTCGATCGCCACGATTGTCGACGGGCGGGCCGCCCATGCGCAAAGCCGGTTCGGGAATCGGGGCATTTTTGGCTGCCCAATTGAACGGCGGCGGAGCCATCGGCGGAGAAGGCGGCGGAGTAATGCCAGATTCAGCAGCCAGCTCCAGCAGCTTTCAACGCGGGCAGCGAACCAAACCGCTGGCACAGCACGCGGCTTAAATTTCAACATGCCGACTTCGCTGAGCGTCACGATCAACGCCGTTTGCCGCGGCGGCTCGGCCACGCCCAATTCGTCCGAACGCAGCGTCTTCAATGTTCGGCTTGAGCCGACGACGAAGCCGCGATCAACTTTTCGCGGTCGCCCTGGTAACGCGTCTCGACCAAGTCCCGCACAAACTCGCGATAACGATGCCCAACCTTCGGGCATCGCCTCCAAAGTCGATTCGGGCAACAGTGCTTTGAAGTCTTCAACGCGCTAAGAAGTGAAACCAGCGGGAACGGCCGGCGCAAACATGCTGCCCGTCAACCCGTTCCAAGGCGTCACGCGAAGGGGCGGAAGTCGGTTTGAATTCCTCGGCCACATCGCCAAAAGGCCACAGCGGGCCGCCTTCGCTGGCTAGCTGCTCCAGCAATTCAGGCCCGGTTTGAATCGTCTTGAACAACCGCGCCGTCAATCGCCGGGTATCACCATAGACCGGATTCTGCGAGTCGTCTGGCAGATTCAGCGTGTCGCCAAACGTGGCCACGTGCTCGCCTTCCAACTCGTATCGCCCAGACGCTCGCTTCAGTCCTCGGCCAATCCAGCCGATGACGTTTTGCTTGCCGTCCCAGCGATACACTTTGCCGTCCGGCAACACGTAATACCAAGCGCCGCTTTCGGATTCGAGCCACTTTTCGTCGAGCCCGCCCCAGTTCAGAAAATCTTGGCCAGCGAACAAGCCATAGCGGTCGCCAAATCGACGAGCCCGTTCGAGTTCGCGGTCCATCGCCAAGCGATCCGGTGAAACCGCGTCGTTCGACTTGTCGGAAGCTTCGGGCGTCGACGCTTCCGAAACCGACGAGTCCGTGTTCTCAGAGTTCTCGGCCAGAAACCTTCGACCGTGGGAGACGCATCGATCGGCGCGGACGAATCAGCGTTGCTCGCGATGGCATCGGCCGGAGCGTTGTCGTCCTTCGCTTCTTCATCCGACGTTTCGTCGGCCGCTAAATTGCCGCTCGCCGGCATCGTTGGCTCCACATCGTCCAAGTCAGCCGGGACGGTCTCTTTCTCCAACTTGTCGATCAGCAATCGGGCTTTCGGGCTGTCCTCGGTAAAGCCGGGCCAAGTGAGCAGCACGAATCGCTCGCCCACAAAGTGCCGACCGAACCACTCCAGCTCGACCGTCTCTTGAAAATCCGACGGCAACCAATCCTTCACGTCGTTCCGCATTCCTGCAATGCCATCCGCGCTCCGCGCATGGCGAAGGGAACCAGAAAAGAACGATCATCAAAATGATCAGCGAGTTGGGAATCCAACGATGAACGGAGTGGCGAGCAAGCAGGCTCGGGCGTTTAGATGGTTCGGACATCGCTGGAATGGCTAGAAGTAGTGGCGAGGCCGCGGACCGGAGCTTCTGGCGTCCCGTTCCATCCGATGCGACCCTCAAACAAACGGTGCCGCGGGAGCGAACGGCCGAGATTCCGGCAAGCACAAACGCAGTTGGATGGTTTAAGCTACCCGCATTAACACGGTAAGTCTATGCCAAACCGGCTTGCCGTCTACGGCCATCGGGTCGCCGTAAACGCGTCATAGTCTCGCCAGTTTGCCGCCACGTCCTTATGGACGCCACGCTGACTGTCGCGTCCAGGCCTACCGTCTTAGCAGCACGGCGAGCCTCAGATACCCGCCTCGCCATTTTGGCAGCACGGCGGAAGCCGTCCGGTATCGCGAAACCGAATGGCTCGCGCCCTATCGCTACCAGCCAATTGGGAACTTGATTGCCGACGGTTCCTCACTCTACCGTCGGCTCATCGACCACCCGCCCCATGCTGCGGCGCTATCGCCGGAGTGTTCGTCAGAGTTTTCCGCGCTGGCAAACTGGCCGCGAAACGCGCGTCGCGGCGAATCGCTACCACGCACGCCATTCCCAGGAAAATCTCGGCATTGGGCCAGCAAAACTCTTCGCGCCACGTGCCTGATCCTGTTAGGTTCAACGTGGTCTTTCATGGGGCAGCAAAGACACTCCTTTAATCACTCGCAATGGGTGAGAGCTGCTGCCATGAGAAAGCAAAAACAGAAACCGATGTGGCCGGTCGCCGTGGGCGTCGGCGTGATTGTTCTTCCGCTCGGCCTGCTGGCTTGGCGCGACTGGGCCGCCCAGGCCAAGCCGACGACGCCAAGTCCGGCCAAGCCCGCGAGCGCCGTTGCGGATTCCGGTCCGCCCGCGACGCCGCCGGGAGGTGCGCCATCGGCCACTCAGCCTGGGTTGCCGTCGGTCGCCAGCGACGCGCCATCAACGCCCTCCGATCTCGTGGCGCTTCGCCGTGAAATCCAGCGTCTGCAAGAACGCATCGCCGCGCTTGAAGCGAAAGCGAATCGACCTGCCGGCTTCGCCTTCCCGGAAACGCCAACGACCGAGCTTCGCCCCGCAGCCAGTCAGGAGGCCGTGGCATGGAAGCCCACGGGCTCTGGCACTCCGCCTAGCCCAGCGACCGCAACTTCCACTTCGCCGCCAGCGACGCCGATCGCCTCATCTTCCGCAACACCGGCTGCCACAGCGTCCGCGTCCGTAACGCCAGTCCCGGCCGCCTCGCCCGTTTCGGCAGCCCCTACCGCGGCGACGTTGCCGACGGATTCCAACAACACGTTGGTTGTCTCCGTCGAGTCGCCGATGCCGACCGGCGGCGATACGGATGCTGCCGACGCAGTCACTTCGCCAGCAACGCCGAACAATCCGCCTGGCCGCGAGATCGCGTCGAGCGGCCCAAAGCCGGCCCAAAGCCAAGTGGCCAACCAGCAAGTTGCCAATCGACAAGTGGCGAACAACAGCGTGGCCAGCGTCCCGGACAGCCCGGCCGCAACCGTGGTTGCCCGCCCGCCTCGAACGTCGACCGCTTCGACGCGAACCGCGAAATCACGCGCCGCGGCAAAATCGCCGTCAATCGATTCGGCCGCCTCCGAGTCGCCGGCGCCAGACTCCGCCGATGCGTTCGATGTGCCTCCGCCGCAACCGCTGCCCGACACGTTTCTGGGCGGCGGCTCGCTGAATCCCTCGTTGAAGATGGCTTTGGGCGTGGACGAACACGACGCCGAAAAGCCCGAAAAAGTCGTGAACTTCATGTTGTTGTCGCCACAGGATCATTCCAACGTCGGGCAGGTGGTCGACTTGGTTGCCCAGACCGACGCGCCGGGCTATCCGGTCGTGTTGGTCCGCGCCGACAACGACGACGAGTATTGGTGGGTCCAGCACTTCGTGGCTCGGCGAAATCAATACATCGCCGCTCGCGTTCACTTCGGCAACAACGACACGTTCGTGGGCAGCCCCTACGTGCTCACGATTCTGATGTTGGACAGCGCCGAAGAAGCCGTTCGCTTCCGTGCGGCCCGTCAGTTTAAGGAATTGCCGAAAGGGATTCGGCGTTCGCAAGTGTTTCATTTCGTGCGTCAGTAGCGTACCTCGGTTCGATTGCCCCTAATTCCGCAGGTCAGCCCATGGCGTCTCAACCCCATCTTCCGCCCCACGATGACACGTCGCCTCCTCGATCGGCAAAACGCGAGCGATTGCGATTAGTTTATGGTCCGACGACTTCGCTAAGCGAAATCGTCCGCACCACGCGCGCGTCGTCCGACGCCGATGCGAATCGCGCTGCGCGTACTCCCGAAAACAAGCTGCCAGCTTCCGGCGACGACGATTCAAATCGCCCCCGATCGGCCCCAATCACGCGGGCTCGCGATCCGCGCAAGGTCGCCACGGATCGCGAAAATCACCGTGCTTCCGAAAAACAGCCGGCCGCCGATAAGCCGCGCGCGTCGGCTCCCAAGCGCGATTCCAGCTCGGACGTTCCGGTCCCGACGAACACAAAGCAAAGTGACAGCGACGCTCGGATCGATCTGGATGCGTCCATGGATTCAACCGAGCAGTCCGGCGGCGCGGCGAAAGCCGTGATCCAACGCGCCAGCGATTCGAAACGCTCGAAAATGAAGTCCGCTGGCGGAGCGAAGTCGGCGGAGGCCGCGGCATCCGCGGCGGGAAAGTCGCACGCCAAAGCGGCTCGCGGCAGCCAGATCGGGCACTTGGCTCATCAAGCCTCGCGTCGCCGGGCGATTCGCAATCGCGCTTCCGCCGCCCGCGAGGCGATTATCGCGGCCGTCCACGACGACCATCCCGCGGCGGACCAGCACGAGCCGCTGACGGATAGCTCGCTGGCGCACGATGTCCCGTCAACCGCAGCGGACCCAGGTGACTCGGCGGCCGAATCCCGCCGTAACGCGAAACAACGACGAATCAAGCTCCGCGTGGCTCGCCGCCGCCGCCGGCCGTTGTCGTTCCTCAAACAGTTTATGCGGAGCGAGCAGGTTCGCCGCCGAGGCATGTTCGGCTGGGGCACGGCCGCCTACTTGCATATCGTCGCGCTGATCCTGTTGTCGGGCTTCTTCCTGTATGCTCCGCGACGCGAGCCGCCGGTGATTCTGAGCGCGACGTTCTCGGACTACGACCGCGAAGTGCCGGACGCCGTGACAATCGTTCCCGAAGAAGCGCCCGTCGTGGAAGAACAACCACCGGAAGTCGAACCCGATCCTGTTCCCGAACCCGAGCCGGAACCGGTTGTCGAACCGGTCGAGGCAGCGGCGCCTCCGCCAGCGATCGAACCCATCGCGGCGGCGGCTTCGGAACAACCGGCCGAAGCTCCCGCGGAAGTGACCGGTGACCAACCAGCCGAATCATCAACCGCATCGGCCGAAGGGACACAAGCCGATGCGCCGGCCGACAGCCGCGGCGCGGATGTGGCCGCGGAGCACGTCAAGGTTCCCACGCCGCCGCACGCGGTGACCAGCGGCAACTTCACGGCTTGGACCGAGCCGCCTCTGCCGTTGCCCGGCCAACCGTATCGCATTGTGATTATGGTCCGCTTGCCGCTGCGCGTGAAAGAGTATCCAAGCGACGATCTTACCGGAGTCGTCGTCGGCTCGGACGGTTACCGTAAGATCATTCGTGGCTCGCCCTACGAGATGTTGCCCATCGACCACCACACGGCTCGCATCGAGATTCCAGTGGTCGGATCCGAACGTGGTTATAAGGACACGATCATGGTGCAGTCGAAAATCCTGCGCGAACGCCGCAACTTAGAGCTAACCTATCCCCGCTTCCAAAAACTACCCGTGCCAGTGTTTGGAAGCTAACAACCGGCATGGTCGCACAATTGGCGTCTGTCTCAACCTTACACATCACATACGCCCGCGGCGTGGCGTAGCGCGGCAATGGGATCGGCCCAAGTGGGAATAAACTCTTGGGCCACAAATCCCTCATACCCCGTATCAAGAATCGCCTGCATCACGGCGGGATAGTTCACTTCTTGCTTGTCGTCCAACTCGCCTCGTCCCGGCACGCCCGCCGTATGATAGTGGCCGATCACGTCCTTATATTGACGAATCCGGCGGATCACGTCTCCATTCATAATCTGGACATGATAGATGTCGAACAACAGCTTCATCCGCGGCGAGCCAATCTGTTCGATCATCCGCACGCAATGATCCACGTCGTCGCCAAAGTAACCCGGATGGCCCTTCATCGGATGCGTGTCGTCGCGCGTGTTCAAATGTTCCAAGCAGAGATTGATCTTCTTTTCCTCGGCGTAACCGATCACGCGTTTCCAACCAGCGATACAGTTCCGCTCGGCTTCGTCGCGATCCTGTCCCGGTTTGAGCATCCCCGTAAAGGTGATCACGCTGGGACAGTCCACCGCCACCGCCACGTCGATCGCTTCACGCAGGGTCTTCTCGCAATAATCATGCTGTTCGGCATCACACACGCCACGCTGGAATCCATGACTTCCGACGAGCGAGATTTTAAGCCCCAAGTCGCGAACCGCCGGATAGTATTCGCGGCCAATGCCTTCCATCGCGACAAGTCCAATCGCCCTACAGTGTTGGGCCAATTGCTCAATCGGCATCGGTTTGAAGCACCATCCCATGATCGATTGTCGAATGCGGCCGTTCTTCACCACGGACAATCCGGCATCCGACTTTGGCAGATCATCGGCGCGAGTTGGTTTTGAATTAACCGTCGTCGCCAGGGCAGCGCCCGCCGCGGCAGAAAGAATTTGTCGTCGATTAAGTGGCATTGCTATATCCATCAACTAAGAATTTCATGAATCACATGGCCATGCACGTCGGTTAATCGCATATCACGGCCGCTGAAACGGAATGTGAGACGCTCATGGTCGATGCCCAAGAGGTGGAACATCGTGGCGTGTAAGTCGTGAATCTCGGCCTTGTTCTCGATCGCTTTGTATCCATACTCGTCAGTCGCCCCATAGACCGTGCCCCCTTTCACGCCGCCGCCCGCCATCCAGATGCTAAAACCAAACGGATTGTGATCGCGGCCATTGTTCCCCTGAGCGAATGGCGTTCGGCCAAACTCACCGGACCACACCAGCAGCGTTTCATCCAGCAATCCACGTTGCTGTAGATCGGTCAACAGCGCCGCAATCGGTTGATCCACGGCTCCCGCGTTGTCTTCGTGGCCTTGTCGCAAATTCGCGTGCTGATCCCAACGATCGTGGCCGACCGACGGACAAGTCAGCTCGATGAACCGCACGCCGCGCTCGACCAACCGGCGCGCCAACAAGCATTGCCGAGCAAACGTAGCGGTCCCCTTCGTCTTCGCGTCGAAGCCGTACATGGCTTGCGTTTCCGCCGTTTCGTTGCTCATATCCGTCAAGTTGGGCACGGCGGTTTGCATGCGATAAGCCAACTCATAATTGGCGACGGCCGACTCCAGCGAATCGACATGCCCAAGCCGATCAAGCACGCTGGCGTCCAACTGCTTGAGCAACTTCAGCTTGTTCTGCTGCAACTCGTCCGAAGCTTCGGTCCGGCGAATATTCGCCACGGGCGGATCGGACGCCGTAAAGATCGACCCTTGATACGTCGCCGGCAGAAACCCGCTGTTAAAGTTGTCCAGTCCGCCCGGCGGTATCAAGCCGCCGTTGATAACGATAAACGCCGGCAACTCCTGACACTCGCTGCCGAGCCCGTAGCCGAACCACGCTCCCATGCTCGGCCGACCTTGGATGCCGATCCCCGTGTGCAAAAAGTAATTGGCGTTCGTGTGCTCGCTGAAATTGCTGGTCATCGAACGCACGATGGCCAGTTTATCGGCGTGCCGCGACAAGTTCGGAAACAGAGAACTGATCGGCAAACCCGATTCGCCGTGTTGCCGAAATTCCCACGGGCTGCCGAGCGTCGCACCGTTGTTGTTGAACTGAGTCGGCTCGATCTTCATCTTGAACGGCTGGCCATTTTCCTTAGTCAACAACGGCTTCGGGTCGAACGTATCAATCTGCGACGGCCCGCCGTCCATGTAGAGGTAAATCACATGCTTGGCCTTCGGGGCAAAATGCGTCGGACGCGGCGCGAAGGGCTCGTTTGAGCCGCTCGTGGCCGATTCCGCCGCCGCCAAATGCCCGGCGAACTCCCGTTGACCTAGGAGCGCCGTCAATGCCACCGCGCCGAAGCCGCCCGCACAGCGGCTCAACATTTCGCGACGTGACAGCGAACGGGGCAGAAACGATCGGCAGTGACTCATGTGAGTTTCCTTCGACGGACGGAGGATTCGAGGCGGGACGGTTCGTCAGAGAACCGCAAATCGAGCGAAGGTCGATCCGGCGTTGCTCCGTAACTCCGTGGAGTGGCCGGTCGCGTCCCATTGTACTTGCTCGGTTCCAAACCGTGTCGCTTCACGGTGTCGCTTCACTGCCGGTTCATCGTGTCGCTTCGTCGGACGATCGCCGAGCCACCAGCAACGCGTCGTGCCGGCCATCGGCCAGCCAGCCTTCTTCGTAGTGCAACACTTCCAGCCCAGGGATCAGCGACGGCAGTTTCCCGTCCGGCAACAAGAACTGGAACGGCGGCCGGTCATTTCGCTCCAGATTGCGACGCGTCGGCTGCAAGTACAGCAAGACACCGCCTGGCGCGAGCGCCGAAGCGAACCGAGTCCAATGGGCTGGGCAGTAGAACAGCACGGATACGATCAAATCCCATGGTCCCGGCGGCAACGGTTGATTGTCGAAGTCCATTTGCAGCGTGTCGATCGAAAGCCCCCGATCGGTCGCTCGCCGTGCCGCCTGATGCAAACCGACCGGCGAGATATCCGCCAAGGTCACCTGCCATCCGCGTTCGGCCAGCCAGTGAGAATGTCGGCCCGCGCCGCCGGCGATGTCCAACGCTCGCCCCGCTTCGGGCAACAAGTCCACAACGCTCCGCAACACGTCGGACGGCCGCGACTCGCTCGCTGCGGCATCGGCATACTTCGCGTCCCACTTTTTCCGGTCCTCGGCCGACACGATCAATGTCCTAACTTCAGCAATACCACGCCGCACAGAATCAATAGAGCCCCCGTCACGCGGACCACGGTCATTGGCTCGCGAAACAACACCAGCCCCAACGCAAACGTGCCGACGCCGCCAATGCCGGTCCATACCAAGTAGGCCGTTCCCATTGGAATCTGTTTCTGGGCCAGCCACAGAAACACACCGCTCAGGACCATGCTCGACACGGCAGCCACCATCCCAATGGCAAAACGGCCCGGCGCTTGTGACACTTTTAATCCCAGTGGCCAACCGACTTCAAACAAACCAGCAATAATCAACCAGACCCAAGCTCGCGTCATATGAGTAGTGTGTCCTGAGAATCCATGCCTCCGCATCAGAAAGTTTTCGCGGTCTACATTCGATCTACAACTCGGATGCCAAGCAGTTCCAAACTTTGGCGAATCGTCCGCGCCGTCAGATCGGACAATAACAGGCGACTGGTTCGCAGCTCATCACTATCGGCCTTCAACACAGGGCATTTCTCATAAAAGGAAAAGTACAGCTTGGTCAGCTCATACACATAATTCGTCAATTGATTCGGGCGATAATCAGCCACCGTCTCGGCCAACGCTTCACTGAACCGTGTCAGATAAACCGCCAACGCCCGCTCTTCGGGCTCGGCCAGGAGTACCGGTCCGCCCGAGTTTCGCAGCGCCGCGACATCCACGCCCCCTTTGCCAAAGATGCCCTGCACGCGGGCATAGGAATATTGCATATAAGCGCCCGTGTTGCCGTTCATCGCTAACATTTTCTCGTAGCTGAACACGTAGTCGCTGGTCCGATTCTGCGATAAGTCCGCGTACTTCAACGCCCCGATCCCCACGGCATCCGCCACCTCGCGCCGCTGGGATTCGTCCAATTCTGGTCCGCCCTTCTTCGCATCATCCGCATCACACACCACGCGATGGGCCTTGGCAACCGCTTCGTCCAGCAGCGTTTCAAGCGACACCGATTCGCCCGACCGAGTCTTGAAAGGCCGGCCGTCCTCGCCCAACACGGTGCCGAAGCTAACGTGTCGAAACTCGACGCCTTCGTAGCCCCACAACCGCGCGGCCGCAAACAGTTTGTCGAAGTGCTCGCTCTGCCGATGATCCACCACATACAGAATCGCGGCCGGAGCCCACGTTTGCATTCGATATTGAATCGTCGCCAAGTCGGTGGTCGCATAGAGAAACGCGCCATCCTGTTTGCGAATGATCATCGGGGCTTTGAAGCCGTCGAGGAACACACAAGTCGCGCCGTCGCTGGGCCGAGCCAACCCGCGGCTCTCAAAGCTCTCGACCACGCCAGCCAACGCTTCGTGATAATAGCTCTCGCCGTATTCCACGTCGAAGCGGATATCCAGCCGGTCGTAGATCGACTGGATTTCGTCGCGGCCATTCGGCAGAAATTCGTGCCACAGCGCCAAGTTTTCGGCGTCACCTTCGTGAAGCTTCGCCGTCTCGCGCAACACCGCGGCGGCGATGTCAATGTGTTCGTTCGCTAAACTCAACAGTCGCTCGTCCTGCTCGACGCGTGCGACTTTAGTGTGCGCCGAATGAAGTTCGTCGCGCGTCTCATCCATTTGCTTCTCCAGCGACCGAAGCTCCTTCTTTGCCTTCTTGGCCTCCGCCGCGTTGGCGTTCGCGGCCGCCGATTGTTGTTCCGCCAAGGTCGCTTGGGTTTGCTCGAGTCGCTGCTCTAATTCCGGCAACTTCTGCCGACTGTCGTGGTACTCAATCAACTGATTGACCAGCTTGTACAACCGGCTCAATTCCGGTACCGGTCGCCGCGCATAAGCCTCGCGATCAACGAAATGCTTGTAGCCATAAATGATCATGCCAAACTGTGTGCCCCAATCTCCCAAGTGGTTGTCGCTCACCACCTGATGTCCGAGGAACCGCAGCGTGCGGCATAGCGCGTCGCCGATCACCGTCGAACGGATATGGCCCACATGCATCGGCTTGGCGACGTTTGGCGACGAGTAGTCGATTACCATTGTTCGCGGTGGATCGGCCGCCGCGACGCCCAGCCGCTCGTCCCGGACGGCACGGCCGAGCGTCGCCACGAGCCAATCGGTCTTCAAACGCAAATTGATAAAGCCGGGGCCCGCGATCTCCGGCGGCTCGCACATATCGTCCAGCTTCAACCCAGCCACGATCCGCGCCGCGATATCGCGCGGCGAGCCGCCCAACCGGTTCTTCAGCGGCATCGCACAGTTGGCCTGATAGTCGCCAAACTTGGCATCCTGCGATGGCCGGATCATTTCCAGCAAATCGGACGGATCATCCACCAATTCAGCCAACACCGGCCGAAAACGACTGCGAATTTCGGACAAGATATTCATGAGAACCAAACGCGCCAGCAGCAACCCAAAACAAAACTCTGCAAAAACCCAAGACGGACGCCGCCTCGGAAAAGAGGGTTCACGATAAAACCGCCCGCCCCGAATGAACAGCGGGGCTAGGGCGCGAGCCGACCATCGTTGCGTGCTCGAACCCCGAGAGCGTATGTCCGAAGGCATTGTCTACGCGTTCGAGGCTTGTCAGCCTTTTCGCCCTGCCTAGCAAAAGACGGAGCAAACTTTTTATCGCTTCGTCACCCCCCAGCAGGTTGACGGCAAGCTACCCCCGGTGATACGATCAGACTCGCTCACAAATGACATCGAATACGGTCCTTGTCGACGGAATGAAGGCGCGTTCCCGTCTTCGTTTCCCATTCTTCTCTATCTAAAGATTTTATGTGAGGGCGTGATGGTGCGTCGAACGGTACGTCGTGGCAAGGCTATCGTCTGGGTGTTATTGGGCGGAGCTTGTCTGGCTCTGATGCTAGTGGCGGGAATTGGCGCGGCCGCTTATTTGGTGACCCAAAATGCCTTTACGTCGGGCAGGTCCCAGACGCAACCAATTGCCTCCACGACGCCGCTAATCGTTGATCCGTCGCCAACGCCACCCGTGAACGAAGTGGATTCACGAGCCACAAGTCTTCCCGCCGCTGACGGTCCGATGGATTTGCAAACGGAATTGGCGACGCGTTCGCCTGTCGAACCCACGCCAGCGGCGATTCCCATAACCGTTCCACAACCCCGCACGAAGGAGCCGACGACGGGTCCACGAATCATACCCGTAGGTGAATTGCCGGCCTTGGGCGACGATGTGCCCGTCACACTTACGGCCACACGACCGGCCCTCGTGTATCAGTGGCCGTTGAATGAGAAGGTCATGTATACCTTTCAAATTGAGTCGACATTGGCGTCCAACACAACTGGGTATATCGGCGCCAATCAGTTGGTCGCGACCGACGACGCGCTTGGCCCAGCAAACCGAATCCTTGCTAGGAGAATCTGGCAGTGGAACGGGATTCGTCGTTCATCCACAAGGTGTATTAGTCACCTGTGCGCACGTGGTTCGAGGTTCGAAGAAAGTCGTCGCCAAGATTGGCAAAACGGAATACGATGCGACTGTTATTGGCCTCGACAACGAAAATGATCTGGCCGTGCTGCGAATCGACGCCACGGGACTGCCCCATCTAACGTTTGCCGATTCGGATCGCGTGCAGTTGGCCCAGGAAGTCCGCGTGCTGGGATTTCCACTGTCGACCGTGTTAGGAGAATCGATCAAAATCACGCGCGGTGAAGTCTCCGGGATCGGTGACACGACGAACGAAAAGACGTTGCAGATCGACGCCACGATTAACCCAGGAAACAGCGGAGGGCCGCTCTTGAACGGTAGCGGCCAAGTGATCGGCGTCGCCAGCCAGCTTCTGGCCGGAGAAGGAATCAGCGAGGTCGGCATGGCCATCCCCTCGAACGCCGTCACCGTCCTGTTAGAAAGCTTAAAGGTACCCGTCGAACTGGGGCTAGAGTCGGGCGAGCTAACTTCCACGCAAATCGTCTCACAAGCGCAACCAGCCGTCGTCTACTTGAAGGTCGAGTATGGAGCCGGAGGCGTGGGGGTGGAACAGCCGAAGTCGCTTCAGTTCTCGGGACATCTCGTGCAGTCGTCAAGCAATATGTATGGCTATCGGGACTCGTCCGGAACCGGCTCCACTCGCGGCAAGTTGATCGTGGACGAGTTAGGGCAAGTCCTATCGTCGGATGAAGGATTGGACTTGCCTTATATGTTGGGAAGTGTCGGAATGGTGGGCATCGAACAACTTCCGGCCGATTCTAGCGGTCGAGTATCTTCGTCGCGTCCCATTGCCCTGCAACAAATCGAAAGATCGTCGTCTCCCTCCTCCGCCATCTCCGAACTCATGCGCCGCGGCGCGTATCGAGCGCCTTGGATGCGAGGCTCCCTGCCCGACACGACGGAGCGGACTAAGGTGACCCTGTTGGTTGGGGTGGAGAAAGTCGCCTATCAACTGGGTAACTTGGACGGCGATTTGGTGGAGTTAAAGAAGACCTATCAACTTCGAATTGATGGAAAAAAGAAGAGTGACCCACCCTATCTCACCGTGGACGGTACGGGGATTGGTAAATTCAATAAGGCGCGCGGAGTCATGGATTCGATGGTCTTCAAATCCACCGTGGTGTTGGAAAATGAGGGAATTGCCATCAAAGTGCCCGTGGCCCTTAAGTATGAGAGACTCGATCCAGAATTAGTGGCCAAGCGAGAGGCTGAAGCGAAGGCTCAGACGGAGCGTATTTTGGCCGAGTCGAAGGCGCGAACCGCGGCGACGCCTCCTGCTAGTATTCCGACAACTCCCTCTAGAACTTCCACGAGTCCACCGAGCACTGTGATTGGGGGTGGGCAAAGTAAGGCTGGGGTGACACCAGGTGGATTCGGCATGCAAGATATAAAGAGCGTGCCGCTATCCACGGGACTTAATCAATTTGATCCCGAAAAATAAGCCGTCGTCCGCGGTCACAAACCGAGCCCCGCCAACACAAGCGTCCGTCGCGCCGTCGAACATTCAAGGTTTGGAGCATCCCCATGTTGTTCAACCGGACTCACTGCCTAACACTTGCCATTTTCGTGGCGTCGATCGCGCCGGTCGTGGCCGACGGTCGCACCTGGACCGATCGGACTGGCAATGCCAAGGTCGAAGCGGAATTGGTCACCGTTAAGCAGGGCAAAGCGTATCTGGAACGTGTCGACGGCCGCGTGGCGACGGTCGCGCTCGAACGACTCAGCGACGAGGATTTGAAATACCTCGCGTCGCTGCCCGAATACCGCGACGAAGCAACCGCCGCGATCAAAAGGGTTGCGGCCGCGATGGATGGTGACCCGAGCCCGAGTCGAGTTGCCCCGGCCGATGTTGTGACCGAACGTCCCAAGATGGCCACCATTCACGTGGAGGACGAATCGACCGTGGGAGTGGTCAGGCGATTCAAATCGGAAAGCTGGGGATTCCAAGGGATCGCCTTCTCGCCCGATGGTGGACGGTTGGCGGCGATCGGCAGTGACAATATCAACTTGATTGATCTCGACAGTTCCCAACTCTTAGCACGCCAAGATGGACTGAGAGAAATCTTTCGGTTCACCAGCGTGACTTTTTCGCCGGATGGCAAGAAGTTATTGGCTGGCGGCACACGGGGCCATGTGCTGATTTGGGACGTGGCCGCGGACGGAAGGCTGAACGCGGCTCACAATTACAATATTCACGACAATGAGGTCAAGTCGATCGCGGTCACCCCGGACAATCAATACGCGATTTCGGTCGATTCCCGAGGCAATGTCAAGTATTGGAGTATCGAGACTGGTCAGTCATTGATGGCATACGGGGGCTTCTATCCCAACACGCCAGTCGACGCGTTTATCACACGTCGTGGCGGCCAAGCACTAGTTGCCGATGGTCGAACGATGGCACTGTTTGACCTAAAGGAAAAGAAGGCGCTGCAGGCCGCGAGTGTCTCACGAGGCGCCGCGCAGTGCGTGGCTTTCTCTCCCGATGGTACTCGGTTCGCCTTCAACGATTCTTATACCATTCGCCTCGTGGATGTGAAAACAGGATCGGAATTGCCGCCGCTTCGCGAGCAATCGTTGCAATGGTCGGTCGATTTCTCTCCAAACGGGAAGCTGCTAGCTTGCGGCAGCCATGGCCGAATCGCGGTCTGGGACGTCGATACACAACAACCGGCGCATTTGTTTACAACCGAAGAAACTGGGCATTTGAGATTCTTGCAGTTCTCTCCGGACGGCATTCATGTGGCGGCCATCGTCTCGCCCATCGGACAATCCATTCATCTCTTTCGGCTGCCCAAAAAGCTCCACATGCCGTAGCACCGTTCCAGGAGATGAGATCGGCTGGGTGTTCGAAGCGGAACATCCTCCGCTCAATTTGACCGTGGTCGCGAAAACCGATACTGCCGCACGGGCCAAATTCGCGGGTGGATGTAGATTGCCGCGCCTTTCACCATCGAATCGCCCATGCCGTCGTGAAAGACGCTACGATAGGGCCAAATTGCCGCGATTGGCTTTGACAATATCGCCGGCAAAGATGTCCAGCGTTTTACGAACATGGGAGTTATTCGGCGATGGCCCAGCCCAACGATCGCGCGTTGCCGGATGAATCGGGCGACGGTGACCACTTGACCGCCTCCCCTGGCAGCGAGTCGGCCTATGACGCGACGCTGCACTACGATCTGAGCGATTCGCCAGAACCCGGAACGGCGGCCGGAGTGTCGTTCGAGGCGCGACTCGGCGATACGTCTCAACCGGCGGTGGACTGCGACCAAACGATCGAAACATCTTCGTCGGCGACATCCAACCCAAGCGAATCGCCGGCTCCGCAAGTTGCCGGGCGCTATGTTTTGCAGGGCGAGATCGCTCGTGGCGGCATGGGGGCGATCTTCAGCGCTCGCGATGAAGTGCTGGGGCGCGATCTGGCGATCAAGGTGCTGTTGGACTCGCATGTGGATTCGCCGGAAACGGGCCGGCGGTTCATCGAAGAGGCCCAGATCAACGGCCAGCTTCAACATCCGGGCATTGTGCCCGTTCATGAGTTGGGCACGTTGGAAGATCGGCGGCCTTTCTTTGCCATGAAATTGGTCAAAGGACAAACGCTGAAGGCGCTGTTGGCCGAACGGCCTGACCCGCGAAGCGACCTTTCGCGGTTCCTGGGCGTGTTCGAGCACATCTGCCTCACGATGGCTTATGCCCACGATCGCGGCGTCATCCACCGAGATTTGAAGCCAGCCAATGTTATGGTTGGGGCGTTTGGCGAAGTGCAGGTGATGGATTGGGGACTGGCCAAGGTAATAACGGGCGGGACGAAGCCAGCCGAGGAGCCGACCGTCAGCGATGAGCTGAGTGTGATTCGCACGATCCGAAATTCCGGCAGCGGGGCGTCGTCCGGATCGGAATCTCACACTCAATTTGGATGGGCGATTGGGACGCCAGCCTATATGCCGCCCGAGCAGGCGCTCGGCGAAGTCGAGCGGATGGACGAACGAGCCGATGTGTTCGGGCTGGGAGCGATTCTTTGCGAGATTCTGACGGGGACGCCGCCTTATGTAAACGACCAGCGCCGCGACATCATGCGGATGGCGATGCGAGGCGAGACAACCGAATGCTTCGCGCGGCTGGACAACAGCGGGGCCGAACATCCGCTGATTGATTTGGCCAAAGAATGTTTGGCGTTTGATATCGCCGCTCGACCACGCAATGCAAAGGTCGTGGCGGATCGGTTGACGCAGCACTTGGAGTCCGTGGCGACGAGGCTTCGACAATCGGAGCTAGACTTAAACGCGGCCCAAACGCGTGCTCAGGAACAGCGCAAACGACAACGCATTGTTCTCGCATTGGGCGCCTGCGTGGTGGCTATCGCGGCGACCGCTGGTGGCATCGTTACCTGGATCCAAAAGGAGCGAGCCGACTTCGCTCAACGAACATCGGAACGGCTTGAAGAACTGGCCTACGCCGAAGCCGCGTCGGCCAAGGAAGCGATCGCCGCGCGAGATCGCGAAGCGAATCTCAAAGTCGAAGCAGAAAACGCTCGCCGCGAGGTCGAGCTAACTTTAGCCGACGTCTATACGTCGCGCGGTCTGCTGGCCGCCGAAGCGCCGGATCCGCCGGTGGCCATGATGTGGTTTACGCTGGCCGCTAAACAGGCGAAGGCCGACCCGGACCGCGAGTCGCACAACGCGCGGCGAGCTCGCAACTGGGCCAACGAGGCGACGTTGCCGGTCGGCGCTTTCTTCTGCGAATCCGCGGCGGAACGCGTGCATTTCCAGCCGGGCGGCCATCAACTGCTGATTCAAATGGGGCCGAATGGACAGTATGTGTTATGGGACTGGCGGACCAATGAAAAGTCCGACTGGTTGCACGGCCAAGCGAATGTAAATAGAGCCTGTTGGGCGCCGGACGGCTCGGCGATTGCGGTCGTGGGAGATCGAAGCATCGAGATTAGGGAAGTCGCGACGGGCGTTGCCAGGCAAGCGATCGCGTATCCAGCGGAGGTTACGTCGATCGAATTCAGCCCGGATGGTCGGTTGCTGGCCATCGGCGGCGAGTCGGCTCGAATCTGGAACGTGGCGGAGAACCGGCTGCTGGATCAACAGTGGCCGCATCCCCAACGTATCGATTCCTTAAAGTTCAATCGCGCGGGAACACGGTTGATTACGACGGCCGAGGACAAGCTGGCTCGTGTCTTCGCCGTGGACGACGTTGGCCGTCCCGCTCCGCTGTACGATCCCCTGCCTCATGTTCCAGAGCGACCTCCTTCGTCGCCCGTGTTAGTCAATGGCGACCGGCAGCTCGTGACGATTGCCAATTACGGTCAATTGGCGGTTTGGGATTTGGAAACGGGGAGCGAACAAAAGCGAATCACCACCAAACCCAAAGCTTTGTGCCTGGTCGCCGCCGATCCTCTCGGACGCTTTTTCGCCACGGGTGGATATTATGGCCCCTGTCTCTGGCGAGCCGATGCGATGGATGATCCTCCCGTGGAAATGGACCATGTCAACTTCGTGGACCATATCGTATTCAGCGCTGACAGTACGCGCCTGATGAGTGTTTCCTGTGACAGCACCGCGCAACTGTGGTCGGTCCCCGACGGGCGTCCTTTGGGACCACGCATTACTCATAACACAGGCGCGCATCGTGTGGCGATTAGCGACGACAATCAATATCTTGTCACCTCGCAAGACAATCGGCTGGTTCGAGTCTGGAAACGTCCCGATACAACGAGACTAATAGCACGGACGCCGAAATGGGGAAAAATGCCGCGGCTCAGCTCGGATGGCCTATTGGCGACGCCGGGACGGTTCTACGCCTCGCCGTTGGTCGAGCACGGTACGACTCCCGAAGTTGTTGTCCGCCGTACGTCGGACGGAGCGCCCATCGGCCCCACGATCCGCGATGGGAGGATGGTCGTTGATACTTGTATTTGCGGCGACAATCGCACGCTGGCAATCGTGTCCCAGGGCAACCAAGGGGCCAAGCTTACCCTTTGGGATCCGTACGCAGGGCAGCAGATTCGCGATCCCATGGATCTCCCTGGCGTTCCACTAAGTGTTGCAGCGCGTCCGGCCACGGATCATTTGGTAATCGTGTGCCAGAGGGATACTTTGTTGGTCGTGGATTGGAAAACGGGGAGTGTCTTATTCACACATAGCGGCGAGTCGAAGTCGCTAAGCGACGACATTCCCGATGGGAGGTTCGCGAGTTATACGCCCGATGGCAAGCGGATCGTAGCCATGACCGACAACATTTCGGCACGTGTATATGATGCCGATTCCGGCGAACTTTGTTTTCCTCCGCTACAAGCAGTTTATGAGGAACGTCTACCATTCCGGACTTTCTCCATCTCGCCTGACAGCCGTCTGCTGGCGACTGGGGCCAATGGCGTGGCGCGTGTATGGGATCTCGGTAAAGGCCGCGAGTTATGCCGCCCGTTGCTCCATCCCGACAATCAACTAGCTTTGTCCGACTTAGAATTTAGTCCCGACAACCGTTTATTGATTACCGCGAACACGGATGGTTTGGCGCGCGTGTGGGACTGGCAACAGGGCGAGCTGGCATGCCCGCCACTGAAGCACGATGATGTGGTCTTCACGGTCGCTTTTACGCCGGACGGCAGGCACGCCATCACCGGCTCGCGCGGTCCGCATTGTGGTCCGCATGTATGGGAGTTGACTACAGGCAAACCCATTGCTCCGCCATTAATCGATCCACAAGGAGGTTCAGAAAAGGATGCGGTTCACGGGGTAGCGATCGCTCCCGATGGTTCGCGGCTGGTCGCTGGCGCTTCCTCGTCCGGCGACTTTGTAATCGCCGATCTTCAGCGACTGCTTGCCCCGACCGACATACCGGTACAGGATCTTCAATTGGTCAGCGAAGCCGCGGCGACAAAGGCGATCGAAGCTGGCGACCTCAACACGCTGACGCTCGAACAATGGCGAACCCGTTGGTCTCGACTCACGGAGAACCGATTGGCTCGCGAAACGGCATCGCCACTGGAGATCATGCGACGTCGAACGAAATTAGCGGCCGATGCCCAATCGCGAGGCGATTTTGACGAAGCGCTTCGCCAGCTTCAAATTGCCTGGGAAGCGTCCGAAAGCGATACGTTCGATCCCAATGGGCCGAACGCCGTTCAAATCGCGGCGGGACTGGCGGACATTCAATTCCGTCAAGTTTCAATTTATCGGACAACCCAGCGACACGCCGAGTTTACCGAAGCCCTTGAGCGAGCGCGTGTGTGGGCTGAGCAAGCTCTCGCATTGGATCCTCATAATCATTCCCGCCGAATGCAACTGACCGGTGTGTTGTGGCTAGTGGGGGAAGGTCAACCCACTAACCCGCTCGATTCTCAGCTTCGTAATGCCGTACGGATTCTCGGCTCGAATACTATTAGCAGTTTGGCGGCCGTCTATCTCTTGGCCGGCGAGCCCGACAATGCGGTTTCAATCATTCAGCAAATTGACGCCGAGCGGCTGACGGCCATCGATCTGGCGTTGCTTGCCATTGGCCAGCAGCGCCTCGAGCAGACGGCCGAAGCCAGTGAGGCATTAGAGCGGGGATTGAATGCTCTGGCCGAATTGAATTTCCCAGAATCCGCCATGGCGCTCGCCGAATCGGCGTTGGTCGAGATTAAGGGAATCACGCTGGACGAGGCCAACGCGCACGTGCTCCAGCTCAAGACGGCGCACGCACTAAAGCCGTTTGATGAGGCGATCGCGTCGGCCCCGGAGTCACCCCGCGGCTATGCGAACCGTGGCGAGTGGCATGGGGCGCACGGCAATTGGGAACTAGCCGCCGCGGATCTATCCAAAGCGATCGAGATCGAGCCGGAGGACCATTTTTCGGCTTACCATCTTTGTTCGCTGTTTGCGGCGCGGGAAAACGCCGACGCCTACCGCGCTCATCGCACGATGATGCTTGCCAAGTGGGGCGAGTCGCGCGAAGACACGATCGCCGAGCGAACCGCGATGGGATGTCTTCTGCGAGAACCTTCCGCCGACGAGCTCGAACAGTTGAAAGAGATCATGCAGTATGTCGAGGAAGTTACTCCCACCAGCCGCTTTCGTATCTGGTTCACGCGATGCATCGCCTTGTATAGGTATCGCCTCGGTCAGTATGAGGACGCTCTCAAGGCAACCCAGCAGGGCCGCAACTGGATCGGCCCGAACGGCGCTGCCGTGCTGGAGGCTGGCTTGCACTCGATCGACGCGTTGGCACACGCCAAGTTGGGAGACGTGGAAAACGCCAACGCTTCCTTGGCCGCGGCGAAGGACCTGTTTGAAAACAAACTTCCGCCTGCGACTAGCGGTCGAATTGGCCCTTCCTGGCACGACAGTCTCATGGGGCGTCTGCTGTACGAGGAAGCCCGAGCGTTGCTCGTGAACGAATGACAGCCAACGAACGCGCGGCGATTGCGTTTTGCGCGGAAGTCGGACAATCGAATGCACGAATGGCAGGACTTCGCGATCACCGAGTCGTTTCGCGACGGAGCGGTCTCGTGGGCGTTTGGAAGTGGCGGAATCCTGCGGAATCCAGCCGAATACGCATCGGCTGCGTGCCAGCTTGCGCATCGGGGTTCGGCTGGCTAACCGACACGATCGTTAGGACTCGACCGGCTGCGCGGGATTTAGGCATGGTTGCCAAGGGATGGGCCGCTGGCGTTATTCATCGGCTGCGGCAGCCAGCGAGCCGTTATGCCGCAAACGTCGTTCGCCATTGGGCTTGGAATCGACCACCCGTGTGCTGGCAGCCCTCCAGAATGCCTTTCCGCAGCCTCGGTTTTTCGCGGAAACCATGTGCCCAGCCTTTAGGCAGCCGCCGGGCGGCGTTCGTTGACAGTCAGTCGGAACGGACTTACGATGACATGTCGGCATCTATTTTTGCCTTGGTTTTTCCGCCCGAGCGACGCTTCCGAGAACGGCGGCTGCGCGAGCGGCTCGGCGGCGGACGATTTTGAGGACGCAACGTTTTGGCCAGCCCTTCTCGATCCGGTGTCTTCGCCGCTTCCACCGACCAGCGCGTCGAGCGATTCACCGAAAGTGTCAGCTTCGATCACCGGCTCTACGCGCACGACATCCGCGGTTCGATCGCCCATGCCGAGATGTTGGCGGAAGTAGGCGTGATCTCGGCTGATGAATGTCGACAGATTCGCGAGACATTGACCCAAATCGGCGAGGAGATTTCCGCCGGCCAGTTCGAGATGCGAATCGAGCTGGAAGACATCCACATGCACATTGAGAAGGCGTTGACCGATCGAATCGGCGACGTCGGCCGCAAATTGCATACGGGACGCAGTCGCAACGATCAGGTATCAACGGATCTGAGGTTGTGGGTTCGCGACGCGATCGACCGGACCGACGCCTTGTTGTTGGATTTGCAGCGGGCTTTTGTCGGCCGGTGCGAGCGGGACGCCGACGCGATTCTGCCGGCTTACACGCATCTGCAACGCGCTCAGCCGGTATTGGCGCGCATTACTGGTTGGCTTACTGCGAGAAATACGAGCGGGATCGCGAGCGGCTGGCGGATTGCCGTCGACGCGTAAATCGTTGCAGCTTAGCGCGGTCGCTCGCCGGAACTAGCATTCCCATTGATCGCGACGACGTAGCTCGGCGATTGGGTTTGAGAGCGTCGCGGCCAACAGCTTGGACATCTCCAGCGACCGCGACTTCGTGCTGGAAACGGCCTTCGTGCTGACGATGATTCAGGAGCATTTGAGCACTTGGGCCGACGAGTGGATTTTGTGGTCGACGACCGAGTTCAACTTTATTCGCGTGCCGCAGCAGTTTTGCACGGGATCGTCGATCATGCCGCAAAAGATCAATCCCGACGTGCTGGAATTGACGCGGGGCAAGACAGCTCGAGTGATTGGCGGATTGCAGACGTTGTTGACGCTGATCAAGGCGTTGCCTTTGGCTTACAACCGCGACTTGCAGGAAGACAAGCCGGCGTTGTTCGACATTGTCGACACGGTGCAAGCTTGTTTGGAGTTAGCCGCGCCGATCGTGGCGGGCGCGGAGTTGAATCGAGCGGCGATTAACGAGCGACTCGACCGCGGTTATCTGGATGCCACGACGATGATGGAATATCTGATTAAGCGAGGCGTGCCACAGCGGACGGCTCATCATCAGGTTGGCCAATTGGTTGGCTTGGCGATGGAGCGTGGCGTGCGGTTGGCCGATCTGAGCTTGGCCGATTTTCAGGCGGCTTATCCCGAGGCGGACGATTCGATCTATCAAGTGCTGGGCGTGGAAAACGCCTTGCGAGCGTTTCAGAGTAAGGGCTCGACCGCGCCGCACGAGGTTGCTCGGCAAGTCCAACATTGGCGTGACAAGCTGGGCGTTTCCTGAAGCCGAGCGTCCGCCGCCGAGCCTTCCTTAGCCAGTTATGAGTGTCATGATGCGTTGGTTCCGAAAATCGAGTTTCTCGGCCTCGTCGCCGATCGGCCGTCGAGCGTTTTTGGCCGTCGCGGTGGTCGTTGGCATGTGGGCCAGTGTCGTGGCGGCTCAAGATAATGATCCGTTCGGGGCACCGCCCGCTGCTGGCGCCGATCCGTTTGGAGCACCGGCGGCTCGTCCCGGAGCGGATCCGTTTGGCGGGGCCGCAGCCGCTGCGGGTGGCGCCGGCACTCGAACCGCGCCAGCCGCGCGCGTCAACGAATCGGATCCGGTGGTGGCAGCGATCCTGGAAACGCAACCGACGACGCCCAGCGAATTGATTCGGGCGATGGAAATGATGATGAACCTGGGGCGCGAGGATCACGCCAAGGCGTTCTTGCAGCGATTGGTCGACGCCGGGCTAGACGATCAGGCGAAGGCGGCTTTGGAAGAGGAGTATGGGCTGCCTCTGTTTCTGCGTTTGCTGCGCGATAAGACGTACGCTCCGCAAGGCGAACAGTTTGCTCGCGAAGTCATCGCCGCGTCGGACAAGGTTGTGCGGGATCCCTCGCGGCTGACGCGTCTATTGAATCAAGCGGCCGGAGCGGACCCGATCGAGCGGCAGAAGGCGTTTGCCGAGTTTCGCGTGGCGGGCCCGCCAGCGGCGGCTTTTCTGGTCAAGGCGTTGGCCGACGTGAATCGCCGCCGGGATCATCCGGCGATCGTGGATGCGTTGGTCGCGATGGGCGCCGAAGCGCGCGGCCCGTTGCTGGGGGCGATCTTCGCGCCGGAGGAGAACACGCGGGCTTATGCGATCGAAGCATTGGGGCGGATGCGCGTAGAACGGGCGACTCGCTACATGATCGCACCGTTTTTGGCGGAAGAGAGCTCGCAGCGGATGCGCGACAGTGCCGAACTGGCTTTACGACGAACCGTGGGCGCCGTGCCGTCGCTGGCTTCGGGGCGTGTTTACTTGAGACAATTGATCGACCGCATGATGAGTGGCGAATTGCCGGGCCGGCCGGTCGAAGGCAACGCGGTCGAGTTATGGCGTTGGAATCAGGAGCGGCAAGAGCCCGTGGCGATGCGGCTGCCGACCGAAGCCGCGCGGCTGATGGAAGCTGGCAACCTGGCTTATGACCTGTTGCGCATTTCGCCCGAGGATTCGGACTACCAACGTTTGGCGCTGTCGACTCGTTTGAAGGCCGATAAGATCCTGTTCGGCCCCGACCAACCGCTGCCGCAAGGCGCGGGGACGGCGTACGCTGCGGCCGTTGCCGCCGGGCCGGACGCTGTCGAAGAGGTGTTGGCGGCGGCTCTGAAGCAGAACGAGCCGTTGGCCGCGGCCGCCGCGGCGGAAGTGCTGGGCGACATCGGCGGGCCGGAATTGTTGCGCAGCCAAGGCGGAGCGATGTCGACGCTGGTCCGGGCGCTGCAGCAACCTAGCCAGCGGCTGAAGTTCGCCGCGATGGAAGCGATCCTGAAAATCAATCCGCGGCAGTCGTTCGTCGGCGCTGGGTTCTTGACGCAGGCGTTGGGCCGCTTCGCCGCCAGCGATGGCGTGCCACGAGCATTGGTCGCCCACACGCATTCGGATGAAGCTCGGACGCTGGGTGCGATGCTTGAATACCTGGGTTATGAAACCGACGCCGCCACGACCGGCCGTGAAGTGTTTCTCGCCGCGGCCCGGAATGCCGACTACGACTTGGTGCTGATCGACGACGGCCTGACGCAACCGAACGCCAGCGAGACCGTGCAAATGTTCCGCAAGGACGCTCGCACGGCACGGTTGCCGATCGGCGTCGTGGCCGATTTCGAGCAGCCCGAATATGCCCAGCGAATCGCCGAAGCCGACCCGTTGGCCGTGTCGTTCACCGCGCCGTTGGATACGGTCGGGATGCGGCTGCGCGTGCAGTCGCTGATGGAAGTCGCCGGCTATGGCGTGGTGCCGGAACACGAGCGACTGTCGCAAGCCGAGACGGCGTTGGACTACATCGGACGATTGGCCGAAGCCGAGTCGGCTTACCCGTTTTACGATTTGATCTCTCTGTCGCCGGCGGTCGAACGGTCGTTGCGCACGCCAGCTTTGGCCGAGCGAGCCGCGCGGGCGCTGGGCCTGTTGGGGACGCCTTCCGGCCAACAGGCGTTGGTCGAGATTGCCAGCCAACACGCTTATCCAATCGAACAACGACGCACGGCGGCGGCGGCGTTTGCCACGGCTGTCAAGCGACGCGGGTTGCGGCTGAGCGCCGATTCGGTGCTGGCCCAATACGACCGCTACAACGCCAGCGAATCGTTGGACACCGAAACGCAGCAGGTGTTGGGCTCGGTGCTCGACACGATCGAAGCGGCCGACCAGCGACCGTTGGCTTCCGTGACCTCGGCCGCCGCCTTGCCAGTCGGTCCGGCTGAAACAATTGCCGCGCCCGCCAACCCCATGCCTGCCAATTCCGCGCCTGCCAGGCCGCAGTGACCTCGGACTCATCCCACACGATGCGTTAACGAAACCGAACCGCCCGTCGCTCTCCCGCCGCACCGGCCGACGGTTTTCATTTCCGTTGGAACGAATTCGCCATGGCTGGTTTTTCGAGCAGCAAAACGAACGACACGGGGCCGCCGATTCCGGGCATTATCGGATCATCGGCGACCATGCAGCGCGTCTATGCGCTGACGCGCCGCGTCGCTCGCAGCAACGCTTCGGTGTTGCTGCTGGGCGAGACCGGTACGGGCAAGGAGTTGATCGCGACGTCCGTGCATCGCTTGAGCAATCGGGCGAGCGGTCCGTTCGTCAAAGTGAATTGCGGGGCGCTCAGCGAGAGTTTGCTGGAGAGCGAACTGTTCGGCCACGTCCGCGGGTCGTTTACTGGCGCCGTGAACAACCGCACGGGGCGCTTCGAAGCCGCTCATACCGGCACGATCTTCCTGGACGAGATCAACTCGACCACTTTGCATTTGCAGGTCAAACTGCTGCGAGTGCTGCAGGAACGCGAATTCGAACGCGTGGGCGACACAACGACGATTCGCGTCGATACGCGGGTGATCGCGGCCAGCAACCGGCACTTGATGCATCTGGTCGAGGAGGAAAAATTCCGCGAGGACTTGTACTGGCGGCTGAACGTCGTGCCGATCGAGATTCCGCCGCTGCGCGAACGACGCGAGGACGTGCCGGCGCTGGTCGGCTATTTTTTGAATCACTACAGCGAAGTCAACGATCGCTTTGTCGTCCACATTCAGCACGAGGCGCTCGAAGCGTTGCAGGAGTATCACTGGCCGGGAAATGTCCGCGAGTTGCAAAATTACATCGAGCGGGCCGTGGTAATGGCGGAAGGCGACGAGCTAACGATCGACTTGCTGCCGGAAGTGGTATTGGGCAAAGAGCGGCCTCGCAGCGGGAAGTTTCGCGCGGCGGATCCCGAGACGCTGATTTACGAACTTGTCCAGCACGGCTTGGCGACATCCCAGGCCGAGGCCGATACGTTGCACGAGAAAATTGTGAACCCGGTCGAGCGTGAGGTGATCGCCCAAGTGATGTTGCACTGCAACAATGTTCAAACGAAGGCGGCGGACAAATTGGGAATCAACCGCAATACGTTGCACAAGAAACTGAAGGAATACAACATCGAGACCTGAGCACGCCATCGCGCGTCCACGGCGAACCGGCTCGTGACAGACGCTGTCTCACCGACCGGGCCATGTTTGACGACAAGTCGTGCCATCCGATCCGAATCTCTCCCATGCTCACCGGCATCAACATTACGTGTTTTGCGGCCAGCTACGCGATCGTGCTCGCGCTCGAGATTTCGCGACTGTTTTTTCGCGCGCCGGTTCGCTGGATCGCGATTGTGGGCTTCACGCTCGCCGGCTTGGTGGCACAGTCAATTTATCTCTACAACCTCGCGTCGGAAGAACTGACGCGCGGTGTTACATTGCTGGCCAACTGGCACGACTGGTGTATCCTGGCCGCGTGGGTCATGACGCTGGCCTATTTCGGACTGGCCATTCGCCGACCGCAGAACAGCGTCGGCATTTTCGTACTGCCGTTGGTGTTGATCGCCATCGGGCTCGGATTCGTGTTCCGCGACTCGCAACCGTTCGCGCCGGCTCAAGCGATGGGCGTTTGGCGAACGATTCACGGTTTGGCGCTGTTGTTGGGCACCGTCTCGGTCACGCTCGGATTTGCCGCGGGATTGATGTATTTGGCTCAGTCGTATCGGCTCAAGCACAAGCTGCCGCCGCGTCAAGGTTTTCGGCTGCCGACTTTGGAATGGCTGCAGCGGTTTAATCGCGAGTCGCTGTTGTTGTCGACCGTGTTGCTGGCGGCCGGCCTGTTGTCCGGCGTCATCTTGAATTTGACGCGCGGCGGAACGGCCGTATCCTGGTTCAGCAGCGGTGTGCTGGCGTCGGCCGTGCTGTTCCTTTGGTTGGTCGTGGCGACGTTGTTCGAGTTCCTCTACAAACCGGCTCGGCAAGGTCGCAAGATCGCCTATCTCACGTTCGCCAGTTTCGCGTTTCTGGTCTATGCATTGGGCTCCGTTTTGTTGTCACAGCACGGTACGCGAGACGCCCAAACGGACCGGACGACTCCGGCGTTGAGCAACCGCTCGTCCGACGTTTTGGAAACTTCGTGGTGGAGCCCGCTGCCATGAAGTTGCAGATGGTCGGATGCAGCCACCACAATTCGTCGGTTCAAGTTCGCGAGCGATTGGCGTTCAGCCCCGAGCAAGCGCGGCAGGCGCTGGTCAACCTCCGCCGTCAGTTCCCGGATACGGAAGTCGTGCTGCTGTCGACTTGTAATCGAGTCGAACTGTACACGGCCGCGCAGGCGCCCGAATGTTGCCCGACGCACCATGACATGGTCAATTTTCTGGCCGAGTTTCACGGGCTGGACGCTGCCGAGATTTTTGACGATCTATTCGAGCGAACGGGCGAAGACACGATCCGCCACTTGTTTACCGTGGCGGCCAGCTTGGACAGCATGGTGGTTGGCGAAGCGCAGATTCTGTCGCAGGTGAAACAGGCTTACGAACTGGCTTGCGAAGGCAACGCGGCCGGCACGCTGTTGCACGCGGCTTTTCAAGCGGCGAACCGGGTCGCGAAACGCGTCACGTCGGAGACTCGTATTCACCAGCGGCGCGTCAGCATTCCCAGCGTCGCGGTTAGCGACTTTGCCAAACAGTTCTTCGAGCGATTCGACGACAAAAAAGTGCTGGTGATCGGCGCCGGCGAAATGGGCGAAGAGACGCTACGTTATCTCATGGACGAAGGAGCCCGCGACGTCACGATCGTGAACCGGACGCTCGAACGGTCACAGCAATTGGTCGAGCGAACTTGCGGACGCGCGCTGCCGTGGGGATGCTTGTCCGAACTGCTGGTGTCGGCCGATTTGGTCATCAGCACGACTGGTGCGACGGAGCCGATCGTGACGGCCGAACAGTTTCGAGAGATCGAGACGCAACGCTATCAACGGGCCTTGTTCATTCTCGACTTGGCGATTCCCCGCGATTTTGACGCGGCGATCAACGAGTTTCAGAATGTCTATCTCTATTCGATCGACGATCTGGCGAAAGTGTGCGACTCGAATCGTCGAGCCCGCGAGAAGGAATGGCCGAAAGCCGAGCGAATCATCGAGGACGAAACCGCTCGGTTCATGGCGGACTTGTACCATCGCACGACCGGGCCGACGATCCAGCGGTTGAAGCAACGGGCTGGCGAAATCAAGGACGAAGAACTCGCCCGGCTGCTCAACAAGCTTGGCGATATCGAGTTTCGACAACAAGAGGAAATCACTCGCGCCTTCGACCGACTGGTGAACAAGTTACTCCATCCGCCGCTGGAATCGCTCCGCGACGAAGCTCACAGCGATTCACATCCCGGTCTGCTCGACGCTGCTCAAGCGGTTGTTTCAGTTGAAAGACTGAGCGGCTCTCAACAACCGTCCGCGAAACCGGAGGGCCGCGCCCTGCCGCTACAAACGATTTGCACGCGACACCGGAAGGCTCGCGCCCTGCCGCTACAAAAGATTCGGCGACGTGTTGGTGGACGGGCACTTGGCGAGAGTGGTGGCGACCGGGGTGCTCTGGAGGCTAGTTGCGTTCGGAGCGGCCCGATCCGTTTCCCTTGGCCAAATGACGTTGCAGATAGTCAGCTCGTTCGATGTTGCGGTCGGCGGAGTCCAATTTCGAGCCGCGCAGCTTTTGCAGATGAGCCGGCTGCGTGTGAATAAACAGCTTGTTGATCGTGGCGATCTCGATGTCTTCGATCAACTTCAAATTGATGCCCATCCGCACCTTGGACAGATAGTGCATCGTTTCTTCGCTGCTGATCTTCTTGGCCGTGCAAAGAATTCCGAACGCCCGGCTGATATCGTCGCGCAAGTCCATTTGGCTTTCGCGCACCAGAAACTCGCGGGCTCGCCGTTCGTAGTCGATCAGCAACGGCACCACTTCGCTGACTTGATCGATCAGCTCGCGTTCGGATTTGCCCAGCGTCAACTGGTTGCTGATCTGGTAGAAATCGCCCATCGCCTGCGATCCTTCGCCGTACAACCCGCGAACGGCCAAGTTGATCTTTTGCAGGCTGCGAAACACCTTTTCAATTTGCCGCGTGATGACCAGCGCGGGCATGTGCAGCATCACGCTGACTCGCAGACCGGTACCGACATTCGTCGGGCAGGCCGTCAAGTATCCGAAGCGTTCGTGAAACGCGTAGGTGATCTTCTCTTCCAACCGATCGTCGATCGCGTTAATGCGATCCCAAGCCGCTTCGAGATCAAGCCCGCTCTGCATCACTTGGATGCGCAGGTGATCCTCTTCGTTGATCATGACGGCAAACTTTTCCGTCTCGTCGATCGCCACGCCTCGAGCGCCGCTCCCCTCGGACATCTCGCGGCTGATCAGCTGACGTTCGACCAGAAACTGACGGTCGACTGGCTCGAGCTGGCTAACATCGACATAGGTCACAGTGTTCCATTCGGGCACTTGGCGAATTCGTTCGCGCAACGTCCGTTCGATCGACTGACGATCGGCTTCGGTACAGCGGCGCATGAATGGATAGTCCGCCAAGTTTCGCGCGAGGCGAATCCGGCTGCTGATGACGATGTCGGATTCCGGGCCCGAGCCCCGTAGCCACTCGCCGCAACGACCGGCGAGTTCTTCAAGTTTCACCGAGGTATCCAATCGTTTAAATGCTTCCGTCTAGATCTCTTCGCCTTGTTCGATTTCCCGAATACGATCGCGAACTTCGGAAGCCCGCTCGTAGCGTTCCTCCGCGATGGCCTCTTTCAGCTCTTGGCGCAGCCGAATCAGCTCTGTTTGCTGCCGCGAGTCGCGCACGCCATGTTTGGGCCGCTTGCCTCGGTGCTCCACTTCGCCGTGGATGTTCACGATCAGCGGCTCCAAATCCTTTTCAAAGTGGACGTAATCGTGCGGGCAACCGAGCCGCCCCACCTGCCGGAACTCGTAAAACGTGATGCCGCATACGGGACACGCCTTCTGATCCAGCCGGGCCAACTCCTCGGCCGTCTGCCCCACCTTCAATTGCTGTGCCAGAACTCCGGCAAGCGTCGGTTGCCCCGCCTCTTGCTCGTCTTGCGTCAAGTACACGCGAGCGCAATCCTCACACAGATGCAACTCCTGCGGCACGTCAGGATCCGTTAGCTCGGTGATGTGGAAGGTCGCCGGCTTTTCGCAACGTTGACATTTCATGGCGAGGATCGGCGGTGGTGGGAAAGAAATGGGCGAGGGGCGTCGTAACTCGTTGTCTCCAATACGTCTACGGCCGTTGCGATTCTATCAGTCGGCCTAGCGCTGTCAAGACGAACGCGAACCCGCCACGCGTCGTAAGGTTCTATTAGATTTCAACATAGTGGCCTCCAAGCCATCCCGTTGTGATGGCCGCCGGGCATTTGCTAAGCTGACCCATTAGATGCCCGCCAAAGCTCGCTTTCCCTTCCGCTCGCCGACCGATTGCCATGCCCCACTATCCGAAATTGGAACAGTTCCGCGAGCTGGCCGAAGGTCACGACATCGTGCCGGTCTATCGTCGACTGACATGCGATACGCTGACTCCCGTGACCGGATTTCACCGCATCGATTCGGGCGGCGCCGCTTGTCTGTTTGAGAGCGTCGTGGGTGGCGAAAAGGTGGGCCGCTACAGCTTTCTCGCGGCCGACCCATTTTTGGAAATGAACGCGCGAGGCAACCAGGTGGTGGTGAAGTCGGCGGCTGGCGAGGAGCGCTTTGCCTGCGACGATCCGCTGGCCGAGTTGGAACGGCGGTTGACCCGCGTGCGCATGGCACACTATCCCGAATTGCCGCCGTTCGCGGGCGGAGCCGTGGGATACGCGGGCTACGACGTGGTGCGCTATACCGAGAATTTACCTAATTCGCCCGCCGACGATCGCCACCTGCCGGATCTGTCGTTTGCCTTCTATGACCATATGATCGTGTTCGACACCGTCAGCAAGACCATGTTTGTGATCGCGCTGGCTCGCACCAGCGGCGAACAAGCGATGTCGGCCGATGCGGCTTATCAAGATGCCCGCAATCGCGTGGATCGGCTGGTCGACCTGTTGAACACGGCCGATCCGTCGCCGCCAGCGTGCAGCGACATCTCGATCGCCGGCGATCCCCAACTGAATTATGAATCGAATTTTCTACAAGAAGAGTTCGAGGACGCGGTTCGCAGTTGTGTGGAATATATTCGGGCCGGCGATATATTCCAGGTTGTGATCAGCCAACGATTGACGGTCGATGTGCATTCCGATCCGTTCGAGATCTATCGCACGCTACGGGTCGTTAATCCTAGTCCGTTTATGTTCTTCTTGCGCACGGGCGACGTGACGTTGGTGGGCAGTTCGCCCGAAATTATGTGCCGCGTCGTGGATGGCGAAGTAACCGTGCGTCCCTTGGCCGGAACGCGACGCCGTGGCCGCAATGAGGCCGAGGACCGACGTTTGGCGGACGAACTGCTGGCCGACCCCAAGGAGCGGGCCGAACATGTGATGTTGGTCGACCTCGGCCGGAATGACGTCGGCCGAGTGGCGCAATACGGAACCGTGGAGTTGTCGGATGTGATGGTGATCGAGCGTTACAGCCATGTAATGCACATCACATCGAATGTGGTTGGCAAATTGCGTGATGGCGCCAACGCGTTTGATGCCTTGCGAGCGTGCTTGCCAGCGGGCACCGTTTCTGGCGCTCCGAAGGTGCGAGCGATGGAAATCATTGACGAATTGGAACCGCATCGCCGCGGACCTTATGCCGGGGCCGTTGGCTATATCGACTACGCGGGCAATATGGATACCTGCATCGCTCTGCGGACCATGGTGGTCAAGGATGGAAAGGTTTATGTCCAAGCGGGAGCGGGAATCGTCGCGGATAGCGATCCCACTTCCGAATATCAAGAAACGCTAAACAAAGCTCGTGGCTTGCTGAAAGCCGTGGAATTGACCGAACAACGTACTCGCGGCGACTATCCGACTAACAAGGTATGAGCCACCCTGCCGCAAGTCCCGATTCCGCGCGTCCCGATTCCGCGAATGCTGAATCCGCCGTGGAGTTTCTACTCAGTCGCGTCAATTACGAACGCACGAACAAGCCGCCATATGACCCACGTTCGTTTCGCCTGGAGCGAATGCGCCGACTGCTGGCGCTGCTCGGCGATCCCCACTTCGCTTGGCCGGCAGTTCATATCGCGGGCACCAAGGGGAAAGGCTCGACGGCCACCATGATAGCCTCGGTGTTGATGAAAGCCGGTTATCGCGTCGGCCTTTATACTTCGCCGCATCTCAATCACATCGAAGAACGGATGCAGGCCAACGGCCAGCCATGCCCGCCCGAGGCACTCGCCGGAATCGTCCATCGCCTTCGACCGATTGTGGAGCGGATGGACCGCGAAGCCGCCTTGGATGGTCGCGCGGGCGACGGACCAACTTATTTCGAGATTACCACGGCCGCGGCGATGCAATACTTTGCCGACTTGGCGCTAGATATCGTGGTCTTGGAAGTCGGCTTGGGAGGTCGGCTCGATTCAACGAATGTCTGCAATCCCATTCTCTCTGGTATCACCAGTATCGGTTTCGACCATATGGCCCAATTGGGAAACACATTGGCTGCCATCGCTGGAGAGAAGGCGGGTATTATAAAGCCGGGCGTGGAAGTGGTGACCGGCGTTACACAGCAGGAACCGCTTGCAGTCATCATGCGGCGAGCGAATCAGCTCGGTTGCGAGCTCATACAAGCGGGACTTCATTATCGTTTTGAATACCGGGTTGATAGTTCAACGACTTGGCCGCGCGTGAGTTTCTTTGATACGAGCTCGGGCGATCGTTTGGGTGGCAATCTACCAAATGTGGACTTGCATCTGTTAGGACAACATCAAGCGGCGAACGCGGCAATGGCCATCGCAATGCTGCGAATGTTGGAGAAGAAAGGATGGCGAATCGGTGACGACGCCATTCGCGCTGGCTTGGCCGCGGCGGTGTGCCCGGCTCGCGTGGAGGTGATTCGCCGGGATCCAACGGTGATCCTCGATGTGGCTCATAATGTGAGCAGTATTCAAGCATTGGTCGAAACCATCGACCTGTCGTTTCCCGGTACCCGCCGGTCTCTCGTCTTCGGCAGCAGTCGTGATAAAGACATTCCAGGCATGCTGGAGATTTTGCTGCCCAAGTTCGATCGGATCTATTTCACACAGTATCGGTTGAATCCACGGGCGGCCGATCCCCATTGGTTGATGGAAACCGCCAAGACACTACTTGCGGCTAATTCCTCTCAAGTCGAACGCCCTTATCAACCCCAGTTGCAATTAGTCACCGATCCCATCGACGCCTATCGACAGGCCGCTGGAGAGTTGGATCGCGAGGGGCTGCTATGCGTGACTGGTTCCTTCTTCCTGGCGGCGGAACTGCGACCATGGCTACAGGCTGAAAGACAGGCCGATTCAAGCTGCCAGGTCGAGAGCATTGTGAACGTTTAGGAATCACCCGTGGCGGATATTGGTTCAAGATACCTTCCCGATTTGTCATTTAACCGCACGGCGATTAGCCTCCCACATTAGTACGCGGGACGTTGGCCGCGCGGTTAAACGAGATGCTTCCTAAACCGTCAATTTTTGGTTGCGGTGCGGCTTCTACGCGATCAACTGGTCGATCACTTGGCCGCCGAATTGGCTGAGCTGTTTGAAGCGGCCGCCGTGGAAGTAGGTGAGTTTATTGTCGTCCAATCCTAATAGTCGCAGAATGGTGACGTGCAGATCGCGGACGTGATGAACGCAGTCGACGGCCGTTGCGCCGGTCTCGTCCGTAGCGCCGACGGTGTGACCCGCGCGGACTCCGCCGCCGGCCATCCAGATCGTCATGGCGCTGGGATTGTGGTCGCGTCCGTAGGCGACACCGCCGCGAACACCGTTGTCGGGCGAGCGTCCGAATTCGCCGCACCATACGACCAACGTACTGTCGAGCAGACCTCGACGTTTAAGATCGGCGAGCAGCGCCGCGATTGGCTGGTCGACGCGTCGCACGAGATTCCCGTGGGCGCGTTCGATGTAGTCGTGCGAATCCCAAGTGCCGGCGTACAGTTGCACGAAGCGGACGCCCTGTTCCACCAACCGCCGAGCCAACAGGCATTTCCGGCCGAACGCATCCGTCGGCTCGCGTCCGACGCCGTAGAGGTCCAACGTGGCGGCATCCTCGCCGTCCAATGCCAGAATCTCGGGCACTTGCATCTGCATGCGGAAGGCCAGTTCGTAGGCTTCCATTCGTGCTTGCAGCTCCGTGTGCTCCGGATGTCGATCGGCGTGTGCCTCGTTCAGATTGGCCAGCAGATCCAAGTTTTCGCGTTGATGGTCGCGTGACACGGCGGCCATCGGTTTGAGATCCAGAATCGGCGAGCCGGCCGGCCTTAGCGGAGTCCCCTGATAGTGCGCCGGCAGAAAGCCATTGCTCCAATTGGCCGCGCCGCCTTGTGGATAAGATACCTCGGGCAGCACCAGGAAACCGGGCAGATTCTGGTTCTCCGAGCCAAGCCCATAAGTGACCCACGCGCCCACGGCTGGATCGCCGCCGAAGCGGTTGCCGGTGTTCATCTGATACATGGCCGTGGGATGGTTGACCGAATCAACTTGGCAACCGCGATAGAAGCAAATGTCATCAACGCATTCGGCCAAGTGTTCCCAGTTCTCGGCGATGTCGGCGCCACACTCGCCCGCTTTGCGAAAGCGAAACGGACTTTGCACATAGTACCGCTTGCCGCTTTCCATCGCGGACTTCATCTCGCCCTGCCGCGTGAACTCACGCAGATGAAGTTCCGTCAATTTTGGTTTGGGATCGAACGTGTCGATGTGCGATGGGCCGCCTTCCATCATCAGGAAGATGACGCTCTTAGCCTTCGCCGGAAAGGAACCCCGTCTTCGCGCACAGTGGTCCCGCGGCTCGGCTGCGAGTGTCCATCGGCCGCCAGTAGCGAACTGAACGCCACGGCGCCCAAAGCGGCATTCGCGCCATAGAGAAACTCGCGTCGAGTGGCTCGTGTCATGTCCCAAGATCCGTGGTCGGCAACAAGTTGAAGGGCGATGGTGACAAGGACTTCGTCCGAAGTAACTTCCTGATCGGTCGTCTAACCGCGCGGCCGGCGCGCCAATACGCGCGGCCCGATGGGCACGCGGTTAAACAAGGAAATTATTTTGAGACCTTCCAAACGACCATCCATTGTACGCCGGATCACGGGGCCGCGCTAGTTTTGGTCAGCGAAGTGTTGCTGCTCGCGTTAGCTGGCCTGCTTTCGAGCCTTGACGACGGTGAAGAGAGATTGGGGCGAAGTTTTGTAGCGATCCTCGACTCGCAGCGGCTGCGAACACACCACGTCGTCGTAACGCAACGTGACTCGCCAACCAAGATGACGGGTCAATGGATCAAGCCACGTCATGGGCGTCGAAATCCAGGGACGCTCGCTCTTGAAGTGATTGATAATGATGAGCGTCCCGTCCGGCTTGGCGACTCGCACCATTTCCCGCAGTAGCCGTTCGTGGTCCGGCACGACGCTGACGACGTGGAACGCCATCACATAGTCAAACGTCCCGTCCGGAAAATCCAGCGAGAGGGCGTCGCCCACTTGCAGATTGATGTTCGTGCGACCGAGTTCCTCCAGCTTCTTGCGAGCCAGATTGAGCATTTCTTCCGACAGGTCGATGCCCGTTACGTCCGCATGCGGCGGGTAAGCCGGCAGCGACGAGCCCGTTCCGACGCCGACCTCGAGAATCTTCGCACCCGGCGCGATGTCCAACGACTTGATCGTCGACCGAATTCGCTCGCGGAAAAATCCCGCGAAGAACCACTCATAACAATGAACCAAACGATGATAAAACGTGCTGCGGTGGGATTGGATGTGAGGCATTGGAAGTCTAATCGCGTAGGAACTGGGAGTGATTCGCGGGAGGCACGGCGGTCGCAAATTTTGCCATTCGCATCTACCGCCAATCGCATGCCGGTTATTCGCGTTGGCCGATTATTCACCTCATTTAAATGACTGAACGCGACTTAGGGAACGGCAGACGTCTGTTCGGGGGGAAGCGTGGCAGCCCGATTTTGCTGGCCCAAAAGCAAAGCGACAAGGACTCGGGCCGGAGCCGCAAACGCAAAACTTAGGAAGATCAGCGGCACCGCCAATTCGTGAATCGACAGAATGGCGATCAGCGCGAACAGCAACTGAACGATTCCTGGCAGCGGAGTCTTGCCTCGCAGAAGCTGATTGAACACGTGCGAATAGCGGAGGCGCGACACCATCAGCAACGCCAACATCACGGTCAACAGCGGCACGCAACTTTGCACTGCGGAAATCAAGTGATCGATCACATCGCGAAACGGCTCGGCGCGTTCGACCGTCGTCAAATCGAACAGCCCCGGCATGGCGATGGCTAACGAAGCGATCGTGCCGCCGGCAGCAGGGGACGGAAGACCGCGAAACGAACTATGTCCGTCGTCGGGATGGCTTTCCACATTGAATCGAGCCAAACGCAGAATCGCGCACAGCACGTAGAACACGGCCAAGCAAACCATCATGCGGGCGGGAAAGCGATCGGTCAGCTTCAACATAATGAAAGCCGGGGCGACGCCGAAACTGACGACGTCGCAGAGGCTGTCCAGTTGCTGGCCGAAGTCACTGGCTTGATTCGTCAGTCGCGCAATGCTGCCGTCGAGCATGTCGAACAACATTGCGCCGAAGATCAACAAACCGGCGTAGAACAGCGGGTCCGGTTTATCAAACGTGGCTTGAGTCGCCAGCATGATCGCGGTGAATCCGCATACCGCGTTGCCCAGCGTCAGCAGGGTCGGAAAAATGGCAAGCACTTGAATGCGTTTCAATGCCGAGGTTCCTTTTCAGATTCGACGTCGACGTAGCGTGCGAGAATGGTCGCGTCGGCCTGGGCTGACTCATCGTCAGCAGTTGGCGAAGCGGAAGAGTAACGAGGTGCGAACATCAAAAATCGTGGGGCGTTCGGGATCGACCGTGCGACGTACCGCGATCTGCTAGCGAAAGCAGGGGCCAATCGCGATTTGCAAATCGGATGCCGTGAATTGTGGCACGATTCGCCCTGGCGGCAAGCGGCGAAAACGCGGCGGCCTTCCGCCGATCATCGCCCAGGCAGCCAATCACCGCACTTCGGCATTTTCCCGCATCATCGCCTCCCCATCAAGCAGGCGTTCGTTGCGAAAAATTTTCACACTAAATTCAGCAGGACTTCAACTGGTGGACGGGCAAAGTGATAGGTGACCACTCTCGCGAACCTGCCACGCCCATCGAAGACTCTGGGCGTGCCACCCGCACCTGACCCGTTGCCGGGCCTGGCTCGCATGTGAAACAATGGACAGCCGCGCACGTTGCACGCCGCAGCCGCCGACTTGACGAAAGGATTCCGCGTGATTCGCCGCCCCATGAAACACGAAGTCATCCGGGCCTCGGCCGGGACGGGCAAGACCTATCAATTGACGAACCGGTTTCTGCGGCTGCTGCGGATGGGCGAGCCGCTGGACGAAATTCTGGCCACCACGTTCACTCGAAAAGCGGCCGGCGAAATCCTGGACCGCGTGCTGCTTCGGTTGGCGGAAGCCGCGACGAACGAGAAGCATCTGGCCGAGCTCCAGTCGGCACTCGGCGACGACCGACTCGCGCGAGCCGATTGTCTAGCGATGCTGACCGCCGCCGCTCGGAATTTGCATCGCCTGCGAGTTGGCACGCTCGACAGCTTCTTCGCACAACTGGCTGGCAGCTTTTCATTGGAGCTGGGTCTGCCGCCCGGCTGGCGCATCGTCGAGGAACACGTGGATCGGTCGCTGCGTTCGTTGGCCGTCGAAGCCGTGTTGGACAGCGACAGTACGAGCGAGCTGATGACGCTGGTCCATTCGCTGACCAAGGGCGAAACCAGCCGCAGTTTGGAGCGAGTTGTTCGCGACACGATCGACCAACTGTATTCGGTCTACCGCGAAAGCGACGCGGAGGCATGGCGAAAAGTGCCTCGGCCCAAGCTGCTCGGCGACGACCAACTGGGCGAAACGATCGACGCGCTGCGGGCGCTGACGTTGCCCAAGCATAAGAACTGGGAGAAGGCCCGCGCGGCCGATCTGGCGGCGATCGAATCCCAGGCTTGGGACGACTTCATCAAAGGTGGCATCGCGGGCAAAATCGCGGCGGGCGAAGAAAGCTACTGCGGCAAGCCGATCGAGCCGCCGGTGCAGGCGGTTTACGAAACGCTGTTGGAGCACGCGAAGGGCTTGATGCTTAATCGGCTGGCGGATCAAACCGAAGCGACGTTCCAGTTGCTTGACAAGTTTCACTCGCATTACCAACGCTTCAAATCCCAGTATCGGGCGTTGCGTTTCGACGACGTGACGCAAGGCTTGGCTCGCGCCGCCGATGCCGTGCAAGTCGACAACGCCTCGTTCCGGTTGGACGCGCGCCTGCGACACTTGTTGCTCGACGAGTTTCAAGACACGTCACTCGCACAATGGACCGTGCTGCGGCCGTTTGCCCAGCGAATCACGGCGGCGAAGTCCGACGGTTCGTTCTTTTGCGTCGGCGACGTGAAGCAAGCGATCTACGGTTGGCGTGGCGGCGTGGCCGAGATCTTCGACGCCGTCGATAGCGAGCTGCAAGACATCGAAACCACGCCTTTGGATACCAGTTTTCGTTCGTCGCCCGTCGTTATCGACACGGTGAATCGGATCTTTGAACATCTTCAAGATCACGAAAACCTGGGCGAGTTGGCATCGGCGGTCGTCAATTGGCAGCGGCAATTCAACCGCCATCAAACCGCGCGAGCCAAGTACAACGGCTACACCTGTCTTCAAGCGGCTCGGCGGCCGAACGACGACGAACCGGATGACCAGAAGCAAACGACGCTGCGCTACGCAGCCGAGGAAGTCGCGCGGCTCAGCCAACTCGCTCCCGGTCATTCGATCGGCGTTTTGGTCCGACGCAACGAGGCCGTGCGGCAACTGATTTTCCATTTGCGAGACCTCGGCATCGACGCCAGCGAGGAAGGCGGCAATACGCTGCTCGATTCAGCGGCCGTCCGCGTGCTGTTGTCGCTGATTCAATTGGCCGATCATCCGGGCGATCAAGTCGCGGCTTACCACTTGGAGACCTCGCCGCTGGCAAACGATTTACACGCGTTAGCCGCCAGACCGCGGTCGGAGGCAAGCGACGATGAATCGACCGACGAGCCGACGCCGACCCCGTCGCTGTTGCAACCGCGCGCGGCGGGACGTGTCGCGCGGCTGATTCGCCGACAATTGATGAGCGACGGCTACGGACCAACGATCTATTACTGGTCGCGTCGTTTGGCGGACGCCTGCAACCAACGGGAACTGCGGCGGCTGGAAAAGCTGCTTGGCTTGGCCTACGCCTACGAAGCCACGGCCACCACGCGACCTCGCGATTTTCTGCGGTTTGTCGAAACGCAAAAGGTCCGCGATCCTTCGGCCGCCGATGTGCGCGTGATGACCGTGCATCAATCGAAGGGGTTGCAGTTCGACATCGTGGTTGTGACGGAGTTGGAGACGGACGTGATCGGCCAGCGCGATCAGCTTGTCACGGGCCGGCCGAGCCGCACGAGTCCCATCGACCGCGTTTGCCGTCGGGCGAGTAAGGAAGTGCGTGCGTTGCTGCCCGAGAGTTGGCAACGGCTGTTCACCGAGGCCGATGAACTGGACATGGCCGAATCGCTGTGCGTGCTGTACGTGGCCGTCACGCGCGCGATTCATGCCTTGCATCTGATCGTCGGCCCGTCGTCCGAGACCGAGCGGTCGCTGCACAAGACGTTCGGCGGCTTGGTGCGGGCGGCGTTGACCGACGGCGAGCGGATCGAGCCACAGGCGATCGCTTTCGAACACGGCGATAAACATTGGTACGAGAATCCGGGCGTCGAGCGAACGGCGCGGCGCACGAGTTCGACGGCTCCGACGGAATCGCTAACGCCGCTGCCGGTGCGTTTGGCCGCGCCGGCCGAACGGCGGTCTCGCAATTTGGAACGCGTGAGCCCGTCGGGGTTGGAAGGCGGTTCGCGCGTGAAGCTGTCGGACGTATCGAGCGACGACGGAATCGAGCGGTCGGACTCGTTGCGGCGCGGGACGCTGATTCACGCATGGTTCGAGCAGATTTTGTGGATCGAGGATGGATTGCCCGAGTCGGCGACGCTGAAGCAACTGGCGAACGAAGTATTGGAATCAGCGATCTCGGACGAAGATTTACAGCAACTGCTCGACGAGTTCCAAGCGTTGCTAGGCGACACGCGGATCACCGGTCGCTTGAGCCGAACCGCTTACCCGAGCCTGTCGGACGCCGAGCTGAAGGTCGAGAACGAACGGCCGATCGCCGTCCGCGAAGGGAACCGCTTGCTGGTCGGCAACATCGACCGGCTAGTTACGGCGTATGATCGGAAGTCCGGCCAGCCGATCGCGGCGGACATTCTCGACTTCAAGACTGACATCATCATGCCGGGCGACGAGAAAACGCTGAACAAGAAGGTTCGCTATTATCAGCCGCAGCTTCAGGCGTATCGCCGCGCCGTCCAGCGCATCACGAATCTGCCGCCGGACAAAGTCACGGCGCGATTGTTGTTCACTTACCCGCGGCGAGTGATGTCGGTCGACGATCGCACGGATTCCTAAACCACTGTCCGCGACTCGACGGACTCCTCGATCTCTCCATTCTTCGTTCGGTCAAATCGCGAGGCCCAGCCATGTCCGCAACCAGCGCTGAACCCACCACTATCGTGGCGATCTACGCCGACCGCATCGCGGATTCCGCCGACCAAGTTGCGTTGTGGATTCATCGCGATGGACGTTTTCAATCGCTGTCGTGGGGAGAGCTGCATCAGGACGTGGTCCGCTGGGCGGCCGGGCTTCAAGCGGCCGGCGTCGCGGCCGGCGATCGTGTGCTGCAACTGTCCGAGAACCGTTATGAATGGATCGTCGCCGATCTGGCGATTCAACTGGCCGGCGGCGTTCACGTGCCGGTTCACGCGCCGTTGACCGGCCCGCAGATTTGCGAACAACTGGCTCACAGCGGCGCGCGAATCGTGTTGCTTTCGACGGCCGACCAAGCGGCTAAGCTCGCCGGCGTCGCGGCATCTCTGCCGCCCGACGTGCGATATTTTTGCTACGAAGCGTGCGACACATCGCTCGGCAGCGCGGCCGTCTCGCCCATTGAACAATTGGCGCGCGACACGTCGGTTGATGAAGCGGCGGAGCTCGTGGCCAATGCTCGCTCGAACACCACGCCCGAGACGCTGTCGACGATTCTCTACACTTCGGGCACGACCGGCGAACCAAAAGGCGTGATGCTGACGCAAGGCAACTTGGCTTTCAACGCCTTGGCCACGATCGAAGCGTTCGGCGAACGCGAGGACGACGTGCGGCTGAACTTCCTGCCGCTCAGCCACATCTTCGCCCGCACTTGCGATCTCTACACCTGGATCGCACGTGGTTCGCAATTGGCTCTCGCTCAGTCGCGCGAAACCGTGGTGGCCGATTGTGCCGAAGTGCGTCCGACGCTGCTGAACGGCGTGCCATATTTCTACGACCGAGTGTATCGCTACTTGTGCGAACAAGGCCTGCACGAGCATCCGGGCGTGTTGCGGAAAGCGTTGGGCGACAACGTGCGGATGTGTTGTTCGGGCGGAGCGGCCTTGCCCGATCATTTGTTCGACTATTTTGCAAGTCAGCAGTTGCCGCTGTTGCAAGGCTACGGCCTGACGGAAACGTCGCCGGTGATTTCGCTGTCGAGTGAAGCGAACGTGCGACGCGGCGCGGTTGGCAAAGCGATCCCCGGCGTCGAACTGCGGATCGCGGATGACGGCGAGATTCAAACGCACGGGCCGCATGTGATGGAGGGCTACTATCGCAACGAGCACGCGACTCGCGAAACGATCGACGCCGACGGCTGGCTGCACACAGGAGACCTCGGGCACATTGACGACGACGGTTTTCTCTTCATCACCGGGCGACGCAAAGAAATCTTGGTTACGTCGGGCGGCAAGAACGTCGCGCCGGTCTGGCTCGAATCGCTGCTGACGCAAGATCCGCTGATCCTGCAAGCGTTGGTCGTCGGCGACGGGCGGAATTTCCTAGCGGCGTTGATCGTGCCAAATCCCGACAATTTACGAGCCGCGATCATTCGCGACGCGATTCCCGTTTCGTCGCGCGAAGAGGCATTGGCGCATCCGCGCGTGCTGGCGATGTACGAAGCGGCGATTGCGGAGCGACTGCGGAACGTCTCGTACTACGAACAAGTCCGCAAGTTCCGGCTGTTGGACCGAGGGTTCACGATCGAGTCGGGCGAGCTGACTCCGAAGATGAGTCTCCGTCGCGGCGTGATCGAAACGAATTTCGCCGCCGAAATCGCCGCCATGTACGCGTCGTCGTCGGAGTGCTAACACGACGATTGCGAAGTCGCGCCTGCCGAACCGTTTGAAGCCGCAGGACGCGAGCCCTCCTACCCAACCGTTTGAAGCCGCAGGACGCGAGCCCTCCGGTTTCGCGGCGCTGAATGACCGATGCTGCTTCGGTAAAAAGACAAATTGATCGCGGATCGGTTCTTACTCGTCCGAGAGCGATTCACCCAGACGCACGGCTTTGCGGCCGTTCTTCGCGCCGATGAAGGCCGCGAAGGTTCGACCGTCCGCGGTTCGCGCCACCAGCGGTTGGTCGCAGCGATGATCGGTCGCGATGATGTCGCCCACTTCCAAACTCTCCAGCGACGCGTCGTCCAGCGCGACTGGCGCGAGCTCGACGGAAAGCCAGTTTGCCGATGAATCACGCCCAGCTTGCTCGCCATGCTCCGCTTCGCAGCCAGCGAGCCGTTGCAGCCATTCCACCGGCAAGGCCCAATCCAATCGTCCCGCGGCGTCGGCCATCTCGAAGCGGCAACGGGTCCATACGCGCGGTGCATCGTCCCTGAGCTTCAACGCGGCCCGATCGCTTACGACCTCGGCCAGTTGCACCGGGGGCGCGGAAGGCTCATTTCCAGCTTCGCGAGCGACGCATGTCGACAATGCTTCGATCCAACATTGAATCGCTCGACCGGCCAAACGTTTTTCGATTTCGGTGAGCGGCCGGCAGAACAATCGCCGACGATTCGTTGCCGCCCAACATGCGGTCGATCAACGGTTGCAGAATATCCAGCTCGACATGAAACACGCCGCCGTGCGTCTCGCCCGAATCGCTGCCACCGCGGTTCCGTGGTCATCGAATCCGCGGACGGCGTTTCAGCGGCCAACGAATCGTCCATTCGTGACCAAACCAGGCGAGCGAAACAGGTCGGCGACTCACAGTCGTTGAAAGCGGCGGCAACCGTCGTCGTCTCGGTCCGATCAACATGGATTCGGACCGGCACGCGAGCCAGACGCGACCAGCGATTCGCCAAGTCATCGGCCAGCGCCTGTTGCCAATCTCGTGAAACGAATTCGCCGCTCATAGCATCCTGCCCCATCATGTCTCTCCCACGAGGGAGCCCGAGGCTCCTGCCGAGTTAAGCCGGGCGACCGCGGCTCCCAGTTCGCCATTCGTGGACTCGGCGGGAGCCTCGTGCTCCCGGATCATTCGCGGATTTGACCGTCGCCGTAAGCCACGTACTTGTAACTGGTCAACTCTTTCAAACCGCAAGGGCCGCGTGCGTGAAGCTTATCGGTACTGATGCCGATCTCGGCGCTCAAACCGAATTCGCCGCCGTCGTTGAAACGCGTGCTGGCGTTCACCATCACCGCCGAGCTATCGACGGCCGTTACGAATCGCCGAGCCGCCGCCAACTGAGTTGTTATGATCGCGTCCGTGTGATGCGAACCGAAGCGATTGATATGCTCGATCGCCTCGTCCAACGAATCGACCACCTTCACCGAAATGATCGGGCCCAAAAACTCGGCCGCATAATCCTCGTCGCTCGCGGGCTTCGCCGACGGAACCAGCCGCAGCGTCTCGGCATCGCCCCGCAGCTCGACGTCCTGCTGGCCCAACGCCCGGCCGATCCGCGGCAGAAACGCGTCCGCCACTTCGCGATGCACCAACAGCGACTCGCACGCATTGCAGACGCCCATCCGCTGGCATTTGGCGTTCACCGTAATCCGCTCGGCCATTTCCAGATCGGCGCTCGAATCCACATACACATGACAGTTGCCGGCGAAATGCTTGATGACCGGCATCTTCGCCTCGTCCGTCACTCGGCGGATCAAACTTTCGCCGCCGCGAGGAATCGCCACGTCGATATACTCGGCCAAACTCAGAAAATGCCCGACCGCCGCGCGATCCGTCGTCGCCACCAACTGCACGGCGTCGGCCGGCAAGCCGCAAGCTTCGGCCACCGTTTGCAGCACGCTCACGATCGCTTGGCTGGAATGAGCCGCTTCCTTGCCGCCGCGCAGAATCACCGCATTGCCGCTCTTCAAACAAATGGCCGCCGCGTCCGCTGTCACGTTGGGCCGCGATTCATAGATGAAGAACACCACGCCCAGCGGCACGCGAACCTTCGACACTTCCAGCCCGTTCGGCCGAAACGACGACTCGATCACTTCGCCCACCGGATCGGCCAGCATCGCGATCTCTTCCAACGCCATGGCGATCCCGCCGATTCGCGAGGGTGTCAGCCGCAGCCGATCGACCGCCGCGTCGGTCAAGCCATACGACGGCGCGGCTTCCAAGTCCAACTCGTTGGCCTTCAGAATCGCCGGGATTTCGTCGCGCAGCCGCTGAGCCGACGCGCGCAGCCAGCGGTTCTTTACCTCGCCCGTCACACCGGTCAGTTGCTCGGCAGCTCGCCGAGCACGCCGAGCCACGTCGACACAATACGCCTTCAGATCCTGCTGCTCCGCTACCAATTCTTGCTGCTCCGTCGCGGCCATCAGTCGTCCACCCGTTTGCACGCTTGTTGTCATTGCCAAAGAGCCCGCAAAACGCGGGAAATCCAACGCCTTCGGATCGCGTCGAAGTATGCCCCAATCGCCCCCCAGCGTCAATGTCGTCGAACGGCCGCGCGATAGTCCGCAAGGCCCGTTGTCCGCGGCGGCTCGCTAGCAGACAATGCGAGGCCCTGGCGTCGCGGCGCGGAACGCTGCTCGCCCCGAACCAATGCTCACTCGACCGCCCACTCGACGCGGAAGGAACAACGCATGTCGATCGTCCATACCGAACACGTGCTCGTCGTGCCGACCCAGTTGCTGCACGACCTCGGCTATTTCCAAGGTTTCCACGACGACACGGACCGCTATCTGGAACGCCTGCTGGACGCCGCCAACACCAGCTATCGGCCTCGCGACGAGATGGAACGCGACCCGTCGTTCAAGCAGTTGATTCCCTACGTCATCTTTCGCCACACCGATGCCGACGGTCGAGTTCACGTGTTCGAGTACACGCGCGGCAAGGGCCAGGGCGAGCAACGGTTGCACAGCAAGCGGAGCGTCGGGATCGGCGGACACATTTCCAGCGACGACGCCGCGCAGGCGGATGTCTACGCCGAAGGCATGCGGCGCGAATTGGAAGAGGAAGTCGAGATCAACGCGGCTTACACCCAGCGCTGTGTCGGCTTGATTAACGACGACGAGACGGAAGTCGGCCGCGTACATCTGGGCGTCGTGCATATCGTGGACGTCGATACGCCCGACGTGCGGCCGCGCGAGGACGAAATCTTGGACGCCGGCTTCCGTCCGGTCGAAAGTTTGCTGCAAAATCTAGCTGGCTTCGAGAGTTGGTCGCGGATTTGCCTCGAAGCCCTGTTTGCCAGGCCATAACTCTTTGCGATTCACCTCGTCCCCATGATCTACATGGACAATCATGCCACGACCCGCGTCGATTCGCGCGTGGTCGAGGCGATGTTGCCGCTGCTGACCGATCACTACGGCAATCCGGCCAGCACCAGTCACGCGTTTGGCTGGGATGCGAAAGCTGCTGTCGACGCGGCTCGCGAAATGATCGCCGCGTCGCTGAACGCCTCGCCGCGCGAAATCGTGTTCACCAGCGGAGCGACCGAGAGCAACAATCTGGCGATCCGCGGCGTCTGCGAACGGTCGCGGCGGCGCGGCGATCATCTGATTAGCGTCACGACCGAACACAAAGCGGTGCTGGATCCGTTGGCCAAGCTCGGCCGGCGCGGGTTCGACGTGACGCTGCTTCCCGTGCGGCAACAAGGAACCGCCGACGCCGGGCGAATCGACTTGGACCAGCTTGCCGATTCGATCCGCGACGACACGGCGCTGGTTTCCGTCATGCTGGCGAACAACGAAATCGGCACGCTCCAGCCGCTGGCCGAAATCGGTCGGCTGTGCAAACAACGCGGCGTGCTGCTGCATTGCGACGCGACGCAGGCGGTCGGCAAGCTGCCGGTCGACGTGCAGGCGTTGCAGGTCGATCTGCTGAGTCTCTCGGCCCACAAGATCTACGGGCCCAAAGGGGTCGGCGCGTTGTACGTCCGCCGGCGCGATCCGCCCGTGCGGTTAGAGTCGCAGATCGACGGCGGCGGCCACGAGATGGGCTTGCGCAGCGGCACGCTCAACACGGCTTCGATCGTCGGCTTGGCCACGGCGATCGAACTGTGCCGAGCCGAGATGGCGGACGAGTCCGTGAGGCTCCGAGGGTTGCGCGATCAGCTTTGGACCGGACTGAGCCAGCGGCTGAGCGACATTCAGTGCAACGGCCCCGAGCTGCGCGACGAGTTGCGATTGCCGAACAACCTGAATTGCACGTTCGACTATGTGGACGGCGAGGCGTTGATGATGAGCATGCGCGAAGTGGCCGTGTCGAGCGGCAGCGCTTGCACGTCGGCGAATCCCGAGCCGAGTCACGTGCTGCGAGCCATCGGCTTGTCGGCCGACGCCACGCGTAGCAGTCTTCGGTTCGGCCTCGGCCGCTTCAACACCGAGGCCGACGTGCTGGCGACGATCGAGGCCGTGACGGAAGCCGTCCAACGCCTCCGCCGCCTGAGCAGCATGGCGTGAACCGGTCGCTAACTCGCCTCGTCGGGATTCCCATCCCGTTGACGCAGGATCATCGCTTGCAGCGCCGCCCAGCCTTGCAGTTGTTCCAGCGTCATCGTCGCGGGGCGGCCTGTTTCATGATGGTGCAGCACCGCCCGCAGTCGGCGTCGCGTAGCGCGGGGAAGCTGCACCGTCTGGTTCACGACAAGGCCGGTTACCTGCTGGCGTTGATGTCGACGGCGAATCGAAAGCTTCTTGTCGCGATGAAGCTGATAGCCGTGGGCCTTCAGCAACCGACGCACGTACTGAACCGTGCCGCGAGCCCGCCGCCCATGATCGCGCGGAAAGGAGATCGTGATGTCGTCGGCGTATCGCGTATAAGCGCCGCGTCGACGCTGGGCGTGCCGATCCAGCTTCACGTCCAGAAAGTAGTTCACCAAATTGCTCAGCCGCGGGCTGGTCGGCGCGCCTTGGGGCAGACCGCCTTCGTGCGTGGTGAGCCGCACGAGCAACTCCGCCGCCGCTCGATTCCAGCCGATGGCCCGAAAGTAGCGTTCGACGCGGGCCGCGGTTGTGGACGGGAAAAAGTCGACCACGTCCAGACGAATCACCACGGCTTGGCCCACATGCGGCCGAGCGTTGTCGACGATCGACCGCCCGGCTTCAAATCCGCAGGCCGCCGGATGCGCCTTCAATCGTCGCAGCACTCGCCGCAACAACCGTCGCTGCAAAGCGCGCGTCGCCGCGTCCGGGATGAACAGCGTGCGCTGGCCCCCAGAGCGTTTGGGGATGCGAGCCACCCGATACACCGGCTGAAACCGCCGGAGCTCGTCGGCCGGCATCTCCAATCGCCGAGCCAACTCGCGCACACCCAGGCCCCAGCCGAGCTTCAGCTTCAGCCAACGAATCGGCCGACCGTTCGTCGCCAACCGATAACGCGAATAACCGCTCAAGATCACGACGAACGGCAAAGCCAGAATCAACGCCGCGACGAACAACGGGATCAACACCAACAGCGCCAAGACCATGCCGATGGCCGTCAGCAGCTTCCAAACCGGTCCGCGAGTGTCACGCATGGCGCCGTTGTTCGAGTCGAAGAGGTGGCGAGGGAAATGAGAGCGGTCGTTGTGGTCAAACGCCGATTTTGATCTCCGAAATCGCTCTGGACCAGGGGCTGGGCTTTTGAGACACTCCGCGAGCTGCCTCAATGTAAAAAGGAGTGAGCCATGAAACGGATGCGAATAGCGGGACTTGCCGCGATCCTCTGCGTTTTGACAGCGGCCGCGTCGCGGGGCGATGAGCCGTCGGTGTTTTCCAGACTGAATCCATTTGCCAAGGACGATGCGCCGCGACCGTCGAAGCCGGCCGACGACGAGGGCGGTTTGCACTTCCCCAAGCTGCCCGCGCCGAAGCTGCCCAAAGTCGACTTGACGCCCGATTGGGCTTCGCGATCGCCTCGCCGTTCGAACGAACCGTCCGCTTGGTCGCGGATGACGACGGGAACGAAGAACTTCTTCTCGAAGACGGCCGACGTCTTGAATCCGTTCGACGATGCCGACGACAAGAAGACCGCTGCCGCGCCTTCATGGCGGAACGGCTCGCGATCGAAGGCCAAACCGAAGGAAAAGAAGGGGCTATCATTGCCAACTTGGCTGGGCGGCCAACCCGAAGAGGAACGTCCGCAAACGGTGAACGATTTCCTCGCGTTGCCACGCCCGAGCTTTTAGGCGATCGGCAGTGAAATTCTTACCTGCCGATGCTGGCAGCATCGGCCACGGCAGCATCGGCCACGTGGTGGACGCTGCCAGCGTCCCAGTGGGTACATTCTCATCTGCCGGTCGCCTTAGTCGGACGGTCGTGGTTCCGTGAGCAATTTTCCCGAGGATCTTGAGGCCTGCGAAGAACGGCTGAGCCGACCGAACGCCGAGCTGGTCGAGGCGATGCGGCGGCTGCCGGGCGATGTCATGGTGCTCGGCGTGGGCGGCAAGATGGGGCCGACGCTGGCAAGGATGGCTCGCCGAGCTTCGGACGCGGCGGGCGCACCGCGGCGAGTGATCGGCGTTTCGCGTTTTAGCAACCCCGAGACTCGGACGCAGCTAGAACGCCACGGTGTCGAAACGATCGCCGCCGACCTGTTGGATGAAGCGGCTGTCGAGTCGCTGCCCGACGCGGCCAATGTCATCTCGATGTCGGGCTTCAAATTCGGAGCCTCCGCCGCCGCGGCCTATACCTGGGCGATCAATTGCCTCGTGCCGACGCACGTTTGCCGACGATTCCGCGACAGCCGAATCGTGGCGTTTTCGACGGGCAATGTCTATGGACCGGTGGATGTGGCGACGGGCGGTTCGGTGGAGTCCGATCCGCTGCGGCCCGTGGGCGAATACGCGATGGCCGCCGTGGGCCGCGAGCGAATGTACGAATACTTCAGCCAATCTCAATCGACTCCGACGGCGATTCTGCGGCTGAACTACGCCACCGAGCTGCGTTACGGGGTGCTGGTCGATCTGGCCCGGCATGTTTTCGAGCAACGTGCGATCGACCTCTCGACGGCCTGGGTGAACGTGCTTTGGCAAACCGATGCCAATCGCATGGCGCTGCGAGCGCTCGAACACACGGCCGCGCCGGCTCGGGTGCTGAACGTGGCGGGCCCCGAAGCTGCTTCGCGTGCGAGAAGTCGCCGAACAATTCGGCAAGCAGTTCAGGCTCCAGGCCGCGTTTCGCCGGCGAAGAGTCGCCAGTCGCTCTGCTGAACAACGCGGCCAATATCCCCTGCTGGGCAGTCCCGACTCGCCCTCGTCCGAAATGATCGCCTGGACAGCCGAGTGGCTGCGACGCGGCGGTGAAACCTGGAACAAACCGACCATGTTTCAAGCCAGCGACGGCCAGTTCTAGGCAGAGTGCCTTACTCGCGCCCCGAAGCGTGTTCAGCGCGCCCCGAAGCGTGTTCAGCGCGCCCCGACGCGTGTTCAGCGCGCCCCGACGCGTCTTAAGCGCGCCCCGAAGCCTGTTCAGTGGCTAAACATGCTTCGGGGGCAGCTTGACATGAATCATCGGCCGCTAAACTCACGATTCGGGCGACTTAAACCGCTGCTCGGATAGTTTAACACGCTGCGGGGTTAGCTGAAGTCGCTGCAGAGTCGGCTGAAATCACAAAGGGGCCGGGTGAAGTCGCGGCGGGGTTAGATTAAGTCCCATTGTCGGGGACTTAAGGCCGTAGGTAGAACCAGATGCACGGCCCAGGCGCCATGCTACGTCGGACGGTTTTCGGATCGGAGCTGAATGGGAATCGTCAGCGGCGATCGCCCGACATCGAGATGCCTAGGACGTTCTCCAAGGCGATTGAAGCGAGGCTGGAGATGCAAATGGCCGCGGTTCTTGAGAAGTTGCCGGCCAGTCGGCTACGGCGTCGGCGGGGTTTTGCTGTTTTTGATCGATTCCAGCAGGCCCTTGACGTCGTCCGGCTGAGCTCCATTGTCGGGAGCGGCCGGCTTGTCGGCGGCGTTGCCGGCTGGAGCGGCGGTTGTGTTGGTCGCCGCGACAGGCTCGGTTTGGTTCGCCATCGCTCGCGGAGCGGCCGGCGCATCAGCCGCGGGAGCCGCATCGCCGCCATCGGCGACTTCGACCGGAATCGGCTTGCGGAGCATGATTCGCGGCAGCTCGAAGCCGATCCATTTGCTCTGACCGAACGCCGCCCGAGGCAACATCAGCCGATACTGCTCGGCCGCCTTCGCGGGCACCTCGAACACCAGCAGTTCCTCGAGCGACTCCGACGGTTGCAGCCCGACTTCCTTCTGGCGACCCGGCAACGGCGCTTCCTTCAGCGGCACGAGGCGGCCCGATTGGCCGGCGTCGTCCAGCAAGGCGGCGGAGCATTCGATCGGAAATTGCCCCGATCCGTTCCAACTGTCGTAAACCAAGACGCGATCGGCGGCCGCATTGCGCAGCAAGAGCTTGACCAGTAGATACTGCGTGTCGGCCGTGCCAGCCGAACTGCCATCTGCTGGCGACTGGCCGACGGTTAACTGCGGCTCAAGCCAGGCGGCCGTCAAATTCAACTGCATGACGCCCGGCAAGCTGACCGCGCTGCCTGACGAGCCATCGAACCACTTCGTCACGGCCGCGGCCGCTTGCTCCGCGCGAGCTTGATCGGCATTCGCGGTTTCGCTCGGCTTGCTCGTCGCCGCGTTGGCGCCGGAAGCGTTGGCGGCAGAGACATTGTTTGCGGCAACCGGGCCATTCGCCTGAAGGCGCGATCGCCGCTAGCCGCTTCGGGATCGATGTTCGCCACCGGCGTGGATTCGACGCGCCGGGCGCGTGGGCGTTTCCGCCGTTGGCGGCGTTTCCGACCCGCCGCCAGTCCAGCAGGACCACTCCGCCGATCACCGGCAACAACAGGACCGCGCCGCCCAGCACGGCGGTGAGCATCACGCTTGGCGAAGCCTTCTTCTTGCGACCGCAAGCTCGGCCGCCTTCCGCATCGCCGGTCGATGGCGTCGCCGTTGTGGTGACAAAGGCGGGCGGAGCGGCGGGCGCGTCTGCCGGGACTCCAGCCAGTTCAGCCGCGGCGCTCCGACCGGAACCCCGACAGGCCTCCGACCGGAACTTGCGGAGTGGCGGCGACCGGCGTTACTCCGGTTGGCGGCAGCGCGACAACGGGCTGGACGTTCATGGGCGGCGCGGCAACGGGCGGCGTGGCTACTGGCAGGGCGGCGACAGGCGGAGCGGCGCGAGGCGGAGCGGGCTTGGCCGTCAGCGGCTTGGCTCGCTTCAACTGCGATTGCGTCCCCGAGCTCGAACCGGAACCGGCGGTCGGAGCCTTCGTGTGAATATCGGACGACGAGCCGTTGGCCGTCGTGGCAGCCGGGAACAGACCCTTTACTTGCCAAGCCTGAACCCAATTGCCGTCATCGCCTTGCCGCACTAAATCCTGTTTGCCCAAGGCGCCGTCGTGGGCCATTTGACGCAATGTCTGGCCGCTGAGCGGTCCGAGTTGGCGATCGCCGATTGCACAAAACCACTGAGCCACCGCGGTTCACTCCATCACGGGATGAAAATCCGGGAAATGTTTTGAATGTAACAAACCGACTTACGCGTTGCCACAGTTAACTTCACATTTGTGTCCTGCCCCAATAGCTCCACTCCGCCAGCCAATACGGAAGTTCCCTAGTCCCTGCGGCAAGGGACATTTCTATTCGTGGCAAACAACGTGGCGGCAGCAGCCCAAAGACGAATCGTTAGCCCAAGACGAATCGTTAGCCCAAGTCGAATCGTTAGCCCAAGACGAACGCATGCCGTCGCGGCAGCGAACTCCGTCGGCTTTTTCGGAGCGGAGTCATGTGGCCGCATTGGTCGAAAACCATAAGGCGAGAATTCGGCAGATGGTCGGCGTAATATTGGCCGTGAGCCAGGGGGATCAAGCGGTCTTCTCGACCCCAGATCACGAGCGATGGGCATTCGACGCGACGCAGTTGCCCGGCGAGCTTCGGATTGTGGAGGTATGGATTCCGGCCAACTCGGGCCGTTGCTTCGCGAGCTCGCAGCCAGAGCAAAATCCGCGGGTCTTCCAGCGACGTGGGCAAAGCCAGAGGGACGGCAGGATCGTTGGGATTGTGAAAGACAAACTCGCATATTTCGTCGGAATCGTCGATGAACAGTTCGGCCATCGGAGCGCCGTCGACATGCAGTCCGGCGGCATTCACTAGCACCAACTTGTCGACCAAATGGGGACGCAAGATGGCTAGTTCGACGCCGATCCAGGCGCCCAGCGAGAAACCGACGACCGGTACGCGAGGGAGTTCGAGCTGCTGGAGTAAATCCACATAGTGCCACGCGATGTCGGCGACGTCGCGGATTTCCTCCAGGCCGCCGGAAAGCGCAAAGCCAGGATGGGCCGGCGCGTAGACACGGAAGCGGCGAGCCAACAGATCGTGGAATGGCATCCATTCGGTTTCGCCGCCGGCGCTGTGCAAATACAACAGCGGCGGGCCTTCGCCGCCAATCGTGACTTGGGTTTTCTTGCCCCATACATTCACGAACACGGTTTCGTGGCGAATTTCCGTGGCGGTAGTCATGCGACGCGCGACTCCTGCTTGTTTCCTCGTGGCGACCTGAATGTGACCCACGTTATGAATTCAGACGGCGATGTGCAATTGGGGCGAACGGCGCACAAAAAAGCTGCCGACGCGCCATGAAAAACGCGTCGGCAGCCACGAATCATTCCAGTGCCGTTCAACCGATTGACTAAGCGAACAATTGCGGCAGCACTCGGCCGTCGCGCACGATCATGATCGGGCGTCCCGTCGAGGTGTGATATTCCTTCGTGTGGTCGATGCCCAACGCATGGTAGAACGACGCGGCCACATCGTCTGGCGAGATGGCTTCGTGACGCGGCAGCGTGGCCTTGTCATCGCTTTCGCCAACCACTTGTCCGCCGCGAACGCCGCCACCGGCCATCAACATGAACATACAGCGCGGATAGTGATCGCGGCCGCCTTCGGTGCTGCGCGAGTTGATCTTCGGCGTTCGGCCAAATTCGCCCGTGACGAAGACAGCAGTGCTGTCCAGCAACCCCTTTTGCTCCAAGCCATTCAGCAACGCGGCCAAGCCGGTGTCGAGCGGCGGCAACAGGCGATCCTTCAGTCGCGTGAAGTTATCCTGGTGCGTATCCCAGCCGCCTGTCGAAAGCGTCACGAATCGCACGCCGGATTCAATCAGACGCGTAGCCAACAAGCAGCTTTGGCCGAACGTGTCTTCGCCAAACGGTTCGGCGAACTTCGGCGATTCCTTGCTGACGTCGAACGCTTCGCGCGTCCGCTTCGACGTGATCATCTCATAAGCCTGTTGGCTGAAGCGATCGAGGCCGTCGAGCAACTGGCTATTGGACTCAAAGCCAGTGAAAGCCGTGTCCAAGTCGCGCAACAGACTGTGACGCTTCTCGACATCGGCGATCGTCAACCCGTTGCTCATGCCGATCCCGCGAACACTAAACGGCTGGCCGGGACGCGGTGTCGAGTTCGTATTCAGCGGAGCGTATTTCACGCCCAGGAATCCGGCCCGTTGGTTGGCGTTTGGAATCGAAACGGCCGGCGGCAGATCCGACGGCGCCTGCAACTCCTTCGCTACGACCGCGGCGTAGCCCGGATACTCCAGCGACGGCAACGGTCGCGAGCCGGTGTTGACATACTCGCTGCCCAATTGGTGAGCGCCCAATGTGTGCGACACGCCGCGCAAGATCGCGAACTTGTCGGCGCATTGAGCCAGCTTCGGCAGATGTTCGCTGATCTCGACACCCGCCGCGTTGGTCTTGATCGGATTGAACGTGCCGCGATACTCGGCCGGTGCGTCCGGCTTCAGATCGAACGTGTCCATATGCGAAGGACCGCCCGGCAAGTTGATGAAAATGGCCGACGTAGCTTTGCCCGAAGAAACCTGACCAGCTTCCGCCAATCGCAAGTAGCTGGCCAGCGACAGGCCCGCCGCTCCGGCTACGCCAACTTTCAGAAAATCACGTCGTCGCCATCCGTCGCAAGTCTTGTGAATCGCCATGTATGAGTTTTCCTTGAAAAACAATGAGGGTAATTGATTGTCACGTTGTAGGTTGGCCGGGAGAAGCTCGCGGCCAACCCGAGTTTTCGCCGTGCCGCATCCGCCGCTCGGCAAACCACCGAAGCGGCGAACTGTAGCAACGTTTCTGTTTAGTGATTAACGATGAACTCCTTGGTGTTGACCAAAAGCCCAGAGCAGATCTTTCACGCCATCGAATGGCGTATCCGCTTCGCGGAGGTGAATAGGCTGCGTCCCATTTCGCGTTCGTCGGGATAACGGGTGAGCGAGCGGAGATAAGCCTGCTCGACCAACTCCTTCAGTTGCTCGTCATCCATCGGCTCGGCGGACTTCGGTGCGTCCTTGGCAGCCGACAGTCGCTTCCAAATCCTTGCGAGCTGCTGTGCGAGCCGCTCCTCAACCGCCTTGATGGCCTTTTTCGCCACCATCGCTCTCACGGAGCTTCTTCAAGCGTCCGCTCGAACTGCGTCACAACTTGCTCGGCGCGTTCGATAGATCGCGGCGGTTCGTAGCATCCGCGGCGTTGTTGCGGCTACCGCGATCCCGCTCGGGCAAGCTGCCGAAGCCACCCCATCACCGCGATCCAGCAGCGAAAGCATATCGCGATCGTTTTTGCAGGAATACGGTTTGGAGCAATTGGATTCGTTCGAGCGGTCGCAGTCACAATTGCTTTCGCGTATTGATTTGCCAAACACGGACAACGCGAACGCGGAACCTTGATTCGAGTTGCGGTTGCTCGCGGCCAAAGCGATCGCTCGGCCCTTCATCTGTTCGTGCATTTCGTCCACTTTGGCATCGGCCGCCGTGGCTTGCGTGACGGCGTCATAGACCACTTCGGCCGGTAAACGACGCGGTACGGCACGAGCGAAATTCCGCTCGTCCAACGTGTTCGTATCGTTCGGCCGCCACGAAGGCTTGATACGTGCGGCTGTTGGCGATCGTGCGATGAACCCACTTCATATCGAAACCATGTCGACGAAACCGGCGGCCAGTAATCCAGCAAAGCCTTGTTGCTGGGTGGATTGGCCAAATTGATGTCGTCCGGGCGGTTCCTAAGATGATGACCTACGTTGAAATAGGCGGCCCAGACCTGGTCGACGACGCGAGCATGCAGGTTGTCGCTTTCGGCATAACCAATCCATCAACGGCTGGCGAACGTCTTCGTAGTCCTCGGTCTTTAGCGTTTCGCCGCCCAACAGACGGGCCGTCTCCGATCGGCGTGGTCAGCGGTTCGGCCATGTCGCCACGCGTCGTAATCGGCCGTGAAACCGTCGCCAATTCGGGAACGGAACCACGTGCCATAGCCAACAGTTCGCCGTAAGCCCGGCGTTGTTGATTGCCGCGCAAGCGCCGGGATCAATGTTCAACATCCAGAATCGCGTCGTATTCCTCGCGTTCCTTGCCATCCCGCGGGCGGCCGTTCAGAATAATTCACGTGACGGAAAGTTCGTGAACTGCTCGAAGTCCTGCTTCGACCATTGATCGAACGGATGCTTATGGCACTGCGCACATTGTATGCGGATGCCCAGGAACGAGTAGGCGACTGCGATCGACCGAGCTTCCGGCACGCGCAAATCTTGCTTGGCCCAGAAATACTGGCATCGACGACAATTCGGCGAACGAGGCACCTTCCTTGTTCGCGTCGTCGACATCGTCTCGCAGAATTCCGCGTACGACTGACCCTCTTCGCGGCTGGTTGCCACCAAGATGCCCTCGACCAATTGATCGTAGGGCGAGTTCTCGACAACCCGTTTGTGAATCCAGTCGTACCAGTGCTGGCTGGGGGTCACACCGCGCACGCCTTGAGGACTGACGTTGCGGATCTGCGCGTCGTTGTTGCCGGTGAAATCGCACAGCCGCGTGGTCCACCAAGCCGCATAAGCCGGGCTCTCCAGCAACTGGTCGATCTTGCGAGCCCGCTTGTCCGGCGATTGGTCCGCCAGAAAAGCCGCCGTCTCCTCGGAGGTCGGCAGCGTGCCCGTCATGTCCAAGCTGAGTCGACGGAGGAACTCGGCATCCGAGGCCGTTTCCGACTGCACGACGCCCAGCTTGCGAAGCTTCTCCAGCACCAATTCGTCGACTCGATTGAACGTCGGAGTCGCCGGATACTTGTCGCCCGTTACATTCGAGACCGGGCGGATCACGGGAACAGGAACCACCGCGTTGTCATAGAAGGCGACCAAGTGCGTATCGCCTGGCTCGGCCGACGTGACCAAACCATGCTCGTCGATCAACGCCACTTGATCGCTGTTGCTTTGAAAGCGGCAGAGCGGCGTCACGTCCTCTCGCGTACCGTCTTCCCACACCGCGACGGCTCGCAACTGAACCTGCTGGCCTTTGTCCGAGAACAATAACTCGGCGGGCTGAACTTCCAGTCGCTCAAGCTTTTTCACCTGAGCCGAGTCGAACTTCGCGCCAGCCTCAAGCCAGCGGCGGAATACGTTGTACTGCCACGATCCCGTCTTGAAACGTTCACCGCCTTCGTGCAAATCCGCGTCGGCTGGCTTGACCAACATCAAACTTTCGACTGGATTCTCTTTGTCGATCCGGGGGCTTTCCTTGTCGTTGAGCGCGTCCAAGTCGGCTTGGAAATCGTAGCCGAATAGCGACAGTCGAAACCCGCCACGGCCTTGAAACGAGCCGTGGCACGATCGGCCATTGCAGCCCAGACGTCCAAACAGGGGCGAAACGTGACGTTGAAAATCGGGCGTTTCTTCGCCGTTCAAATCAGCGAATCGCTGATCGATTGGCGGCAAAATCTCGTCCGCCGCGCGGCTCGTCCGCGCGAAAGGACTGGCGAACGCGGCCAGCGTCACGGCAACGATGGCAAACAGACAGATTCTCATTCCGCATCCTCCGGGAGTTCAAAAAGGTGGGCAGTGAATTGGGGTGAGTTGGTGGGTCGGACTGTTGATTCATTCGATAGCTCGGCGGCGAGTGAATGCACCGCGAGCTAATTGGTCTTCAAGTTCTTTGTGGGCGAGGGACGACGTGGCTTCGAGTCGGACTTCAACGGGCGCAACAACAATTCGACCTGTCGCTCGACCATTGCGTCACCCTGATTGTCGAGTCGTTCGATCTGTTGGTCCAAGCGATTCAGTCGGTCGGTCAACCGCTGGCGTTCAGCTTGATACACCTCGCGCTGCAAAGCCAACTTATGCTCCACGGCGGTTCGCAGGTCCTTTCTCAGTTCGGGCGAATCACCCATCAGCACTTGCGCCGTGAGCAACTCGACCCGCGATTGAGCTTGCCACATTCGGACTTCCAGTTCGTACCGCGCCACATCGTTTTCGCGGTAAGGTCGCAGGCGTTCGGCCGTGCGCGATAAGTCGCGAATCGCCTTTTCAAACTCTTCCGGCTGATGGTCTCGCAGCGATTGCAGCAAGCCGTGCAACTCGGGATGGTATTGCTTGACGAAGGCCAACGCCGCGGTTTCTTTTTCCGGGGTGATCGCCGCGCCGGAACGCGGAGATTTTGCGGCCGACGCGGTTCGAGGCTTCGGTGCTCGCTTGTTATCGAACTTCGCCTCGGCAGCTTTCTCGGCCTGCACGACGACACGCGTTCGCTCCTTGGATTCCGCCCGCAACGCGTTGGCTGTTGCCAGGGTCGCTGTCAGCACGAACGCCCCTAGTACGAACGCAGCGTCGAATCGTACCCAGTTGAAATCACGCATTCCGTATCGTCTCGTTCGAGGTGGAAAAAAGCGATGCGCCAAAGAAGCTCGATGAAACATCATGTCTACGGTTTGTCAGTGGCAGGCGAGCCACCGTCGGTTGCCTCGCCAATCGTCGAATCATGGTTCCAGTCGCCCTCGACTTGTTCGCCGACGGACACAGCCGCCAGCATCCAAGATGGAGTCCGAGGTGCGACGTCATCGCCGCCAACCGCTTGGCCACCACCAAGGTCAATCACCTCCGAATCGCTGCCTTCGTCCACCTCCGACCAAGCGAAGTCGGAGGCAATGAACGGCGAGGTCAATGCGCTGTCATGGTCATACAACCAATCCATGCCAGCCCCAGTCACGCGCCGATGTTCCGCCAGTTCCTCGCGCGTGGCCAGCCAGAGATGCGCCAAGTCGGCATCGTTCGCGCTGTCAACGCCCGACGACACAATCGCCTCCTCGGGGTCGCTCGACGATCTCACGCCCGGCATTCCGAACAACGCGATCAACACGGCGGCGCCAATGCCGATCAAAGACACGAGCCGAGCCACCCGCTGCCGCGAATTGGATCGCAGATTAGGCCGCTCGGGCAATGCGGACGGAGCCGACGCCGACGCGGAGACCTCGGCGGCCAATGCCGCGAGGACCGCTCCAGTCATGCCGACGCAAGCGGACAACGCCTCACGGGCCGCTTGGCTCTCGGCCAGCAAACTCTCGAACGCCTCGCACTCGTCGCTCGAAAGCTCGCCGGTGAAATACTGGAACGCTTGCAACAGCAGAGCGTCATCTCCGCCGTCCGAGCTCATGTTGTGTTCGTTGTGATTCATGCGTGTGGATGCTCGCAATGAGCGTATTCTTTGACGCCCCGAAAATTCAACCGCTTTTCGGTTCTCAACTGTTCCAGCCGTCTTGGTCCAATTTCGACTTTAACTTTGCCAGCGCCTTTTGCATTCGCCACAAGGCCGTGCCGAGCGGGATTCCCAGTTCGGATGAAATCTCCGCAAACGTCTTCTCTTCGTAAATCCGCATGCGAACGACGCGAGCCTGCTCCGCTGGCAATTCATTTAGCAGACCGCGAACTCGCTCAACCGTCTCCGCTCGCACTAATCCCGATTCAACCGGCTCCGTCGTATCGCCGCGTTCGGCCGCTCCGACAGCTTCTTCCGCCACTCGCCGCACGACCCGGTCGCCCACGCCCTGACGGCGGCGGATGGCCATCGCCTCGTGAAAAGCCACCCGAAACAACCAGCTCTTCCGCGATTCCTCGCGCGTCTCGCTGCCCCGTTCCACTAATTTCACGAACGTGGCTTGCAAGACGTCTTGTGCTAACTGAGCATCTCGCAACACGCCGACCAGGAAGCGCCGCAGTTCCTCCGCGTGCTCGCTGTACAAGGCCGCAACCACGGCCGAGTCAAGCTGGCAATCATCAGCGGACAACGAACGACTCCTCGCGGACGGGACGGCCGGTTAGCCGTGCCGCTGGAGAAACAGACGCGCAACCCGGACACTTTATTGGGTCTAACCGGCTATTTTCTTGAAATGTAAGTTTAACGTGAATCTGGCGACCGTAGGCACTCGGCAAGCTTTTCGGCTTCACCCTATAATGGCCGACTTCGAGTCGCGTTGGCAACGCGTTTGGATCGAGAATCTAGGAGTTCTGTTTTGCTACTCGGGCCGGTTTTCGGACGCGAGGCGGTCACGACCCCCCGCCGCTCGCGTCATTATCTCTACCGTTCGGTGTACGTCGCTTCGCTGCTCGTGCTGATGTGTACGGCATGGTTGGTGATGGCCGGAACGCAGGTCATCCACAACATCGGCGACATGGCCAAGTTCGGCACGGCGATCTTTCAGATTTTGGCAGTTGCAATTAGCACTGCTAACGTTTTGGCCGCTTTGTTCTCGGCTAGCGCCCGATTCGCTCGGGAGAAGGACAAAACCGGACCCTGATTCTGTTGCTGATGACCCGGATCACGAACGGCGAACTCGTGCTTGGCAAGATTGCCGCCAGCTTGCTCAATGTGCTGGCGATGCTGCTTGCGGCCTTGCCGTTGTTCATGGCAATCACGCTGTTCGGCGGAGTTTCGTTCGACCAAATCCTCCGCGTGTTTTGGTCACGCTCACCACGGTTTGTCGCCGCTGGTTGCCTGGGAGCCACCGTCGGTTTCGCCCGCGAAGACGTTTCAGACGCTGGCCATTGCCGCTGGCGGCGGTGCTCTGGATCGGCCTGTGGGAAGCCGTGGCGGCGGAGTATTCGGCAGCCAGTTCGGCGGGCGATCACGTCCGCCTGGGCGGCACGATTCAGTCCGGTACGAGCGGTCTGGGAAGCCATGCAGCACGATTCGGAGTAGCGACGGATCCCAGTTGGTTTTATCTGGCAACATCCACGGCTATGAGTCTGCTTCTCAGTGGCTTCGCCGTCGGCGCGTCGCATCTGGAATCCCTCGCGGGATGTGCGTCGAGGGCAAGCCGCGGCGATGGAAGCCGAAAGCATTTTTCGGCGGCGACAACGATTCGCGGCGATCGGATGCCGAGGCGGCTCGCCGGAGTCACGTCGACGCGCGGGTGCGGACGGCGTCCGCCAAAGTCGCCGCGTGTGGGACAATCCAATTCTCTGGCGCGAAGTCTGTACCTGGGCCTACGGACGCAAAGTGCTCGTGATTCGGCAACGTCTTATTCTTTGCCCATGGCTCTGATGGCATTGACGCAGATGTCAACCAGTGGCAGTTCGGTCGACTGAGCCGTCGCTCGACGGCCATTGTGCCTCCAGCGGCCATGGCGTTGGCGCGTATATGTTGGTGAGCCTCGTGATTATCAACGCCTTGGCCGTTACCAGCGTCACGAACGAGCGAGATGGACAAGCCATCCGTTTGCTGGTCACCGATTTGTCGCCCAAGGAATTCGTATTAGGCAAATTGTTTGGGGTGATGTATGTGACCAAAGAAATGATCGCCCTGCCTAGCATCTTATGCGTGTACGCTACTGGCTGGGCGGTGTATCCGCCGAGAACCTGGCATACTTAATCGGAGGCTGGGTGGTCTTGGTCGTCTATGTGTCGATGTTGGGAATTCATTGCGGCATGACTTACGCCGAATTCACAGTCGGCCGTCGGCGTCAGCAGGATGCGTGTTTTTCTGTTCTTGGGGATCGTCCTTGCATGGTGATCATGGTTTCGTTCAGCGGCTCGTTCGGTGGACAATTAGCCCCCTTCTTGGCATTTATCCTAGGTGGCGGGATCGGTTTGTATGTTACCCTCGGCATAGAAATCCGTCGCCAGCCATTATGATCACCTCGTTCTTGTTGCCGTTTCTAACGTTTTTTCGCCATTACCAGTTTCATCCTCCGCAAGGGAGGAATTGACAGTCTTTCTGGTGACGGCGGTGGCTTACGGATTCAGCACTACGGCCATGATGATCCCGGCAATATTTGAGTTTGATATTGCGATGGGGCACTCAAAACTGGCCGATGGTAGCGGGGTTTCCCTCCACTGACGCAGGCGCTCGCACACTATCGCGGCCGATGGCCATTCGCCTCTCTTTTCCGACCAGTCGCCAGCATGTTACTTGAACTCGCTCCCTGGCTGATCGCGATGCTGGCGGCGATTGCGTGCTCGGCATTTTTTTCGGCCAGCGAAGCCGCTTTGTTTATTTGCGATGGCCGGACCGAAAGCGATTGGCCGAAGGCACGGCTTCCCAACAGCTCGCGGCACGATTGCTGAACGATCCCGACCGACTGTTGTCGGGTGTGTTGTTTTGCAACCCTCGTCGTCAACATGCTGTACTTTGCCATTACGTCGATCGCGGGCCTACAGATCGAACAGGCGGGCAGGCAGTCGGTCATTGTCGATCGGATTCTCGACGTTCTCCGTTTTGGTCGTCATTGTGATGGCCGAGATGGTCCCAAGAGTTTGGCGGTCTTGCAGGCGTATTGGTTGGCGGGTCTCGTTGCCCGACCTCTGGCATTAGCCGTGAGATTGGTGGACCCCGTAATGCCCGCCTTGCGAACAGCCAACGTATTGAGCCAGCGATTGGTTTGGCCCGGTTTCTCGAAAGAGCCGTACATGGAGGTTTCGGACCTCGAACGCGCGTCGAACTATCCACGACCGATGCGGATTTGATCGAGCAAGAGCGACTGGTGCTGCACGCTGTCGTGCTTGTTGTCCGGAAATTCGCGTGGATGAGTGGATGCGGCCGCGGACTCGCTTCTTGGCCGCCCGCCCGTTAGCGTCGACGATTTGGACGGTCGCCGTCCGGCGAGCGGCTATTTGCTGGTGACGGAACCGGATTCGAAGTCGCCGGTGCGATACCGCTGCGTGATTTGGCTCGGTTGCCGCGGTTCGATCTACAGAAGTTCGCCGAACCAGTATTAATTGTTCCCTGGTGCGCTTACCGTGGCGGATGTACTGGAAAAGATGGTTGCCCAGCGGCGACGCGTAACGGTAGTTGTGGACGAATTTGGCGAAACGATCGGCATTCTCACATCGAGGACGTGCTGGATACCATTTTCTCCTATGGTCCATATCTCGCAGCGGTCGCCCCACGGAACTCGCTCGATCTTGCAAGTCAGCGATACGTTATGGCATGTCACGGGGATGACGAGCTTGCGACGTTTGGGACGCTATTTCAACACGGAGAGTGCCGCCCAGCCGCAGTGTGACCGTCGCGGGGGAGTGATTCAGAGTCCTTGCAACGCCTGCCCGAACTGAACGACGAGTGTGACTGGGGGCCTTTTCACTTGCGGGTGCTCGTCATCCGACCGAGGTCGGATGCTGGTCGGAAACTGACTCGACCCATTCCGGTGGAGCAGGACAAGTGATTGTCATCCTCCTGCTCCTGGTCGTCGGTTTGTTGCTGAGCGCTTTTCTACAGCGGCAGCGAGCAGGGATTCTACCGAGCGACGCGAGTGCGTTTGGTGTTAGATAGCCGATCGGGAGATTGGATATCGCGCGACTGTTATGGCTAACGAACAATCCAGCGTTGTTTGTGGCCACCACGTTGATCGGAAACAACCTAGCGAACTATCTTACGTCGCTGGGCACGGTGCTGGCGCAGCGAATCAGGCCGGCCGGATCACACTTTGTCGATCTTATCGCGCCGGTCCTATTTACGCCGATAGTGTTTGTCTACGGCGAATTGCTTCCTAAGAATCTGTTCTTTCATGCCCCGAATCGTTTTATTTTGACTGGCCGGCCCGCCATTTCTATTATGTACGGTGGCGTTCTTGCCGATTTCCGGTCTGCTGTGGGTGTTTGGCCGAGTCTTGCAACGATTGTTAGGCTCGACTCCCTTACGTGTGCGTTGACTTTGGCCAGAAGAGAACTGCGGCAAGTGATCGTGGAGGTAAAGATACGGCTTACTCCACGGTGTACAACAACGGTTGATCGAAAACTTGTTCGAGACCGCGTCCGATCCAATCGCTCCATTTGTCGTGAGGCTAGAGAATGTCACACACGCGCTGAACGCCTCGCATTCGGTCTATGAAGCTTGCCAAGACGAACAATGTGGACGCAGTGTGCTTGTTTGATCCGCATAGCGCGAATTGGTCGGCTATGTTCGTTTGGCCGATTTGTATCTGGACGAATCACCCCTTTCGGATTCGATTCAGTTATTGCCGAGAATTGCCCCAACCGAACCGGTGATTGCCGCTTTGATTCGCCTGGAAACAAGCAACGCCGATATGGGGCAAGTGGTCGATCGCCAGGGCAAGACATTGGGAATCGTGTTCACCCGACAGTTGACAGTTCCGCTATTCGACGGAGTCTAAGTCAGCATATCGCTGGTTTCGTATTTTGAATTTGCCGAGATGCTATTCGACGAATGACGCCGCTGGATCACATTTCTTCCGGCGGCGCGGCAGGATCAGCGGCGGCACTCACGCCCGTTGCGACTTCGGGCAAATACCCGCTCGTTGATAAATCGGTCCGGACCTGTTCTCGTAAACCATTCAGCTGAAACGCGAAGCAGTGCGGCCCCAATTAAACAAGTCTCCCGCCGCACATCACAGCGGTGGGGGCCCTAATGGTCTGCCAACGCACCGGCAAGCAGGCTGCCCAGCGGTGCAGTTCCCATAAAGGCCATCGTATAGAAACTCATCACACGTCCCCGTTTATCTTCGTCAACAATCGTTTGCAACAGAGTGTTACAAGCTGCCATTTGCAACATAATGCCCATGTGATTACCAGAAACGCCAATGACAACGGGATCGTTCGGGACCATGAGAAGGCGATCATACCCAGACCGAGCAGTGAAGTCGCCCATACCATTTTGCGACCCAAACCAAAGACCGTTCGGCGCGAGGCCAAGTATAAGGCGTACGATCAATGCTCCGACGCCCGAGGCGCCGTTGAGAAATCCATAAAGCTGTGGGCCGCCGTGAAGTACATCACTGGCGAATGCGGGAAGCAAGACTGTCATCAGCATTCCCGTCAGGCTGACCAGTGCCATCATCAACAACGCGTATCGGTGGAAACCCAAAGGCGTAGCGATCCCTTCACTCAATCCTGCTCGAAAACGGCCGGTGGGACGCGGGCGTGAGGGCAGAAATCTCGCATGATGGCATAAGCAATGATAACAGCCAAATAGCTGATCGCGTTGAACAAGAAACGAGGATCACGCCGGCCACTGTTAGCAGAATGCCTGCCGCGAACAGGCCAATCAGGCGAGATGCGTGACAAGGATGAATTCAAAGCGATCGCGTTGGGAAGATCCTCGCGAGTCGGGACCATATCCACAAGGAAAGCTTGTCGTGTGGGCATATCAAAGGCATTCGCCAACCCCAGCACGCCGCTGAGAGCGAGAATATTCCACACTTGCAAGTTGTCCTCCAGACCAACAGCAGCAGGACAATCGCTTGCATCATGGCCACGGACTGGGTTGCTATGAGCGTCCGTTGGCGACTTACGCGATCGGATAAAACTCCAGCGACCGGCGCAGAAAGAATGTCGGTATCTGAGCTGCAAAAGCGACCGTTCCCAGCAATAGCGAAGACCCGGTCATTTGATAGACGAGCCATGCCAGCGCGGTTTGCTGCATCCAAGTGCCGGTAAGCGAGATTCCTGCCCAGCATGAACAGGCGATAGTTTCGGTGCCGTAATGCTCAGCATTGCGCGCCCACGGGAGCAGGCGATGCGGATGGCTGCGAGCTTGCCAGAGGTTCTGCCATGTTCTTCCTGAGTGGATTCGTCGCGTTCGACGCTTGTATACACGACGAAGCGGCGGTCGCAAAACAGGTGCCAGCAGCGGCGGCAGGTTTGGCGATCACCCGGATGCGGTTTCAACCGCGAACGAGTGCTGCTTGCACGCGTGAGTTAGCCGATGTGAAGCTGTTCGAGCTGGCCTTCGAGTCGGCCAGTAACTCGCGATAGTCAAACGACTCGATCTCTTCGCCCAATAATTCCAGCTCGTAGAAGCCGTCGTAACCGCCGCGTGTGAGACGACGCACGATCTCGGCAACGGAATTTCGCCGTCGCCCAGTCGACAGCGGTCCTGTTCGCCTTGCGGCGGTCGGCGGGCATCGCCGGTTGCACCGAGCGATTCGTGACGCCAATTCTGGCAGCCGCTCGACGACCGCCGGATCAAGTCCGAAATGGTAAGTATCCAACACCAGCTTGAGCCGCGAACGCCAGTCGAATCGATCACCTCCAGCGTATCGTCCAGATTCGTGAGAAACGTCCACTCGCTGACAACCCTCGATGCATCGGCTCCAGTGCGAGCGTGACTTGCTGACGCTCGGCGCTCGACCAACTCGGACAGAGCTGTCCGCACCAATCGACGAGCATGGTTGTGCGTGTGACCGGCGCGGGCTCCCGTATAAATAATGAGGCAACTGGCCTTCAACGCCCCGGCCATCTCGACCGCGTCCACGGCGTCGGCCACCGCCTCTTTGAAGCTGCGGCCGTCACTGCCGGTGAAGCCGCCGGCCATGAGAGGCTCCGAAACCTCGGCAGCTTTCGGCCAGCAACTCGGCTCCCTTCTCTTCGCCGATGTCCGACAGTTTCTGCCGCCACACGCCGAGCGCGCGGATGCCGGCCTGCAAATAAGACTGAACGTCCTCCTCGAACGTCCAGCGAAACGTCGTCATTTCATTGACCGCAAAGCGAGCCATCCGTGAATTCTCCCGACCATCGTGGCCTGCCGCGATTGCGGCGTCCGGTTGCTTTTACGAAAACGAGCGGGCCCTAGTATGTCGCATTCACAGGTGACTGTAAAGAAACGGCGAAGCTGGCAATCACAAAGGTTGATGCGTCCGAGTTCGATACCCGGCCGACCGGATCATGCCCACACTTCGCCGTGTCGCGAAGTCCGTCCGATCCCGCGATTACCGTGGCTGACGGCTGATGAACGAAACGTCTTGATAGAGGCACTTCCGTGGCAATTGAGAAACTTCCATCGGTGCACGAAGCGGCTCCTGCGATCATGTCGGGTTCGCTGCATCCGCGCGAACTGGTCGACTTCTGTCTGGCTCGAATCAATCAATTCGACGATCGGTTGCGAGCCTGGGTGTTGGTCGACGCGGACGGAGCACGCCGCGAGGCCGATCGGCTGGGCGAACTGGCTCGGCGACGGTGGCTTGGGCCGCTGCATGGGATTCCTATTGGAATTAAGGACATCGTCGACGTGCAAAGGCTGGCCCACGCGTGCCGGTTCGCCGTTGCGGCGAGACGTCGGCGGCCGCGGACGCTCCGGTCGTGCGTCGGCTGCGCGGCAGGCGCGATTCTCTTGGGCAAGACGGTCACGGTGAGTTCGCTTGTTTCGATCCGCCGCCGACTCGCAATCCTTGGGATTTGAATCGCACGCCGGGCGGATCGAGCAGCAACAGCGCCGCCGCCGTGGCGATGGAGATGTGCATGGCGGCCATCGGTTCGCAGACGGGCGGTTCGATCACGCGACCGGCTAGTTTCTGCGGCGTGGCGGGACTAAAGGCATCGCACGGCGTTCCGCTCGCGGGCGTGGTGCCGATCTCGCCGCGGCTGGATCACGTCGGTCCAATCGGACGAAGCGCTGGATCTAGCCGCGGTTTGGGGAGCAATTGCCGATAACCGCGAAGGCGACGCGCTGCTGGCCGCCGTGTTGAGTACCGCTAAAGCTGGCGGTGATCGAGTCCTTCTTTATGGAGACGGCCGCCGATGAAGTGCGGCGAGCGACGCGAGAGGCGATCGATTTGATTGCGGACGCGGGAAGGGCGAACGGTTCAAGCTGCCTCCGTCATTCGCCGATTTGGCGACGATGCACCGCCGGATCATGGCCTACGACGCAGCGGCTTATCACCGAGCGGCGCTGACGAAGGCCCCGAGCGGTTCGGGCCGCACGTTCGCGGGTTGATCGAATTCGGTTTGGCGACAACCGCGGACCAGTACGCGCCGAGGCGGTCGCACACCAACGGTTGCCGGGCGGAGTTCGCCGCGTTGCTGCCGCCTGGCCGTATCGCCGTGACTCCGCCACACGCACGACGGCCCCGACACCAAAACGACCGGCGATCCGGCGTTCAATTCGCCTTGGTCTTACACCGGTTTGCCAACCGTCAGCATCCCTTACGCGGTATTGACCGACGGCCTTCCCGTGTCGCTGCAATTAATCGGCGGGCCGCACAGCGAGCAGCAGCTTTTGGCAACAGCCGCAGCCTGCGAACCACTTCTCGCCTTCCACAACCGCCCACCGTTACTGACGTAAGCCCCAAAAAGTCGCCCATTAGTCTCCTTTCGCTCCGAGGTTGTGAAAGAATCTTGTGTGACCAGGTGCGACTTGTCTGGATTCGTTCAGCGTGACTTGATCGGAGGGTAGATTGAGCTGCAAGCGGGGGTGAGTTTCGTAGTACTGGATGGCTGCGAGTTCTTATGCATGGAGGACGGACCGATGACTTGGAACGCCCCGATCAACTCGGAACATCCACGGAAACCGCTATGGATTCCCTGACCGTTCTTTGCTTCGATCCCCACCCCAAGAGAATGGATGACTTGATTCCGCCCGAACACAAAGCGCGACTCGTTTGGACGTTGGTAGAGGGCTTGGACTTGACCCGCCTTGTACGACCACATCCAATCGGTCGAAGGGCATGCCGGTCGGCGAGAAATCTTCGTGGACGGTGGCCTGCCCGAGCAACGCGGACGTGGAAAGCGTGGGCCAGCGAGGCGTGCAAGTGTTTGCTCCGGATGGTGGCACTGGGCGCGGCTCGCATTTGAAAGGCCACGGCCGGGGAGATCGCGGAGCGGTATGCCGACCATCGAGGGGACTTGGAAATGTGGGAAGGAGCAGCACTGATCAGCGCTATCACGGCCACCTCGCTCGTTCGCCCACAACGACAACCCGGTACGTGGAAAAAAGCAGACGCGTGCGGCGAACGAAACAAGTTATACAACTGATTTTTTCACAGCCTCTCCGCGAAAGGAACGCGGCTTTCGCGGAGCGAAAGGCGACGAAAGGCGACGAAAGGCGATGAACCGCCGCACTCCAAATTGGGAACGAAAAATGCCTTAGCGTGACACGGTGGTTCGAGGATTCGACGCGTATTCCACACCGGCTTGATAACAACTGAAGATCGGATTTATGAACAGTTCAGCGGACGGACGTTGGTCGTTGGAATTCACAGGCGGGTGAAACTCGGACGGAAGCTGGCTCAGGTCGTGTTGAATGCATTCCGTTTGTACGAGTTGGCGACGATTGTCGAGGCGGACGAAACAGTCGCTCGAAGCGGCGCTCGGCGATCTCGGCAATTCCTGGACAACGTCGTCGTGGCGAGCGGCGACGGGACGCTACACCATGTGCTCAACACGCTCGGCCCGTGGCTAGACCGCATCCGCTTGGCCGTTTTGCCGATCGGCACGGGCAACGATTTCTGCCGCTCGCTCGGCATGCCGCTCGATCCAGTCGCTGCTTACGAAGCGATCGCGGCCGGCAACGTGCGGCGAATCGATCTGGCGGAAGTCGAGTCGCCCGATTCGCGGCGGCTGTTTATCAACGTCGCGAACGGCGGCAACAGCAATCGCGTATCGGAATGCATGACCGACGAGATGAAATCGCGTTGGGGAGCATGGTGTTATCTGCGCGGGGCGATCGACGTGCTGACCGATTTGCAGGGGTTCGAGACCACGCGCTGTTGCTGGACGACGGTCCGGCGGAAACCTACTCGGCTTGGAACGTGATCGTCGCCAATGGCCGGACGGCCGCGGGCGGCGCGGAGGTCGCTCCGCAAGCCGATCTGGAAGACGGACTGCTCGACACGATCATCGTGCTGGACCAACCTTCGCCGTATGATCTAGCGGCATTGATGGCTGAGTTTTCCTGGGAAACTATCTGGCCGATGAACGCGTCATCCGTCGGGCTCGCAGCGTCGAGTTGCGGATGTCGCCCGAGTCGAACTTTATGGTGGACGGCGAAGTCGTCGGCGGCCAACCGCTGCGGTTTCGCGTCTCCCCGGTGCGGTACGAAGTTTGCGTCGGTTCCGAATATGCTCGACCCGTTGAGCCAGAATAGTTTTCCGTCGCCCGGTTTGGCTGGGGGCTTTGCTTCGCTCGATCCCAGCACGTCCAGAATTCAGACAAGACCAGAACCCAGGCATAAGAATTCGTACTCGTACTCAGTGAAACGGTACTCGTTCTCGTACTCGCAACCCCGGTGAGATGATCGGAGTTGGGACGGTGAGCTGCGATCGAAGACTCTGGATATCGCGGGCAATCAGACTTCGTTCGCGCAGTGCAGGTACCGCCAATGGTGAACACTGACGCCGAACCTAATGCCGTACCGGTCGGTCGCTTGGCGCCGTCACCGACCGGGGCGCAGCATATCGGCAATGCTCGCACGTATTTGTTGGCGTGGTTGTCGATTCGGTCGCGAGGTGGGCGAATCGTTTTGCGGATGGAGGATATCGATTCTCCGCGTGTGAAGCCGGGGGCGGATGAGCAAGCGATCGACGATCTGCGGTGGCTCGGGCTGGATTGGGACGAAGGGCCGGATATTGGCGGACCGCACGGGCCCTATGTCCAGACGCAACGCCTCGAGCACTACGAAGCGGCTCTCGCGCGGCTGCAATCGGCCGAACGCATCTATCCCTGCACGTGCAGCCGCACCGATGTACAAGCCGCGGCCAGCGCTCCGCACGTGGGCCAGGAAGGACCGCTGTATCCCGGCACTTGCCGTCAGCGGATGTCGGCTCATGCCAGCGACATCCTCGGCGAAAGCTTCTCGTGGCGGTTCCGAGCGACACCGGAAGCGCACGCGATCGACGATTTGGTGGCGGGCCATCGGACGTGCCGCGTGGCCGAGGAGTTGGGCGATTTCGTGATCGCCAAACGAGACGGCTTTCCGGCTTATCAATTGGCCGTGGTGGCGGACGACCACGCGATGAGAGTGACGGAGGTTTTGCGGGGCGACGATCTGCTGCCGAGTGCCTTTCGGCAGTGCGAGCTGTACGCGTTCTTTGGCTGGCAACCGCCGCGGTTCGCGCATGTGCCGTTGGTCGTCGGACCGGATGGCCGACGGTTGGCAAAGCGGCATGGCGACACGCGATTGTCGCTGCTGCGCGAAGCGGGCGTTCCGGCCGAGCGGCTCGTGGGTCTGCTCGCGTGGTCGTGCCGATTGCGACCCGACGCGACTCCGATTGCGGCGGCCGATCTGCTCGACGATTTCGACCTTGGGCGACTTCCGCGCGAGCCGTTTGTGTTTGGCGAAACGATGTTCGACGAGTTGTTGAAGTCGACGTGATGGCATTACCGGACGGCTTGCGCCGTGCCGCTTTTGTGGCGTTACCGGACGGCTGGCGCCGTGCCGGTTTTGTGGCGTTACCGGACGGCTTGCGCCGTGCCGCTTTTATGGCGGTTTGTGCTCGGAACGAATCGTTTGAAGTGGTTGGGCGCGGGCCGTCTGGTTTCCGCTCTACTGCGCGGCGCTGCGCGAGCCGTCGGGCGAGCCACCAATGGGCATGTCGGCTGGCATCGGGCGGCCGGCGGTTAGGAAACCGCGATCGAACAGTGTCCGTTTCAGCTCGCGGAATTCGTTGAAGCTGTCGGGATAGACCCAAATGGTGACGGTGGCTCGCTTCGGATCGAGCCCGTCTAGCATGCCGCGAAAACGCGAGCCCGGTTGCATCGCGACGGCGAACGGCTCGCCCAAGTCGTCGGAGACTGGCACCAGCGTAAAGTGATCCAGTTCGACTCGCGTTTGCACGGCCGTGCCCGTGCGAGTCGGTTGGGCGTAGTCGCTACGGACGAGCGTGTACTTCAGCCAGAAGCCGTCCAGCGGGCCGATCGTTTCGGTCAATTGCGCCGAGTCTTTTAGCTTCCACAGTTTGTCGGGCGCTTCGGACTTCAGCCGCTCGACCAATTCGTCCATCGGCACGTAAGTCAGTCGGCCGTTGGCCAGACGGAAATGGTATTCCTTGCCGAACACGGTTTTGGCCATTGGCGTCGGCAAGTGCTCGATTACCTTCGGCGTGGCGGCGGTTGTTTCCAAAGCTCGTTTGGCGTCGGCCAGCGTGCGCAGTTGTTGTTCGGCTGCGGCGATTGCCGTTTGCAGATCGAGCTGATCGCGTTGCGAATCATTCAAACCGGCTCGCAACTCGGCCAACCGCTGTTCGACGGTGGCCATGACGAGATGAATGTTGTTGCGTTCTCGGCGACGGTACTCGACTTCGAACTCCTGCTCTTTCAGCTTGGCTTCGATCCCGTTGATGTCGGCTTGAATCGCGTCGGCGGCGGACTTGGGACCAGCCACGTCGATCGAGCTGGCGTCTTCCGCGGGTTCATCGGGCCCGTCCGGCTGGGCAGCGTCCGTTTGATTCGCACCCGGTTGCGGCTTGGCGCTGACCATCGCCGTTTTCGCCTGCATGCCGATCACCATGATCAAGATGATGAGGATGCCGACCAGATTCGCCACGATATCGAGGAACGAGTCCTGACCGGGAGCTTCGGCATGTCGAACTTGACGAGCCATCAGTTCCCCTTTCGTTGCACGTCCAGGCCGCTGTTTTCCAGCAGCGCTCGGAGTTCCGCGTAGCGAGCTTCGCCGCCCGGTCCTACGTCGACCGTAAGCACCGGTTTCCAATATCCGCCCGGCACGGCGATGCCCCAGTTCTTGATCTGTTTCCACACTTCCGTAACGAACGGGTCGATCGAATCGTGCAACGGTCCGTTGATCGGCATTACGATCGGTCGCCACCGTTCGGCCGGGCCGGGCATCAGGGCGATGCGGTCCGGCAGCACGGTGACGTTCAACGGCCGAGTGACCGCGGTCAAACCCGGCGCGGCGTTCGGCAGGCCCCAGTTCTCGCCGCGCGTGTCGGCCAGTGCGGCCGGGTTGCCGCTGCCATTTCCCGACGAACTCGCGCCGCCTGGTCCTCCCATTCCAGGACGACCGCCCGCCGCGCCGCTGGAACCAGCCGAGCCGCCGCCCGGTTGTCCGCCAGCGCCCGGCGATCCATTTTGGCTTCCCGCTTTGCCACTGCGGGTCTCATTCTGGTTGGGATTGCCGCTGCCGTTGTTGTTGGCCGAGGGTCCGCCACGATTCGCGGAGTTGCCGCTGGTACCGCTTCCCGACTGGGAGCCGGAGCCCGTCCCCGTCCCATCGCCGGTCGAACGATCGCTCGCGCCGCCGCGACGGCTTTGGCCAGTCCCGCCGGGTCCACTGTCAAAGTCGCCGATTGTCGTGTCGCCACCCGCGCCGCCTCGGCCGCCCGGCACGCCACGACTGCGACCGCCAAAGCCGCTCGATGCGTCTCCATCTCCGCCGAACCCATTGGCTCCGCCGCCTCGGCTGAAGCCGCCGACCGGCGCAAACCCGCCGCTGCTGGTCGCCACCAGTCCGCCACGCGATTTGTATTCGCGCGGCATCGCCGCAATCAGAGCCTGCTGTCGCTGGCGAGCGTCGACAATGGCTTTGTTCAAGATTTCGGCCAGTCCCGGATCGGCCGGCGGAAAGGTCAAGTTCGTGTCGTCGTCGACCAATTCGTAACCGAACTCGTCGTCCCAGCCTTGCATCGCCGTGCGAGCTTTGCTGTAAGCCATCACGCCATCGGGCCGAACCACCAACAATGGATAAGGCGATGCGTCTTGACCGGCCACAGCCAATCGCGACCAGTATTCCCGCGTGGCTCGCAGCGCCGCGTCCAACGGATTGCCAGGCGTCAGCGGGCCGGCGAAATCCTTCGCCTCCAGCCGCACGCCTTCGGGCTGAAAGATCACGGCGTCCGACGTGCATTCGAGATAGATCGGCCGACGCTTCGTGCCGTTCGGACCGGCGTAAGGAATGATGGCGAAGGCCGGCGGACGATTGGCCAGCGTCTCGCGGGCCGCGTCCAAGTCGCGTTTGGATCGCTCGGCTTCGGCTTGCATGGCCGCCAGTCGCTGTTGCAAGCCAGCTTGGTCGGCGTTCTTGGCGTCGGACAGCCGTTCCAGTTCCTCGGCCTGCGTCTTCAGCAACTGCCACTTGGCTTCCAGGTCGCGGATGTTTTGTTCGAGGTAGCTCAGCTCATTTCGCTTGTTCACTAGCTCAGCCGCGCGCTCTTCGCGCACGCCGGTCAGCACCTCGCGCCGCCACTCGTGATCGGCCCGCGCTTCCTTCAGCTTTCGCAGACGCTCGGCCTCGGCCGACTGCTGCTCGGCGATTTCCTCCGGCGCGGGAGCCTCGACGGTGCTCGCCTGGACTCGCGCTTGCTGCACGACCAGCACCAACAGCACGATCAACGCTCCCATCGTGCAGATCAACACGGCCAGGAACGGGAACAGCGAAACGCCAGCGGTTTCTTTGCGGACGGCCTTGCGTCTCATGCGGCGCGTTCCTGCGATTCCTTTCCGACCAGATGCACGCGGTCCGTGCTGCCGATGTGACTGATCCGCGAATTCAATAGATGGATGGCCGCCGTCAGCGTCATCATCGTGTCTTCAAAACTCTGCGTGCCGGCCAGCGATTGCAGGTTGTCGTTCAACGCCTTTTCCAGCGTCGCGACTTCGCCGGTGGCTTGGACCACCTTCAGCAGCAGTTCGCCCTGCCGGTTCATTTCCTGTTGTTGCGAATGCAGCAGCCGAGCGTTGTCGGACAGCGTCGTTTGCCACTGTTCCCAGCGTTTGGCCAGCCGGTTGTCGGCGTCCGCGTGGACTCGCGCCAAGCTATCGGCATGGCGGCTCAGCGATTCGTCGAGCGCCGTGCCGAGCGACGCTTGCACCGTGTCGCCCGCCGAGTTCATCACTTCCAGCCAGCGGTCGTGAGCCGATTCGATCGTGGATTTCCAGAGTTCGGTTTGTCGAACCAGTAGTTGCTCCGACGTTTTGATGACCGACTGGCTCATCCGTTCGATTGTCGCCACATGCGGATCGGCGTGCGCATCGGTCTCGACGAACCGGCCCACGAGCAGTTCGTTAATTCGCTGGTCGACGCCCACCAACACATGCGACTCGATCCTGTCGATCGCGAACTGAACGAACATCAGCGTGATCGACAGCGTCAGGGCCAACGCCGTGGTGTCGAAAGCCACGTACAAACCAGACAGCAGCAACTCCATCGCCTTCGTGGCGTCGGTCGCCAGCATCTGCGGATCGAGGTCGCCGAGCGCCTGCGTGATGCCGATCACCGTGCCCAAAAAGCCAAGCATCGGCGTGGCCCAGATCACGATCCGCACCAGCGCGTAGCTTTCTTGCTGCCGAGCCACGTCGGCGTCGGCCAAGTATTTCAGCTCGTCGTCCAAACCCGCGGCCGACGATTTGCGTTCGACAAACTCCAGGGCATCGAACAGCCGACGGCCAAAATACGATTGGCGAAATCGCTCCGGAAACTCAGCCAGCCGATCCAGCAACCGGCCGCTTTCTCCGGGATCGAGTCCGCCGCGGGCCAATTGTTCCAGCGGCAAGTCGCTGGGCGTGGCGAGTTGCCCAATGACTTCGATCAGCTTTAACACCAGCGCCGCGAAACCGACGAAGAACAGCCCGGTCTCGAAATAGGCGACCGGGTGCGAGGCAAAGTAGCGGCGCACGATGTCAATGTTCAGCGGCCCGCGAAACAGCAAGGCATAGAAGACAACCGAAGCCGCCGCGCCCAGCAGCACGGGCCAACCCAGGCTGCCAAACAAGTCAACCCAGCGGTTCTTGCTTTTGGGAGTCGACACGATCGAGCGTCCTTTCTCGAAGTGGCCGGTTCTGATTCTGGCTGTTCGTCCGCCGGAAAGCCGGCGGGGCGTCGCATTGTTCCGAGTTTCCGCCGCCGTTGCCATACCGAAAGGCTGACGGAGCGCCGCCGCTGTTCGGCGACGAGCGCAAAGCGGCGGCGCGCTGCCCGTCAAAATCGGCCTAATCCGTACAGATTGTTGAGCCAACTTTGCCGCAACGGTGCGAATCAGCACTTTCGAGCTATTCGTTAAATTCGCGAAAGTCTGTCGATGCGGATTGCCGATAACCTTCTGCGTCGCCAGGACGCGGTCATGCATCGCACCGACCGGAAACGGACTGGCTGACATCAACATTGGCAGCATTCCCAGGGGGGACGACGTCCGGCGTGAGGCCCGTATGGGCCTTCGCCGGACTCATATTTCTTGGCCGTCGGCCGCCAGCCGCCAGGAGTCGTCGCGTGCCCTATTTCCCATTGATCCCGGACGCCCACGGCTTTTCGGTCAGCAACGCGTTCGCGCTGGCTCAAGCCGCCGAACTGGCTTACGCCGACTTCGCCGAGATTCGTCGCATGACGATCCGCGACTGGGACTTCCGTGAGTGTCACTGTCTCGAAGCTAGCGAGACGCAAGCTTTCGTCGCCACGCGTCACGATGCGATCGTGGTGGCTATGCGGGGGACTGAATCGAAGCTGGAAGACTGGGTGACGGACGGCAATTGCAGTTTGGTTCGCGGACCGCTGGGCGGAAAAGTTCACGCCGGCTTTTACGAGGGGCTAAGCCACGTCTGGGCGGAGCTGGACGGTTTGGTCCGGCAAGCGACCGCGCGGGAAGCGAAACCGGTTTGGATCGCCGGGCACAGTTTGGGCGGAGCGCTGGCCGCCCTGGCCGCGGCGCGCTGGCTGGATCAAGGCCAGTCGGTGCAAGGCGTGTACACGTTCGGCCAACCCCGAAGCGGCGATGCGACGTTCGCTCGCAATTTCAATTTCGCCATCAAGCCGCGGGCGTTTCGCATCGTGAACGACAATGATTTTGTCACACGTGTTCCGCCGCGAGCGTTCGGCTACAGCCACGCCGGCACGTTCATGTATTTGAACGACCGGGGCGAATTGGACAGCGACGTGGGCTGGTGGGACCAGTTTCTCGATCGCTGGGCGGGCGCGCTCGACGACATCTTCGAGTGGATGACCGAGGGGCTGAGCGATCATCGCATGACGGCCTACCGCGATTTGATCGAGCGGTTGCTGCCAGTCCTTTCCGAAGCCGACGAATTCAGCCGCAATCTGGGCGCATTCTTGCGAGCCGCCAGCCGCCACGCTCGCCAACCCCGGCAACCTCAACGCCGTGCTGCATAAAGAGCGGCACAGCCGAGGGCGAGCGGCAGATGAGAAAATACCAGCCCGTGGCGCAAGCGAGTGAATCGACGAACTCACTGCCTTGCGCCGCGTGCTCGTATTGGGGCGGACGCCGGGAAGAGCAAAACGGAAGGAAGGGTGCAACGGCGCGAAACGTCCGCCGATGTGTTGTTCGGAGTCGTGGAGTTGGAGTCGCTATAATGCCAACTCCTCGATTCCGCCTCGCCATGAATGTGCGACGGCGCAGACACCACCGCAAGGGCCACATGCCTGGGATTTGGAGAGCGAAATGTTGCGAGTTGCCGGTCGTTTATTGAGCCGATGTCTCTGGGTTGGCGGCATGTTCGCGATGCTGCTGCTTGGCAGCGTTGGTTTCGCGGTTTCCTCCAGCGCTGCGGACGATGGGAAGCCGGACGCCGACGCGAAATCGGTGAAGCTGATCGTTGACTTTGGCGACGGGTTCGAGAAGCATTTCACCGCCTTGCCGTGGAAAGCCAAGATGACCGTGGCTGACGCGGTCGAGCTGGCTCGGCAGCATCCGCGAGGCATCAAGACCCAGCAGCGCGGCAGCGCGACGGCCTTCTTGGAATCGATCGACGGATTGAAGAACGAGGGGCGCGGCCGCAACTGGATTTTTCGCGTCGACGGACAACTTGGCGACCGCAGCTTCGCCTTGTTCCCGGTCGAGGCGGGCGACATCATCTTGTGGAAGTTCGAGGAATACCGATAGAATCGCCTCGCTTCGGGCCACGACCGCCAAGCGAAGAGCGTCGTCGTTCGCGGGCGGAGCGAACGCGCACCGCCGGGCCAACCACCTAGAAATTAGCCGCCAGAAACGTTGGGAGATCGGATGCAACGTTTGAATTGGAATCGAATAGCGCTGTTCGTGGCGCTCGTTGCCGTGGGCGTGCTTACGCGGCTTTGTTTTCGCGATTTGCCGAACTTCGCCCCGGTGGCGGCGATGGCTTTGTTCGCTGGATATTTCTTCGCATCGCGAGCCGTCGCGCTGTGCGTGCCGCTGCTGGTCATGACGATCAGCGACACCGTGATTGGCGGTTACGACACGCGGGTGATGGCGCTCGTGTATGGTTCGCTGATGATGCCGGTCGCTTGGCGAAGCATCCTGCGACGCTGGTTCCGCTTGGACAACGAGCGGCTCGCGCCCACCGCGCTCGCGGCTGGCGGATTGCTGGCCTGCGGTTTGGCATCGTCGGTGATGTTCTTCTTGATAACCAACTTCGGTGTGTGGACGTTCAGCGAGATGTATTCGCACGACGCCGTCGGTCTCGCGCGCTGCTACACGCAAGCGTTGCCGTTCTTCCGCAACACGCTGATCGGCGACGCGTTCTTCGCCGTGATGTTGTTCGGCGGATATGCAACAGCCCTGCGTTGGCTGCCTGCCGCTCGCCATTCTTCCGCCGCGGAAACGCTTCCGGCGGAGATCTAGGCACCTTCCCGAATTGGCTTAACTTTGAAGCGGAACGGCGCGAGCCGTCCGGTAGCGGAACGGCAACTCATTTACGGACGAGTCCTTAGCGCCGAAAAACGGGCCGCGGATGAAACCGACGACCACGATCGACTCGCGCGACGCGACCAGCCCGGTACATGAATCGGCCGTTGGCTCGCGAGCCACTCTGGTTCGTTATCTGGTGCTCGCTTGGTTGTGTGCCGCCGCGGCGATCGCTTACGCCAGTCGCAGCAGCATCGCGGTGGCCGAAAGCACGATGCGCGAGCAACTGGATCTGACCAAAGATCAAATGGGTCAGATCATGAGCGTCTTCTTCTTCGCCTATGCGTTTGGACAAGTTCCGCTGAGCTGGTTCGGCACGTCGCTCGGCAGCCGCCGCAGTTTGACGCTGTTCGCCTCGCTCTGGTCGGCGGCGACCGTGGCCATGTCGTTCGCGTTTGGAATGCCGCTGCTGATCGTTTCACGACTGGCCAACGGACTGGCTCAAGCCGGCTTGTTTCCCTGCTGCACGATGTCGCTGGCCGATTGGTTTCCGGCCAACCGCCGCGCGTTCGCCTCGGGCTGCTTGGGCAGCTCGATGTCGGTTGGTTCGGTACTCGGAACGGCCATCGGCGGCGTGCTGGTTGTGCATTGGGGATGGCGAGGGATGTTCGCCGCCACCGCCGCACTCGGCGTCGTCTGGGCCGTCGGTTTCTATGCCTGGTTTCGCAACCGCCCGGAAGAGCACGCCTGGGTGAACGAAGCCGAACGCAAGTTGATCGTCGAAGGACGCGATACGCACACGAACCATGACGCCCACGAGCCGCCGAAAACCGCCGAGTCAGCGGCGGCGAGCGACGAACCGCTTTCTGGACTCGGACTCTGGCTGCCGCTATTGACGAGCCCAGCGACTTGGTGGATTTGTGGCCAGCAGTTCTGCCGCGCGGCAGGCCAAGCGTTCTTTGTCAGTTGGTTCGCGACCTACTTGCAGGAGACGCGTCAGATTTCGATCGAGACATCGGGCGCGCTCAACATGCTGCCGCAACTGGCGTTGGTCGCGGGCAGTCTGTTGGGCGGCACCGTCTCCGATGCGATTCTGCAATTAACCGGCAGCTTACGATTGGCTCGGCAAGGCGTCGCGTCCGCGGCGATGATCGGCTGTGCCCTGTGCGTGTTTCTCGCCTTGTGGGTTGAACAGCCCTGGCTGGCCGTCGCCTTGATCAGTGTCGGCACGTTCGGCGCGGCGGTCGGTGGCCCCTGTGCCTACTCGATCACGATCGACATGGGCGGGCGTCATGTGGCGTCGCTGTTTGCCGTGATGAACATGGTCGGCAACCTCGGCGCGTCCGCGTTCATTCTGCTCACGCCCAAGCTGCTCGCTGCCGCCGACGATTACGGACTGGATACGAACAGCAGTTGGAACGCCGTGCTGGTCGCCTTCAGTTTGCTTTACGTCGGCGGCGATATGTTGGTTGCTGCTGCGGCCGCGTGGAACGGTGTTCCAACAAGCGTTGCTGGGGCGACCCGCCATAAGACCCGGCCCGGTGCCTTATCATGCAAGCGGCACGGCACGAGCCGTCCGGTGCTTTGCCATGTAAGCGGCACGGCGCAAGCCGTCCGGTACCGCGAAACCGTACAACTCGCGCCCTACCTCTTCAAGCGATTTGGCAACTAGTTTGCCTACGGCTGCGAAGGCCAACGCCCCATTGCCCAACGAATCGAGGATTCAGCCCCATGCATGTCGAAACTCCTCAAAGCCGCGTTCGGTTTGCCGTCGAGCGAGCGGACATCACGCCGCCGGTCGGAATCTATCACCGCATGTGGGGCGCGGCGACGCACGACCAGGCGGCCGGTGTCCATCGACCCTTGCTGGCCACCGCGATGATCTTCGCGCCGTTGGCCGCAACGGAGCCTTCGCCGGAGTCGCTGCAAGTCGTCATCACGCTCGACCATTGCTTGATGGGACAACGCGAAATCCAGCAGCTTCGCGAGCGCGTACTGGCCGCCGTGCAAGTGCCAATCGAGTCCTTGCTAGTGTTGTTCTCCCACACGCACGCGGCTGGCATGATGACTCATGATCGCGTGGAAATGCCGGGCGGCGAACTGATTCCCGGCTATTTGGAACGGTTGAACGCCACCGTCGCGGAACTCGTCCAACAAGCGCTCTCCGCGCTGCGCCCCGCGACAATTCAATACGCACAAGGTCGTTGCGATCTAGCGGCCCAGCGAGATTTTTGGGACGACCAACGGCGGATGTTCGTCTGCGGTTATCATCCCGGCGCGGCGGCGGACGACACCGTGATCGCAGCCCGCGCGGTGGCTGACGACGGACGAACGTTGGCGACGATCGTCAACTACGCCTGTCATCCGACCACGCTCGCTTGGGAAAACCAACTGATAAGCCCCGACTACATCGGCGCGATGCGTGAAGTTGTCGAGCGAGCGATCGCGGCGCCGTGCGTATTTTTGCAAGGAGCGTCGGGCGACTTGGGACCGCGCGAAGGATTTGTCGGCGATACGCAAGTGGCCGATCGTAACGGCCGGCAACTCGCCTATGCCGCGCTCTCCGCACTCGAATCGCTCGGCCCGGCTCGCACTCGATTCGCCTACGCCGGGCCGGTTGTCTCGGGAGCGACGCTGGGCACTTGGCGACACGAGCCGCTGGAACCGGCACGCGAGGCCCAGTTGGCCGCTTGGC
>JAWKTM010000027.1:0-91624 GCA_041399085.1 Pirellulaceae bacterium
TGAGAACGGATACAGTGAGGGCATCCACCCCGGACCGTAACAGACGATGACAAAACGAATGTCGAATTTCCGTAAGGCAGTGCTTTCGACCCGTCTTCTTGGCAATTCGTTGGAAGGCGCAGTTCACTGCGTCTGTCGTCCAGGCTTTGCCGCGAGAGTTACGAAATAGCTTGCCGCTAGGCCACCTTTCACACAATCGACGCACAATCGCTTCCGCTTTGTCCGTCATGTAGATAATGCGAGGCGCTCGTTCCATTTTTTCTTCCGACACGGGAAGCACAATGCGATGATTCGCAATCTCCACATGTCGTCGTTCAATTGCCAGACACTCCGCGGCCCGAGCTCCCGTATACCATGCGAATCGACACATCTCGCGAAATTCGCGGACTGGGGTCGCCCTCAGCAGCGATACGAAATCCTCCGAAGTGATGATGGTGTCGCGTGTGCCACCTTTAGGCTTGCGGAAACGGCGAATGGGGCTTTGGTCGATCACTCCTTCGTCTTCCGCCCAGTTCATACACCGCACGATCGACCGAGCCAGATTGCGTTTGGTGCCGGAAGACACCTCATACGCGTCAATCCATTGCGTGACATGGAACTTACGCAATTCGGAAACGCGCAGAGTTGGATGGCGCTCGGCGAACAATTGCAGCTTGTCGCGATACCACGCATACGTATCCAGCGCGCGGTTCTTCTGAACCCACTCCAGAAACTGGTCGATCAGGACGGCGACACTTACCGACTCGACCCGTCTTGTCTTGGGCCGAGCCAGCAAACGCTTGTAAGTCTCGAAGGCTTTGTCGCGATCAGCCCCGAGATTGTGTTGCTTTCCATCCAGCGTGACGTACCAGACGCCCCGTGCTGGACGAAACCACGGCTTGGGAAACTTTTTCATGGTCAAACCTCCCGACTGTGAAGGAATCACGAGACGAGCCGAGAGGTTCGTTGGCCCCCGTCAGTGACGGCTGACGGGGCCCTTTCTGTGAAAATTCCGTTACGGGAGTCAACCCCGTCGACGTAAGTCAGTATCCCCGACAGGATTCGAACCTGTAACCTTCGGCTCCGGAGGCCGACGCTCTATCCAATTGAGCTACGGGGACGTTTTGCGATGGCGTTCTCAGAGCTTAGGAACGGGGGGCGCGGGTGGCAAGGGGCGGCGAGGTTTTTCTGGCTGAGAGCGGGGGGAGCGTGCCGTGGAGGTGGTGCGGATTTGACGGTTCTTGTGATTAGGCGGGTTTTGGGTGCGCTGGGTTAATGCTGCCGGTGCTTACGCTGTTGGCGGGAGTTGTAGAACAGAAATCCCGTCGTCGTAGCGCCGACGATGGCGCCCGAAATAATGGGACGCCAAAATTCGGTCACGTTTAGTGCGTTGTGCATTCCGTTCGTGGCAATTGCTACGGGAATCGCTAGAAGTACGGCTGGAATCACGATCCAGCGGTTCGGCTGTGATTTGAATCCCAATGGCTTCTCATTCATTTGTTTCGTCTCGTCGCCGATTCGGTCGGGCAAGCCGACTTATGAAAGACTTTGAGGATTTCCAATCCACGCCACATCGCCGAAGAGGAGTCGATCCAACAGGTGATCCGCACCCACTCTCATGTACCTTAGCATTATCTGATAAGTGATCGGCAGTTGTGCAAATTCCCAACCGAGTTGGCACAACTGCAATTGGGGCGCGACAGTCGGCGGAATCTCGATTGCCTGGTGGTTGTGGCATCCTACGTTTGTTTATGTGCGTCTTCGCAAACGACGGGTGACGACTCCCCCAAATCGCGAGAATCGAAACAATGAGCGCAAATGTTACAAGTGGTGAAGCCCGTCGATATGCTGCTTGGTACCACCGAATCGGATGCTGCATTTTGGTACTTGCGCCCGCCTTCTTGGGATGGGGATTTGTCGCGCAGGTGCGGTTGGGGCTGGCTAGCGCGGAATGGCCTAGCGTCCAGGGAGAGGTCCTGAATTCATACGTTCGGTACAGCCATGACCGGGGACTGAAACGCGCTGGCGGCACACCGGAAATCAGCTATCGCTATGAAGTGCAAGGGCGCACTTATGAGAATGACATGGTGACCTATGTGAACGACGGTTATGGGAATGATTGGGCGACGCAGCTCGTCGAAGCTCATCCAGTCGGCCATCTCGCCACGGTCTATTTCGATCCGAACGGACCGCACGAGTCGGTGCTAATTCCGGGCGCAACATCTTACGGGATATTCTTGGCGGGTTTTGCGTTCTCGATGTTCTTGACCGTGTTCTTGGTGGCCGGCGGTGGGTGTTTGTGGGCAGCCCGTTACTGGCGCAAGCAGGCGAGTCAATTGGAAGCGGAGAACAATGAAGTCAGGCGCAACAGCGCATCGGAGAGCCGGGACGACTCGTTCCTCGCCACGGGTGTATAGCGCGGAGATTGCGCTCGCGGCGTCTCGTGGGCACCGTCGAATTCTAACTTTCAGTTTTTGGGGGCATAAGTCATGAACGTGCGACATATTGTGCCGACTTTGGCCGTAGTGGTGTCTGCCTTGGCAATCGCGTTCACATTATTTCTGACCGGATCGGCATTCTTTTGCTTTGATTTATTCACCGAATCCACAGTAGACCTCTCGCTTGCTGAGGACGTCCATTGTCAGATTCCTAACATCCATGAGACGGAACCGGTGGATATCTCTTTAGTGGCCGATCGCCCGGAGCGGCCGGTTGAACGCGCTATGCTGGCGACGATTCACGCTCAAGGCGACAAGCCGTTCGTGCTGTTGAAACCATACCATGATGGTTTCGTGGCTCGAAGCGGCTGGGTTCGTTGCGAAGAATTCTCCACTGCGGCGGAGCAATTTGTGCGGACTCAAATCGAAGGCAATGTGTCCGAACCTCTTGTAGTGGTCGTGGCCTACGAAACGCTGCAAGAGTCGCCGAAGGACGCGGAGCTCAGTGGCGATGGCGATCATAAGTCATCTCGCCCCCGATTCTTGAAGGGGCGATTAGTAGCCATTCGATTGCGGGAGATGTCGAGTTAGGGAGAGTCGAGCCTCACGAATGCAAGTGGAGCTTTCCGCTCCCGGCTTGCTTGGGCGGTAGGTCGGAGCTCGTGGCGTTGTCCACTACGAAAAAGCAATCGTCGTTTGGTCGCCTCAATGGTTGCGGCGACGGTCGGTGAATGCGTCGTAGGCGAAGACGCTGGCGAGTAGCAGGGCGAAGAAGAGCCAGCGGGATTTGGACATCGTTAGACCTGCCGAAGGCGACTCCGTCGACGCTTCGCCTTGCGGGACCGGCGGCTCTGCAGCCGGGGCGTCTGGACGCGGGTTGTCGATCGCTTGTGGGTCGACCGGAGCTGGTGGCGCCGCGGAAGGATCGGGCGGGCCTGATTCCGAATCGTCCCCACGTTCGATCGCGATTACTTCGGCCGGCGCCAAACGTTTGCCGGCCAATTCCGAAGCGATCATCCTGATCATTAATCGGTCCAATCGTTCGACTTGGTATTCCGGCACATGAGGCTTGGCGTGTGGATTTCCCACTCCTGAATGGTCGGTTAGGAAAAGATATTGTCCCATTGTGAGGAACGAAGTGGCTCTCATAATGAACTCGGCTTGCCAAGCTACACCGCTGCCGGCGATGGGATAAGCTCTAACACCTTGTTCGCGTAGTCGTTGGGCCGCCGACATGGCGCGAGCCGCATGCTGGTCGTGCGGCGGGGCGTCGCCGACTAGGAACATCACTCGTGCCGTGTTCCGTTCGCGCCAGCTCAAATCGGCCGCTTGTTCGAGCGCCAGATGCATCGCTTCGGGGTAGTCGCCGCCGCCGTTGGCGGATTGTTCGGCCAGTGTCTCGCGGAACGTCAACAGCGAATCGGTAAAATCAAAGGCACGGGTCACATACTCATCACCCTCGTCACGATACAAAATCACCGCATATCGCTGATCGACTTCGGGAAACATACGGGCGATGGCAGCCGAAATACTGTCGATTTCGACTTTGAGATATTCCAATTCGTCGCCCATGCTTCCGGTCGTGTCAATCACCAGAGCCAAATCCAGTTGTTTCGGAGCGGCGTGTTCGACGGCGTCGAGTGTGATCTTCCATGTCGCTTCGTCGCTGGAACGCGTATGGGTGGAAGACTTATCGCCGTTCGGCGGCGTGACCGTGACGACGAACTCGCCGTCGGCCGAGTTCCCGTCCATGCCGGTCAACAACATCACCCGGCCATCGCTGCCCGTCCGCAAGTCCAACAATGATTTGCGGTCGTTCGCCTGAGCCGATTCGGACGACTGCACCACGACGCGGGCATCGCCGACCGGTTGCCCTTGGCCATCCACGACTTCGATCACCACGCGTTGGCCAATGGCGAATCGTGGATAGGTCTCGCGCGGGTCGTTCTGCATTGTTTTGGAGAGGAAATCGCGGAACGAATCGAAGCGGGCGATGTCGTCAAAGCTGCCCGCCGTGAGCAAGCCGGATTGCAGATTGCGATTCAATCGAGCCGGCGTTTTCGCGGCCTCCTCAACTCGCGATGACGGTTTGGCAGGTGATTCTTCGGCCGATCGCGATTCCGAGGCCCGCGCTCGCGTCGGTTCCGGCGCGCTGGACAAGGGAGCCATCGGCGCTGGTGAAGTCGTCGGGGCGGCTGCAAATTCTGTGGGAGCCGATGCCGACGCGGGCAACTCGGCCGTCACGTCGGCGGGGGCAGGTCCGCTCGAAGCAAACGATCGTCGGCCGCCGAACTCTCGTCGAACGACTCCGCCGCTCCGGGTTCCATTTCCATCCTCGACACATCGCCAGCCCCGCCCGACGCCGTGCTCGACGAATCGGCATGAGACGACTGGGCGACCGGCGGCGTTGTCCGCGGAGCCTGTTGGCCGCAGCCGAGCATGACGGCGACCGCAATACTCGTGATACCGAAACCGAGAATGACGAACGGCGATCCGCGGCGTGACGTGCGCATGACGAAACTCTCCGACAAAGGCGTGCGACGAGCGAGCCAGCGACAAAGCCGTCGCTAGCGGGAGCGAACACAGGAAGAAAGGCGTTTGGTCCCGCTGATAGACGCGCGTTTGCCGGGGAAAATTCCCGAAAATCATCGAGCTCGGCGATTCCGCTGCTTCGAGCTGCGAAGGCAACCGAAAGCGTTCGCGTCGGGCAATCGAACGTGACGCCACGCACGGCAAGGACTACGATCAAACGTGGCGCTCGGGGCATTGCCGCTTCGTCGCCGTTGCATGGAAACGCTTCGTTCGCTCAACCTTCAGGAGCAATCTTGATGAACTCCGCCGCCACGTTGGCTCTGTTGGCTTCGTTGTTCGTGAATCAAACCACGACGACCGAGGCGCCGAACGAAACCAAGATCGAACAGGCGATCCAGCAACTTAGCGATCGCGATTTCGCCACCCGCCAAGCGGCCACGGTTCTGCTGTGGGAAGCTGGCAAGGACGCCGCAGCGGCGCTGGAACGTGCCGCCGGTTCGTCCGATCGCGAGGTCGCTTATCGTGTCCGGCAAATCCTGGACAAATTCAAATACGGCATCTTCGCCGACACGCCGCCGGAAGTCGTCCGCCTCATCAATCAGTATCGCGACGGAGACATCAACATCCGTCGCGAAGTGCTGAGTCAGCTTCAACAGCGCGACGCGTTGGAGACGGTGATGACGTTGCTCGAAGCGGAACCGAACGAGGAGTTTCGCCAGCAACTTACGACACAGTTGCTGCGCGATGTCGAGAAAGTCGTGCCGAGGCTGATCCTGGAGCAACAGTATGATCGCGTCCAGCAACTGTTGCGTCTCGGGGCGAACACCGACGACGGCATGGCGCTCTACACAACGTATCTGTTGTTGCGAAAGGAAGCCGAGCCGCGTATCGCTGAGTTGCGGCGGCGAGCCGATCGGAACGAGTTGGAGCCGCGGGATGCGAAGCTGCTGGCCCATTTGCTGCGAGCGACGGGCCAGTTGTCGGCGGCCAAAGAAGCGGCGGAAACGGCGGGGCTCGACGGGCTGCAGAAATCCGTGCTGTTCGATCTCGGCGAATGGTCCGAGCTGTCGCGGATCGAGGACGACCCGGCGGCGATCGCGGCCCTGTCCACTTACGCGTTGATCGAACGACTGGGATTCGTCGCGGCGTATTACCGGCTGGCTGGAAACGAGGCGAAGTTCGTCGCCACGATCGATCGCATGCGGGAGCTGTCCGATAACGACGCGCTGCGGTGGCATGTGGCCGAAGCGCTCATCATCAACGGACGCTTCGACGAAGGCCAACAGTTGATGAGCAAGGCGAATGAATCGACGGCATTTCGGTTGCTGATGGCCCAGGCCCGCTATCGCGAGGCATTCGCTCTGATCGGCTTGGCCAACACCCAAGCGGACCGCAGCGTCTGGCTCGAACAGATGATTAAAGATGTGCAGAGCACGGACAAGCCGAAACGCGATCGGTTTGAGGTGGGCTTGCAAGCGGCACGGGCTTTGGCGCGAGTTGGGTTGTCGGATGAAGCGCAGCGTTTCTTTCGCGACTTGGGCGACGCGGTCAAGGAGGACGAAGACGGGCACAAGCAACGCCTGCGCAGCTTGATCGGCGTGGAAAGCAAGTCGGGCCAACGCGACTTGGCGTTGTCTCACGCGGCGTTCGCGCTGGCACAAACGGCGAACACCTATGCCCTCAGTGCGGCTTACCCGGAACACTATCAACCGGCGTCCTTGTGGTGGGAGTTTCTCACGCACGAATTCAAAAGCGAACAACGCACCGACACGCTCGCTCGGATCGATCGGCTGATCTATGCCCGCGGCGGGAAGATGCCGAACGAAGAACTCGATGCGTTGGCACCGGCGGGTAAGCGTTTCGGCGATTCGCTCGACAACGACAAGCGAGCAAAGTGGCTGTATGAGATCGCCGACACGTATTTGCGGCACGGGCACGCGGAGCTCGGCGAGCAACGGTTGCGCGAAGCGGCCGAGTTGTCGAACGAAGCCGCGGTGAAGCTCGGCGATCTGGCGGCCGAGCGCGACGAGTGGCCGGCGGCTCGCGACTGGTACGGCAAGGCTTGGGATCGAGACAAGACTCAGTTTCTCGCGTTCTATCTGCAAGGCCAAATGATGAGGAAGACGGGCGACGACGCGGCCGGCCAGCGGCAATGCGAGACGGCCGAGTTGCTGCCGCTGAGCCAGCAGAGTCGCCGGACCTTTGCCCAAGGGCTGCAAGACCGCGGCTACAAAGACGACGCGATACGGAATTGGCAGGTGCTGGTTCGCACGGGCGACATGCACAACTGGTACACGAACGACGCCGCGAAGCAGATCGGCAATTTGGTCAGCAAGCAAGATCCGTCAAGAGCGGTCGACGGTTGGCGGCGACTGTTGCTGAGTGCGCTGAAGACCAGCTCCAGCTTTACCGAAGCCGAGGGCTATTTGCAGTTGCCGCAATTAATCCACAAGGTGCAAGCTCGCACTTTGTTGGCCGCTGGCAAGAACGAGGCGGCGCTGGCGGAACTGAAGCTCGCCCACGCCGCGCTGCCGGGCGGAATTCAACTGGCCGAAGATCTGTTCCACCAATTCGACGCGGCCGGAATGCAAGAAGCGATCGATCCGCTCTTCAACCAAACGTATTCGCTCTACGTCGAACTGTGCGAAGACTATCCCGAGACCGCTTCGCATCACAACAACCTGGCTTGGCTCGCCGCCCGCTGTGATCGGCAATTAGACGCGGCGCTCACGCACTCCGAACGTGCGGTGAAGTTGTCCCCGGAGAGCATGGCTTATCTCGATACGCTGGCCGAAGTTCACTTCCGCCGCGGCGACACATCGCAAGCGATCGAATTGGCCGAGAAATGCCTCGCCGCCGAGCCGAACAATACGCACTTTCAAACGCAGCTCAAGCGTTTTCGCGGCGAACCGGTGGAAGAAGCCGAGAGCGAATAAGGTCTCCATAGCCGTGAACCGCTCGGCGGTCCAACGCTGGATTGCCGAGCAATCCGCGACGATCGACGACGCTCTCGTTCACTCCAACGGGCGGCGCGGCATCTTGCGAGGGAACGGCGGGCGTTCGGTGCCGGGCAGCTCGCCGCCATTCTCGAACTGCCACATCTTTCGCTCTTCGGGCGTGGCGTAGTAACGCAGCCACGTGGTCGGGTCGTCGTCGATATCCAGACAATGCCAATGAAGCAGGTTCTTCGGAATGTCCAGCTTCTTCTCGGCCGCCGGCAGGATATCGCGGTACAACAGACAATACAGTTGGCGATCCGACAGATGATCCGTGAAATCGAGCGCGATTCGCTTCTCGTACAGAGCATGAATCGTCTGCCACAGCCGCTCGTGCAACTGTTCGTCGTCCAGCGAATCGGGGTGCGGCAGCGACAGCTCGGGGTTGAACCACTGGCTGATCGGCAGCACGGGAGCCCGCTCCCAGGCCAGCATCGACGCCAGAAATTCGTTCTCGATATGGGTCGGCATCCGGCGGACGTCGACCAGCGCCACGGACTCATCGATGTACGGTTCCAGCTCGTCCCGCAGGCGTGCGTTCAGAAGCAACTGGTCCACTTCTTCGAAACCGGATTGGGGCGAATGAGACATGATTACCTGAATTCGTTCGATCGGTTTTGGGCGGAAGCCGCCGGGGTATTCCGCGCTCGCATGGTTTGAATTTATCAAGCTCAGCCCGGCTCGCAATACAAAACGTGAGCGAAACGGCCCGGATGATGGAAAATCGCGAAACCGCTTCCGACACGACCCCTACGACTGCAAGAGTTTGGCAAAAGTCAAGCGGAAAAGTCGCCCCAGCCCGGTTCTCCACACGGACTTGCCGCGACGCCCCGGATTAGCCAAACGGCGGCCGAGCAAGCATCTCGGCACGCCAAAACGTCGCTTCGGTCGCGGAAGAAACGCCTTCGGCAGCCCAAGAAATCGATTCGGTAGCTCGAGAAACGAGTCCGGTAGCCCAAGAAACGACGTCGGTAGCCCAAGAAACGAACTCGGTAGAACGAGAAATGACTCCGGTCGATCAAGAAATGGGCTCGGTACGCCAAGAAATCGCCTCGGTAGCTGGAGAAATCGCTTCGGTAGTTCAAGAAATCGCCGCGGCAGATCGAGAAACGAGCGCGGTAGTCGGAGAAACGCCCCGGTAGAGCCAAGAAACAGGCCGGCAAAGTAAAGCAACGAGCCCGAAAACTCAAGAAATGAGCCCGGCATCGTCGAGTTGGTTGCGGTTCCTCCACCACATCGCCTGGCACGGCCGCCAACTCACCGGCTGTGCTCGCCGAGTTGCCAGTACCGCTTCGCCGAGTAGCCAACTTTCGCGGCAACTTCAAAACACGCCAGCTTCGCGGTAAAGTGATGGGTCGCATTCATCCCTCCCATTCACCGTGGCCGGCGCGTCGGCATTTCACCTCGGCGTCACACCAGCCCGACAAGCCGCGGCTCGCTACATCACAAGGCTCTCGTCCGATGCAAAAACCGACCAAGAAGGTGGAAACCAACCGACAACTGCTGCTCGACGCCGAATCGCGCGGGCTCGCCTCGACGCTGGGCGTCTACGTGCGGCTGTCTGGGCCGGGATGGTTGCAGAGCGCCATCACGTTGGGCGGCGGATCATTGGCCGGGGCATTGTTTTTGGGAATTCTGGGCGGCACGAATCTGCTGTGGTTGCAGATGGTGGCGATCATCATGGGCGTGATCATGCTGTCGGCGATCAGCTACGTGACGCTGTCGACCGGCGAGCGGCCGTTTCGAGCCATCAATTCGCACATCAACCCGGCGCTTGGTTGGGGTTGGATCATCGCCACGTGCATGGCCAACATGATCTGGTGCATGCCGCAATTCAGCTTGTGCTACGAAGCGCTGCATAAGAACTTGGCGGCCGGCGCGGTGGGCACATCGTTGACAGCCAAACTGGGCGTCTCGGCCATGATTTTGGTCGCCACTGGTTTCGTGGTGATGTTGAACAGCCGCCAAGGCGCCGCGGCCAAAGCGTTCGATTTGTTCTTGAAGGCCCTGATCGGCATGATTGTGATCTGCTTCTTCGCGGTCGTAATCTATTTGGCCTCCAATGACATGTTGAATTGGGGAGCCATTCTCGCTGGCTTCATCCCCGATCTTCGACAATGGAACCAGCCGACCGGCGAAGTTGCCGGCGTGTTGGCGACGCTGCCCGATAATGTGCAACAGTTTTGGTCCACGAAATTGGTTACCGAACAACGAGCCGTAATGATCGGCGCGGCCGCCACGGCGGTGGGCATCAATATGACGTTTCTGTTGCCTTATTCGATGTTGAACCGAGGATGGGATAAGCCGTTTCGGGGCTTGGCCAAGTTTGATTTGTCGACCGGCATGGCGATTCCTTATGTTTTGGTAACAAGCTGTGTGGTGATTGCCGCGGCGGCCACCTTTCACGCTAAGATCGACGACAATTTTCGCAGCACCGATCCGGCCGTGATGCAAACTAGCCCGATTTATAAGAGTGCCGAGAAACTGTTAATCGCGCGGGCTCAACTGGAGATGGGCGAGGAATCCTTCAACGCGCTGGGCGACGACGAACGGGCCGCCGCGATCGCCGGACTGTCGGATGCGGATAAACAAGTCGCGTCGTCATTGGTGCGTCGCGACGCGTTTCAACTCTCCGCGGCACTCGCGCCGTTGTTAGGAGAACAGACGGCGAATTTAGTGTTCGGGTTGGGCGTGTTTGGGATGGGGTTCTCTACCATCATTATTTTGATGCTCATTAACGGTTTCGCATTTTGTGAGATCATCGGCGCCCCACAAGGTGGCGTGCCTCATGCCATCGGCTGTGCGGTGGCCGGCATCTCCGGAGCGATTTGGCCGCTGTTATGGGATGGACCGGCGAAACTGTGGCTGGCGATCTTGGCTTCCAGCTTCGGCATGATGTTGTTGCCGATCGCTTATGTGACCTTTTTTATGATGATGAACAGCCGCCGACTGCTGGGCGACGAAAAGCCGACCGGCGGTCGCATGGTGGCCTGGAATGTATTGATGGGCGTTTCGGTTCTGGGCGCGATCGTCGCGGCCGGCGCCGCGATCATGGAAAAGGCGGCCGATCCCGTGGCGGGCCGAGTCGTGATCGGCATCGCGGTGGTTTATGTGATCCTGGTCGCGATTGGTTTCCTCGTGAAGAAGCCCGACAGCGGCGTTCGTCCGGGCGAAGCTTACGCGGAGTAGGCGACCGTGTTTAAGCGACCGAGTTTAAGCGCCCGTGTTTAGGCGACCGGCAGATGAGAATACACGCAAATATAAGCACGACGCGCAAGCGAGTGAATCGACGAATTCACTTGCTTGCCACGCGTGCTGGTATTGTTTCATCTGCCGCTCGCCTCAGCGGGATTCGCCTCCGGCTCGCCGTTAAACGAATAGATTCCCTCTGACGCGATTTACAATCAACTATCAAGGAAGGTTCGATGGACAAGCTCTCAGTCGCTGCCGCTCGTCAGCCCGAAGCCATTGGCCGTCATGTGTATGTTCAAGGCTGGGTGCGAACTCGCCGCGATTCCAAAGGCGGCTTCAGCTTTATTGAAATCAATGATGGATCATGCTTCGGCAATCTTCAGGCGATCGCCGAGCAAAGTTTGGCGAACTATGAGAGTGAGATTAAGCACCTGACGGCCGGATGCAGCGTCACCATCGAGGGTGAGTTGAAGCAGTCGGCCGGCCAAGGTCAGGCCACCGAGATTCACGCCTCGACCGTGATTGTTCACGGTTGGTGTGATCCCGAAACCTACCCTTTGCAGAAGAAGCGGCATTCGTTCGAGAAGCTGCGTGAGTGGGCTCATTTGCGACCACGCACGAACACGTTCGGCTCGGTGGCTCGCGTTCGCAACCAAATCTGCCGTTCGATTCACGACTTCTTTCAAGAAGAGGGTTTTCTTTACGTCCACACGCCCATCATCACGGCCAGCGATTGCGAGGGCGCGGGCCAAATGTTTCGCGTGACCACGTTGGACCCCGAAAACCTGCCTCGTGCCAACGGCAAGGTGGATTGGACGCAGGATTTCTTTGATCGCCCGTCGTACTTGACGGTCAGCGGGCAACTGGAAGCCGAGATTTTCGCGACGTCGCTCGGCAAGGTCTATACGTTCGGCCCGACGTTCCGCGCGGAGAACTCGAACACCTCAAGGCATCTGGCCGAGTTCTGGATGATCGAACCCGAGATGGCGTTCTTCGATCTCGAAGACAATATGGATTTGGCCGAAGCATTCTTAAAACGAGTGTTCGGCGATGTGCTGAATCACTGTCGTGAGGACATGGTGTTCTTCGACGAGCGCATTGATAACACGACCATCGAAACGTTGCAGAAAATCGTTAGCAGCAACTTCGTGCGACTGAGTTATACGGACGCGATCGACGTATTGCGCGAAAGCGGCCAGTCTTTTGAATTCCCGGTCGAGTGGGGCTGTGATCTGCAAAGCGAACACGAACGCTATCTGACCGAGAAGAAGTTCGACGGGCCGGTCATCTTGCATGACTATCCCGCTTCGATCAAACCGTTCTATATGCGAGTGAACGACGATGGCCGCACCGTCCGAGCGATGGACGTATTGGTGCCAAAAGTCGGCGAGATTATCGGCGGCAGCCAGCGCGAAGAGCGATTGGATGTGTTAGAACGCCGGATGGCCGAGCAGGGGCTGAACTCGTCGGACTACTGGTGGTATCTCGATCTTCGCCGATTCGGTACCGTTCCCCATTCGGGCTTTGGGCTGGGATTGGAGCGAGCCGTGCAATTCGTAACTGGAATGGCCAACATCCGCGATGTGATCCCATTCCCGCGAACGCCCGGCAGCGCCGAGTTTTAAGACGTATACATTGGCGCGAGGCTGGGCGCTAAGTGCCGAACTTCTTGCGTTAGATAGCGACGGACTTGGGGAGTCGTTTTCAGCTTCAGCGCGTGCTTGATAATCTTTTCGGCTTGCGGTTGGGAGATATGCGAGGCCAAGTCCTTTATCGACGGAACGAACGCCGGGCTCATACTGAAGCTTCGCAATCCCATACCGATCAAGGCCGCGAAAGCTTGCGGCTGGCCGGCCATTTCACCACACAGTGTGACCGGTTTGTTGGCCTTGTTGCAAGCTCGAATCACATTCGCCAGCACTTGCAACACGGCCGGCGCGAGCGGTTGACATAGATGGCTGACTTTGGGGTTATCACGATCGGCCGCCATCAGGTACTGCACCAAATCGTTGGAACCGATCGACACGAAATCGACCATGTCCAGCATCGCTTCGATGGTCACCGCGGCGGCGGGCACTTCCAGCATCATGCCCACCGGAACGCGCGTGAATTCCTTGCCCTCGGAGGTAAGCTGGGCGCAGGCCCGGCGTACCACATTCCGTAAGCGATGCACTTCTTCGAGCGTCGTGACCATGGGAAACATCAGCTTCACGGTTTGATTGCCACTCGGCACGCACGCGGCGGCTCGCAACACGGCCCGAATCTGAGTCATAAAGAATTCGGGGTGTTCGAATGACAGACGGATGCTGCGCCATCCCATAAATGGATTGGCTTCTTTGTCTCGGTGTCCCAAGTACGGCACTGTCTTATCGCCGCCAATATCCAACGTGCGAATCGTCACACAATGATTTGGGCTGGCTTGAATAATGGTTTGATAGACACGCAGTTGTTCCTCTTCGTCCGGAACGTTGGGGTGCATCAGGTATAAATACTCGGTGCGGTAAAGCCCCACGCCGGCAGCGCCCATGGCCGAGGCCGCTTGGGCATCGGCCGCATTATTGATGTTCGCCAACAATTGCAGGCTCGTTCCGTCCGAGAGCACGGCGGGCCGATCGCGGTTTTCGGCCAGCCGGTCCTTAAGATCAAAGAACTCGCGTTCCAGCTTGCGGAACGCGGCCAGTTGTTCGGGATCGGGATCGACAATGACGTGCCCTTCGCGGCCGTCGACAATAATCGTGTCCCCCGTTTTCACTTGACGCAAAATGCCTCGTACGCCCGAGACCGCCGGGATGCCGCGGCTGCGAGCGACAATGGCCGCGTGGCTGGTCTGGCTGCCTTTCTGGGTCACGATTCCATGCACGTCTTTCTCGCCCAACGCCACCACGTGCGAAGGCAGCAGTTCGTCGGCCACGATGATCAGCGGACCCGAGAAGGCATGCGTATCGGTTTGCAGCACGTCGCTGAGATGAGCGCTCAGTCGAATGACCACATCGCGCACGTCGTTCAGCCGTTCGCGCAAGTATTCGTCTTTGGTCCGCGTGAACAGCTCGGTGTATTCTTCCATCAACCGGTGAAGCGCCGCCGGCGCGGTCAGCCGATCTTCGACGATCCACTTCCGAATTTTGTTGGTGAAGGCCGAGTCGCGAAGAATCGACTCGTGCATCGCGAACACCGCGGCCTCTTCCTTGCCGACTTGCGTGGCGACCTTGACTTCGAGAGCCCGCAAATCGGCCGCGGTCTTATCCCGAGCGACCTCGTAGCGGGCCAATTCCGCCGTGACCTCGCCGTCGGCCAACCGCTTTCGTTCCGGATTCACGTAGATTTCGTGGATACAGTAGGCGACTCCGACCGATACGCCTGGCGAGACCGAAATTCCTTTCCGATTGATCTGCACGAGTCGGGCTGCCTCTGCTCGATCCGCGCGAGACGGAGGATGCGAGCGGAAAGTAGGTTGGGACTGGTTCGTGGTTGGGGATTTTAAGTGGACGGTCACTCGGCTGCCAGCGCTGATTGGCCGGAGCCTAGGCGAGTTACCGAGCAAAACCGGCTGCCTCGGAACGAGCTGCGGATTCGATTGCCGAGGCAACGAGTCCGAGGCGGTGCGCGAGGCTCACCAGCCGATCCGCGACGCTGGCGAAAAATCGCAAATCGCCACGGCGCAGGATTTTACGTTCGCTCGGGGTCGCCAAACATCCTCGGTTGTGACGATTTCCGTGGCTGATTATACTGGCACCCTTTCCGCCAACGACGATTGTGGGGCACTAGGTAAACTCGGAAGCCAGCATGCGTTTTCGGCAGCTAGATAAAATTACGTTGATCGAGCCGAACGTGCGGATCGAAGCCGTGCGAATTTTACGCGCTGACGAGGATTATCTGGCCGACCACTTTCCGAAATTTCCGGTCATGCCGGGCGTGCTGATGTTGGAGGCAATGTATCAGGCCAGTGCTTGGCTTGTCCGTTCCAGCGAAGACTTTGCCAACAGCGTCGTGCTTTTGCGGGAAGCACGGAATGTAAAATATGCCGACTTTGTCGAACCAGGCGAGACCTTGGTCGTTTCGGCCGATATTATCAAACAGGATGAACGCCACACGACGCTAAAGGCCCAAGGGACCGTGGACGGAACGACGGCGGTCAGCGGTCGTCTGATATTGGAACGATACCCGTTGGCCGAGCGGTATCCGACCCGCGCCTCATCCGAAGGTTACGTACGAAAAATACTTCGGGAAGAGTTCGAGCAATTGTTCCAGCGAGATTCGGCTGGTTGACGGTCAAGCAAAACGTTTTTGATCTGGAGATATAGCGACAATGCCCACGAAAGACGAAGTCTTCGAAAAGGTCCAATCGGCACTGGTTGACGCCCTTGGCGTGGATGATGACGAAGTGACGCCGGAAGCCACCATGGTTGGCGATTTGGGCGCGGAATCCATTGATTTCCTCGACATCGTGTTCCGTTTGGAGAAGGCGTTCGATATCGAGATTCCGCGAGCTGAATTGTTCCCCGAAGACATCCTGACCAACTCGCAGTACGTGCAAGAAGGCAAGGTTTCGCCGGAGGGCATCGAGGAATTGAAGAAGCGAATGCCGTTCGCCGATTTGTCGAAGTTCGAGCAAAATCCGAACGTCCAGGATTTCGGCAATCTGTTGACGGTTAGCGATCTGTGTCGTTATGTGGAAAGCAAAGTCGGCGCGGAGTAGTCTTTCCAGACACGATTTATCGCGGCGGCGGTTGTCGAGGCAGTGCTTCGGGGCCGCTGCCTTTTTTCTTTGATGGGTCTTATTCGAGCGGCGTTGCCATGCGATGGATGTGGATCGACCGATTCGTCGAGTTTGTCAGCGGCGAACGAGCCGTGGCGATTAAGAATGTGAGCATCGCCGAGGAGCCGCTCGACGGTTACGCGCCTGGCATCGCGGTGATGCCCAACTCGTTGATCGTCGAAGGCTTGGCCCAGACAGGCGGGCTGTTGGTCGGCGAGGCCAAACGGTTCGAGGAACGCGTGGTGCTGGCCAAGCTGGGCAAGGCGGTGTTTCACCAACCCGCCGTGGCCGGAGATACGCTCACCTACACGGCGATCGTGGAAGACATTCAAGACGACGGCGCGATCGTGCGCGCCGAGAGCCGAATCGGCGACCAACCGCAGGCCGATGTCGAGTTGTTTTTCGCTCACTTGGACGAGCGATTTCCGGGCAAGGAACTGTTCAACCCGGAAGACTTCCTGATGATGCTGCGAGTGTTCTCGTTGTACGAAGTGGGCCGCAAACCGGACGGATCGCCGCTGGATATCCCCGAACGTTATCTGGAGGCGGAACGATTGGCCGGCCAGCGATAGCGACTCGCGGTCCGATGAAACAAGGCCGCAATGTTCACGTCGAGTAAGACAGTTCGGAACCGACAAACTTCCCAATCCTCAAGCGTCGAGAGTACGCTCGACCGCGACCTACGAGTCGAATTGGCAAGCGGCACTCGCCTTTCCCAACCCCTGCGCCCGTGGTCGATTCGGCCGTCCTTGGTCTATGATGAGTCGGGCGAACGCGAACGATCGCGACCTGAAACCGCATTCAAGCCTCTTGCTGCCCGTGACGCGGGCGAGGTTCTTTAACTGATGAGACGTCGTGTTGTTGTGACCGGTATCGGCTGTATCAACCCCATGGGCCACGATGTGGAGACGGTCTGGAATGGCTTGAAGCAAGCCCAGTCGGGCGTCGGCTACACAACCGTGTTCGACGCCAGCCGCTTTCCAACCAGGATCGCGGCCGAAGTGAAGAATTGGGACATTACCGATACCGGCGAGGACGCGAACGTCTGGCGTCGGCGGAGCCGGCATACACGGTTCGCCGGCGGAGCGGCCAAACAAGCCGTCGCGGATTCCGGCATTCTGGACACTCCGCTCGACCCCACGCGATTCGGTGTGTATTTGGGCAGCGGCGAGGGCAGTCAGGACTTTGACGCCTTTACACGAATGATGGCCGCGGGCCTGGGCGGCGAAAAGCTGGACGTAGCGGCATTCACTCAAGTCGGGCTGGATACGCTGGATCCCATTTTCGAGCTGGAACAAGAGCCCAACATGCCGGTCGGGCACATTGCCGGCCTGTTTGATGCCCAGGGACCGAACGCGAATTGCTTGACCGCCTGCGCCGCCAGCAGCCAAGCGGTCGGCGAAGCGACCGAGATCATCCGTCGCGGCGATGCGGATGTGATGATCGCCGGTGGCACTCATAGCATGATTCATCCCTTCGGCGTCACCGGGTTCAATCTGTTGACGGCACTCAGTACACGAAACGACGAACCCACGCGAGCTTCGCGGCCGTTCGATCGTTTGCGGGACGGATTCGTTTTGGGTGAAGGCTCGGCGATGGTTATTTTGGAAGACCTGGAGCGAGCCAAACGACGCGGCGCTCGCATCTACGGCGAAGTGTTGGGCTATGGTTCGACGGCCGACGCCTATCGGATTACCGACATTCATCCCGAAGGCCGAGGCGCGATTGCCTGCATGCGCATGGCTCTGCGAGACGCGGGACTCGATCCAACCCAGATCCAGTATGTGAACGCGCACGGTACGAGCACTTCGGTGAACGACCGCGTGGAAACTGTGGCCTGCAAGCAAGTCTTTGGCGAGAACGCTCGCAACGTCCCGGTTTCCAGCACCAAGAGCATGATGGGCCACTTGATCGCGGCCGCTGGCGTGACCGAGATGATTGTGTGCCTGATGGCCATTCGCGACAACGTGCTGCCACCCACCATCAATTATGAGAATCCGGACCCAGACTGCGATCTGGACTACATCCCGAACGAAGCTCGCGAAGCCAAGTGCGACTATGCATTGAATAACAGCTTCGGCTTCGGTGGCCAAAACATCACCTTGGCCCTGGGGCGGTTCTCATAAGCCGTATCATTTGCACGCCTTCGCCGAAACAACTCTCCAATACCTGCGTCGCCGGCTTTGAGAAAGTTCGCCGTGTCGATGCGGTATCGGCAACCGCGATGACGCTAATCAACCTGAGAAGCAAACTCTCGAAACACGGCGTCTACATTATCTACCCTGTGCCGCGACATTTTCCGTCGCGACACTTGGCTATACACAGCGTCTGCTAAGGCATTTGTGCCGAATGAGGATGGAATCAAGGCCGCCGGACTCGCGACGGCTGGAACACGCATTGCTTCACGATATTGCCTTGAGCGTCTTTCGCTCGGTTTACCTGAGTCGTGACCGATTTGTGCCACAAACGGGAACATCACATCGAAACTGGACTCGCCCGCTGCTTTTGCGTTGGTAGTTTGAAGGTTGAGGGCGTTGACAATCAGCAATACATCGATCGCCGAACGTTCATTGTCGCCGTTGACGTCTGGATAAGCAGTCGGCTGCGTCGCGGGGCGATCAATTGGTCCCGCGCCTAACAAATTGATGTCGTTGATTACCAAGAGGGCGTCAATGGGCGAGATTTCTCCGTCTCGATTAACATCCAGTCGGTTCTTCCAGTTTTGCCACGGTGTGGGAGCCGCCAGCACCTCAACCCGCACGGAAGTTTGCAGCGATTGAGGCGGCTCGCCGGAATCCGTCACATCAATCAACAAGTCAAGCGTCGCAGCATCATTACTCTGCAGAAATTGACCATCCTTCAGGCGAAGCCGACCGTCAACAACCTCGAATCGTCCATCTTGGACAAGGATCGTATGGGAATCGCTCTTGTCGGGGTCGGACACCTCGAACATTCCAACCTCCAGGCCATCGCGCCATTCGATCACTTGTGTATCAACCAACACCACGGATGTCGGTTTCTCGTTAATGTCTCGAACTTGGATTGTAAACGTCTTCGCCAGACTCAACTCTGGTGCTCCGGCGTCATGCACCGTGATTTCCAACTCCACCTGCGGCTCCGCCTCAAAGTTTAAGGAGACTCCGTCCGCGAGCTTCAAACGCCCCAGCTCTACCACAAAGCGTGAGTCGGAAACGAGGAACTCATGGACCCCCATTGAATCTGGGTCTGCTACTGACAGCTCGCCAACTATTACGCCCGCGGCGTTTTCCATAACCGTCGATTGGTCAAGTGCCAAGTCGGTCGGGGCATCGGCAACGGGCATCACAGTTAGCTTCACTACGCGGCTCGCAACTGCTCCGTCACCATCCGTCACGGTAAACGTCACGTCAACCGTTCCCGATCGGTCGCCAATAGGTGTCATTGTAACCGTGCGATCCGCATCCTCGCCCGTAATCACAATCGCTGAATCAGGCAAGAGCGTCGCATTGGAAGAAGTTGCGGCGACAATTAGCCTGTCCGGTGCCGTTTCCAGATCTCCCACCTGGAATGACAAGGGGCCAGCGACCTGATCCTCGTTGATAGTGACATCGATTAGCCCACTCAGTGTGGGATCGGTGTTAGGTTGTTCGCTTTCGAATAACACGGTCAAAGGAACTGCCTCGGTAAGTTCCAAACCCGCGGCTCGTAACCGGTAGCTTGCGCCCCCGCCAACCGAGAACGCCAACTTGGCCTCCGACGTCCCATCGGCGGACGACACCGTGAAACCGTCAATCGTCTGTAGCTCGGCGGTGAAAGTAGCGCCGGTGGGTGACATTATTCGCACGAAATGGTTTGCTTCCGATGCCAGACGCGGCGTGCTAAAAGTAAACCAGTCGGTGTCTCCCGGCGTTAGTGACAGGCCGTTTAGTAACACGTTGGATGAGATTACACCCAAATCACGCGACTTTTCCGCACGATCGTTTCCTCGCGCCCAGTCCACGTCGAGTGCCGCGCGAGGCGCATCGATCCGAAGCTCGTAAGCGATACTAGACTCGGACTGTGAGGCATCGATCCGAATGTAGTATTCACCTTCGGTAAGACTCGCCAAATCCAGCTCGACCGCGCCGTCCACGATTGAACCCACGGCCAGTCGCTGGAAACCTTCGCTACCTTCGTTTGGCTCACCCCACAATTCAAGCGTGGGTGGGTTGTCCAAAGAGTCCGGTGCAACTAATTGCACGCGGTCCGCACTAGTGGCCGTCGCGTGTAGTGTGAAACGATACCAGTCCAACTCGCTTGGACTGGTTTGTAGGTTTGGAAACACATACCCTTCGCTAATAAGATCTCCCAAGTTGAACGCTCGCGCCGAAACCGCGTTTCGGCCGGCCCAATCCGATTGATAGAATGTGGCGACACTCGCAAGTGGATCGATAAATCCGGTGAGGAACTGGTCCCAACGCGTCGCCGCGACGAAATCAGCGTGTTCCGAGCGATAGCTTGGCAGCATGCCGGCCAACGTCACTCCTTGGTCTGGTCGCGGCAACAGAATCGCCAACCCACTTGATCCCCGTCGATCGGATGTGCGAGCCAATACAGCATTGCTCAAAGCTACGACGACTTGGTTGGCGGCAGTGGCAATCAGGGGATTCACCGCGGTGCGTTGAATGTGGTCCATAAATTGTCCCAAGTCGCGATGGAATCCGATGCTGACGGGGTAGACAGGTACGTTGGTCAGCGAGCCGCGAAGAAGTGCCCAATCGAGCGGCGAGGCGACCGTTGTCGCGATGTCCACGAACTGCCGCAATGCCTGCGTAACACCCTCAACGGCGATGGTGTTCGTCACCGAATGCGTGTCCTGGTAGTTGAGACCATTGACGTATTGGAGCCCGTAGCTCGCAACAATCCCAGCGCCGAACATTTGTGGAGTCACGGTAGATGGGTATGAGAACAAGTACGATAAGGTCGTATAATAGTTATAGCCTTCGCCGCCCTCGTTCTCTTCCGATCCTACAAACACGTCGGCGAACTCTCGGGTCGCGTAGGCGACTTCGGTCATGGCCATTTGACACGCGTCGAAAGCCAGGAGATCCAACTCGACCGCCGAACTTTGCTGGCGCAATTGCGTCAAAGCAGCGACCAGTTCCGACGTCGTTAACATGTCCCCCGCTGATTCATGGTCGAGGTTGGTGCCCGTTAATCCGCCTCCGTGATCCCACATCACTAGGGCATAGCGTTCCGCGGGCGCCACGTCCACGGCCCAAGTGACGAATTCGACCAGCGAATCCGCCGAGCCCGTGTTTCGCTCGCCAATGCGCTCGAATTCTGTGGTAATTCGGTTGGGATCCGCGTCCCCACGTATGATCGCCCGGCCCGTGTCGCCCCAAGCGGCACTGGTTCCCGTGGGGAATGTCATTCCGAATCGCGGCCCCTGATTCGAAATCACCGGGGATGAATTCTGATCGAGCAGGACAACCACATTGACCGTGGATGGTAGCCTCAACGCCGCTAACTCCATCTCATTGATGTCTTGAAACGCATACCGCTCCAGATCACTGGCCGTCATATAAACCATAATCGTCCAATCGTCGACTTGTCGATTCGGTTCGGCAATCGTCGGCACGTCAAGCGACAAGCGGTAATTGTTCGAGGTCGAGGCACTCGCTCCATCTACTTTTACGAAATAGGTCCCCGCGGCTCGGCCGGCCATGGTTATTCGCTCATGATTGTCCGTTCCGGTCGACGACGTTAGTAGCACGCCCGTGGAATCGTAAAGGCGGAGATCGAGGTCGCCCAAGGAGTGGTCAAATTCGATCCCCACGCTACTAGATGCCGCACCCACACCGAGCGTTGTGAAGCGAAACCAGTCGGCGTCGCCAGCATGGATGGTGAGCGAGTCAATATGGTCCACGCCACCACTTGCATCCAGCACGGTCGCCGTGCCACGCGTGGAATTTGGCTCCAGGTGATCCGCACGAATGGTTGGATTTGGGGCGTGGATCGCTAGCGAATAATTTGGGTTTACCGCGCCTCGGTACCCAGTCACGCGGACAAAGTAGCGACCCGCGGGCAGGCCATCGAGAGAGACACGTTCCTCATTTTGCACGCCTCCCGAACGACCCACTTCCGTTCCTTGGTTATCGAACAGCGTCAGGTCGAGGTCTCCGTCCGCGTTGCGAAAGCCGATTTGAACAAAGTGGCCCGGCAACCCTACGGCAGTTGTTTCAAATTCGAACCAGTCTTGGTCCATCGAGTTATGAATGGAAAGCTGGCCATACTCTTGAGTTCCCTCAACTTTTCGTAGGTCGAAAGCATCGACTTGGGTATCATTGTTCTCCGACCAGTCGCCCGTCAGCTCCACCGCGGGCGTGGCATCGATTTCCAACACATAGTTCTCAACGGCGTCGCCTCGGATGCGTAAGAAGTACGTGCCGCTCGCCAACCCTGCCAGCGGCACTCCGAATTCCGCGGCGAAGGCTTCGACGCGATCAATCGGCAGCGTCGATGTCGGAGATGTCACCACATCGTCGGCGAACAGCGCCAGTTCGATATTGCGGCGTTCACCGCCGAGCGTCACCCGCGCGAACTGACCTTCGCGGCCGTCGCGAGACAATTCGAAACGAAACCAGTCTTCGTCGTTGCCATTGTGCAGCGACAAATCGTCAAGCCGCACGGCTGAATCCTCGACAACTCCGTCGCCGGCGATGTTCCGGCAAGGAGGCGGGCCGCCAATGATTTGAAACGAGGAGTAAGGATTGCAGCTTGGCGATGAAAGATATCCGCCGCCGATCAGATAGCTGAATGCGGGACTATAACCAGTGCCGCCTAACAATCCTGTGTTAGCCGTGAAACTGAACAGGTTGTTCAATTGCTGGTTGAATTGATTTAGTGCAACTGCGGTCGCATAGTTGGATTGGGCTTGGTACGGGTTGTAGAGGCCACCTAATGCCGCGAGACCAGTTAGACCACTGGTTCCTCCCAGGGGCAACAAGCTGCCGTAGGGATTGCCTGTGTTCTGGCCGAAACTCCCGGTTCCCTCCAGCAAATTTGCAACGGACTGAACTCCGGCCTGGGTTGCACCCCACATATCGTTGAGATAAGCAAGCGGATCGAAGCTCAAAGCCGAACTCACATATTGTGTTGAACCGAACGAATCATCGAGCAACAATAGTGGGTTTACGCCGGCCGCCAACTGGTTGAGGTAGCCGCCCGGTTCAAAACCCGCTTGCGCCACGGTGGAATGCAATGCCAGACTGGCCCCTGGCTGTCCTGCCCACGTATTCAGACTGCTGGGGATCGTGGGTTGGCTAAAGAACCCCGTGGCTCCGAAGAATCCCGGCGTACCGCCCAAACCGTCACGGGTCCGCGCCCCGCTAGATTCCAAGTCGCGCAAGTTGAACGCTTGCGCGGGTGTGTCATTCGTTTCCGCAAAGTCGGGGACTAAACCTCCCGGCGCGGCGACGGTCAATGTGTACGCTGGATTCGTAGTTACCGCGGTTGCTCCCACGATTCGTAAAAAGTAGACGCCGCCTGCCAGACCCGCGAGGCTCAACTGCTCAAAGTTCGTCGAACTGGCCGAACTCGCCAGTTCAGCACCGGCGGCGTCCAGCAGTTGTAACGTTAAGTCGCCGTCGTCATGCCGAAAATCAATGCGAGCATAGCTTACTGTGTCGCCACCGGTTGGTAACTCAAAACGAAAATAGTCTTGATCGTCGGCAGGGTCGATTGATAGATGACTGAGCGAGTTCATTCCCTGAACGATTCTCAAATCATAGGCCGACGCCAATGAATCGTTGTCAAGCCGATCAGCATGTCGTTCCGCCCAATCTGTGGCGGCGTCTAACGGGGCGTCAATAGCCAATGTATAAGACGGATTCGCGCTGCCGGACACCTTGATTGCAAAGGGGCCATCCTCGGCCGTCAATCCCGTAAGCGATATGCGTTCGCGATCACCTACGTTGGCTGATACGAGTGGATTCTGGGGATTAGCGCTCGAATAGAGCTCCAAATCCAGATTTCCCTGTGCATCGTCAAACGTGATCGACACGGCATGTCCGGCCAATCCTACCGTGCCAGGCAGCATCGTGAATTCGTACCAATCCACGTCGCTATCCGAATGCAGTGACAGTTGCGACCACGTTTGTACGCCTTCGATCTGCTGCAAGGAATGGGAAGTCTGGCGACTATCGTTCGGCTCGGCCCAATCCGACCGCACATCGGCGGCCGGTCCATTGATTTGCAAGGCGTAACTGGGATTCGTCGCACCCCGATGCCCTTCGACTTGCAAATAGTACGGCCCTTGGTCTGCTGCCAAATCGGTCAGGGATACTCGTTCCACGCCCTCCAACGTCTCCGACGCGCGCAATATGGTTCCCGCGCTATCCACCAGATACAAGTCCAGGTCGCCGATTCGCGCATCAAAAGAAATGGCCGCATAGTGATTGGCCGCGGCATCGGCCGCCAAATCGAATCGATACCAATCCACGTCCGTCACGCTATGAATCGACAGATCGTTCAGTGTCTGCCGACCCAATATTGTTCTCAAATCATATGCATCGGCCTTGGAATCATTATTGGTCTTTCCCGCCGTCGCTTCAGCGAAATCGCCGTCGGGTTCCGGGGTTCGCAACATCAACGAATAACTCGGATTCGCCTTTCCAAACACTTCGACTCGATAGACGCCTGCCGGCATCCCATCTAACGATATGTGCTCCACATTCGAAACACTGGCCGACTCGCGACGTTGGCCATCGGGGCCGACGATCGCCAAGTCGAGATCCCCGCGTGTGTGTCCAAAGGCAATTTCCACACCGTGCCCTCGCTGACCCGTAGCAGCCATCTCGAACGTGAATACATCGATGTCCGAGTCGTCGTGCAGCGATAGGCCCGTCAATGTTTCGACGCCCGTCACCAAGCCGAAGTCGGTGGCGTCGCTCAGCGTATCGTTAATCTCATAAGGATCTACGTCGGCGACACCGGGAGCCAGGATTCCCAGCGAATAGCGAGGGTTGTCCGCGCCGTTGTTACCCGACACGCGCGCATAGTAGACGCCGGCTGGAAGCGTGGCGAGCGACAACAGCTCTATTTGATTGGCCGTTCGCGAAGCGTCCAATTCGTCGCCCGAGGAGTCGTACAGTGCTAGGTCCAAGTCGCCCAAGGCATGATCGAAAGCGATCGCCACGAAATGCCCGGAATCCGCGGTCGCGGCGATCTCAAAACGGTACCAATCGTCGTCGTTGGCTTCGATGGAGAGCGGTCGATCCCTATCCGCCAGCATTCGCCATCCACGTACGACACCGAAATCGGATGTGGTGCCGAGAGTGTCATTGTTTTCATATACGTCGGGTCGCACCGGCTCCGGCGCGTTGATTCGCAGTTCATAGTAGGGATTGGACTGTCCTTCGAACCCGGTTACAACCACATAGTACGGGCCGTCGGCGGCGCGGAGGCCGTCCAGGATGACCGTTTCATTGTCGCTGGTACTATGGGAACGTCGCGAGATAGACCCGCTGGCATTTCGTACTTCGAGTTCCAAGTTACCCAAAGCGTGAGTAAAGCGAATCTGCGCGAAGTGCGATGGGCCCGCATTCTCCGCCAGATTAATCTCATACCAATCCACATCGGGGCCGGTGCCGTTGTTAGGGTCACCGTCGTCCGCGTGCAACGAGAGATTGGTCCACAACTCGGCGCCGGTGAGCGGTCCGAGAATACGTTGGCCATTGGCGTCGATCGTCGTTCGCCCCAACTCCGTCGCTCGGTCCCGCGTGTTGTTGTTCTCGAAGCGATCACCACCTGGCGCGTTAATGATTAGCCCGTATACAGGATTCGTGGCGTTGTTGTTTCCGACCACTTGCAGATAGTAGTGCCCGGCTTGAAGCGCATCCAAGCTGACGCGTTCCACATTATTCACGCTCTCGGACGCGCGAATCGAAACCGACTCGGCGGCGCCGCCCGTGGTCTGACGGTAGAGTCGCAAATCCAGATCGCCGCGTTGATGATCGAAGGCGATCGCCGCGAAGTGTCCCACATTCGCGGTTTGCGTCAGTTCAAACTCATACCAGTCCGTGTCGGTCGCATCGTGAATGGATAAAGGTCGAGTCGGATCGGTCCACGTCTCCAAACCATGTACGGCGCCAAGGTCCGTGGCCGCGGCGCTCGAATTGTTGGACTCCAGATAGTCGCCCGCGAGCACGCCGCCAGGTGCATCAAATCGAAGTTCGTACTGAGGATTGGGATCGCCCTCGGCGCTATACACCCCCAAGAGATAAACGCCCGGCTCCAGACCGGCAAGCGGAATCTCGTTGGCGGCCCCGGCGGACTGACTGTATCGCGCTGAACCTGACGCCTGGCCCAAATAGACGCCATTGGAATCAAACAACACCGCATCCAATAGGCCGACAGCCGCGTTATGATCCACGGTCACGGCATGTTGGCCGCCGCCCGTTCCGGTCAGCTCGAACTGAAACCAGTCGATGTCGCTGGAGTCGTGGATCGAAAGCCCCGTGACGATCGACGTGCCTTGGCGTTTGCCCAAATCGTAGGGCGGAGCGGCGGCTTCCGTAAAGTCTTGCGCGGTGGCTTGCGGCGCGGCGAATGATAGGCGATACGAAGGATTGATCGCCCCGAGAAAACCTCCGACCCAGACGTAATAGTCGCCCGCGGGAAGTCCGGCCAAGGAAATGCGTTCCCGGTTCGAGACTCCATTCGAGCTGCCGAGTATCGAGCCCGTCGAGTCGTAAAGTGCCAGGTCGAGATCACCCCGGCGGTGATCGAAATCAATCTCGACGTAATGCCCTTCCCTCCCCGCGGAGTCAATATGAAAACGGTACCAGTCATCGTTGCCATAGGTGTGAATTGAAAGATCATTAAACTGAACTTCCCCTTCCACCACATCGAGATCAGTGGCCGCCGCGAAAGTGTTGTTGGGCTCCATGGAGTCGCCCACGGGAGCATTCGGCAGATTCCAAGACAGTGTGTAGTTTGCATTGGATTGGCCGTACACGGCCACATAGTAGGATCCGGGCAGCAGGCCATTCAGAAAGATCGTCTCGCTGGATCCAGTTGGATGATTGGAGACAGCGAGCAAATTACCGGCGCTATCGTAGAAAGCCAGATCGACGTTGCCACGCGAGCCGTCGAAGGCCACGCCAATCTGGTGGAACACGCTGGATGTGTCGGCCGTTCGCACCCGAAACCAGTCCACGTCGTTCGCCTCCAGGGATAGCATGGTTTCGCTGCCGGCTCCTTGGGGAGTGCCCAAGTCCGTGGCGGTAAACAGAAAGTCGTTGCGTAGCAATCCGGAGTCGTAGCGATCGGCCTTGGGAACCGGAGGCGTCGCGAAGCTGAGTGTGTAGGCGGGATTCGTATTGATGCCGCCATACACATGGGCGGTGTAAATGCCCGGAGGAAGCCCGTTTAATGAAACGGTTTCCACGTCGTTGGTCGTGGCGGAGTACCTTTGGTTGCCGAAAGCGTCCCATACCGCCAGATTGATGTCGCCTCGTGTGTGATCCGACGTGAGTCTCACATAGTCGTTGGCGTTTCCATTACCGGCAATTCGGAAGGTGAAGTAGTCGTCGTCTCCAGCGGCATGGATGTTACCGTTCAGAGAGAACGATTGATCAATCAATCCCAAGTTCCATGGCACGGCCTGCGATTCCAAGGGCTCCCAGATGTCGGGCGTGATGGCGGCTGGGACATCGATGTCCAGGGAATAGTTGCCGCTGATCGTGAGGCCCGAGATGTCGCGAACCTGCACCAAGTAAGGGGCTGGCGGCAGACCGGCGAGAGAAATTGTGGCGCTGCCAGATTGCGTGATTCCGGTCGACGCCGAGCGACTGAACACGGTTTGGCCGTTAGGCAGGACTCCGTGCAGTTGCAGTTCCACGTTTCCGTAGTAAAAGAAGAACCCGTCGGTCTCCCAGAAGTTGCTGGTATTGACCACGATGCGATCGCTGCTGGTCGCGTTGGCCACGATGCTGAATGCGAACACATCTACGTCTTGAACACCGCCCGAGTCGTACAGAGATTGCGCGGGGATGTCGAAATCTTGAGATCGTTGACCAAAATTCGTGGCCGTGGCGAACGTATCGTTATAGTGCCAGCATGCGCCGGTCACGCTTAGATCGAAGAGATCGCAACTGCTGGCTGCCAGGAGACGGCGATCTTCTAATAGCTCGAAGAATGCGCGGCGGAAACGTCGCTGGCTGGTCGCGCGTTTACGGGGAGTTCGGTGGGCAGCGGGCATATCGTGAAGGCTCTGGGAGGTGGAGTTGCGCAAAAGAAGAAGGGACAGTGTGATTCGGGCGTGGTTTAGCAATTCGCGTCTCGAAGCCCGCGATTGTGATTGCGCGCGGGTTGCGAATCAAGCAGCCGCGTGGCGACGTTGTGATTGCCGCGTTTATTTGTCTACCTGCGAGGTAATCTCGCATTTGGGCAGTGCGTCGCGGAGTTCTCGAATGGTTGAATCCGAGATGGATGTGCCAGTGATGTTGAGAGCATGAAGCTTTTCCAGACGGCGTAGCGCGGAAGAGGCTTTGTCGGTGACGGCTGTGTTGGCAATCTCTAAATGAATCAGCAACGGCAGGGCGGCGAGCGTTTGGATGCCGGCGTCGCTGATCTTGGTGTTGTTCAATAGGAGCTTTTCGAGGTGGCCGTTCTCTAAGAGCGCGGAGAGCCTTGCGTTGGTTATGGCGGTGCCGTCGAGCGCGAGGCCACGGAGCGTTTGGCGGCTGCCGAGATAGGGGAGGCTGGTGTCGGTGACTTGGGTGTTTCTTAGATAGAGAGCTTGAAGCTTCGGGAAATTGGGGAGCACTTCCGTGAGGTCGTCTCCCACGGCGGTTCCGTCCAGTACCAGGCCGAGCAGTTGTGGGAGCTGGCCGAGTTCGCGGAGCTGTTTGGCGGAGAGCTCCTTCGCGCCGCTCAAGTCGATCGTCCGCAGACGAAAATCTTCCGCAGGCAGTTTGTCCACCGTGCGAATGGTGATCGGCTTTTGTTCCGAACCGATGGTCACTCGGCCGCCGCGGGCGATGGTCCAGATGGCGGCGGTGCGCTGATCTTGCGGGGCGATGATTTCGGGCTCGACCGGAGCGGCTTCGACCGTGATCGTTTGGCCGGGAGCCAGACGGATGCGGAGCGAGCCGTTGTCGTTTTGCAGCCAGATCGCGCCTGCGGCCACCAACGCCAGCGCGGCGGCGGCCACACCGAAGGCCGCGAGCCAGCCGGGGCGTCCCGTTCCAGCACGAGCCGCGGGCTGGGCCACAATCGGCGTCCCGGCCGCGGCGGGCGAGGTGTCGACCGCTGGATTCAGCAAATCGCGCGGGTCGGCGTTGCCGGCGATCGCTTCCAGTTGCGGGATCACGTCGGCCAGCGATTCAGGACGCTGCCGCGGATCGCGGTGCAGCATGCGTTCGACCAGCGAATCAAGCCGGTCGTCGCTGGAAGCCCGACGGTTCTTCAGCGACGGACGCTCGCCGCCCAACACATCCGCGACTTGTTTGGCCGGCGAGGCGTAATGCCGATGATCCCACGGGGCCGTGCCGCTGAGCAACGCGAACATCGTCGCTCCCAAACTGTAAATATCAGCTCGCGCATCGACGCGGCTCGGGTCTTCGAGCTGCTCGGGGGCCACGAAGTCGATCGTGCCGAGCGCCTGTCCGGTCCGCGTCAGTTGTTGGCGAGCGGCCGCTTGGCGTTCACGGTCGAGGGCCAGTCCGAGATCGAGCAGCTTGATCGTGCCTTCGGGCGTGAGCATCAGATTGCTGGGCTTCACGTCGCGATGCACGACACCGGCTTGATGAGCGTGCTGCAAAGCCACGGCAGCTTGCCGAGCGATCGCGGCCACGGTCGCGGCGTTCATCGGGCCGTGCTGAGCCAGGACGCTGGACAGGTCCACGCCTTCGACGAACTCCATCGCCAAATACGGCACGCCTTGTTCGTCGCCGGCGTGCAGGGCCCGAACGATGTGCGGATGCACCAGCTTGCCGGCCGTTTCCATCTCCTTGCGGAAGCGGCGAATGGCTTGCGAGTTCAGCGATCCATCGAGGTTCAGCACCTTGACGGCCGCGGGTTGATCGAGCGTCAGGTGCCGAGCCAGATAGACCGTGCCCATGCCGCCGGCTCCCAGCAAACGCTCCAGCCGATACGGCCCGATCGTGTCGCCGATGCGATGCGGATGCCGCAGCTCGCAAAGCGTCTGACGCACGGCTTCGCATTGCGGCTCGTCGGCGAATCGGGCCCCAGGCTGAGTCTGTGAAAGGCCGCGCAGCGCGGTTTCCAGCTCGTTCCAATCTCCGCCCCAGTTGTCGCGGGTGTTGATTTCGGCGTCGGTCAGTTGGGCTGCGAATTGCGATGGCATGCGTGGTTCTCCCAGGTGCGAGCGGGCAGGTTCGTTGGCGAGCGTCCAACGACTCTCGACATTGGTAGAACGCAATCGCGCCACGCGGAAAATTTTGGGCGGCGGCCAAGCGTTCGGTCAACGTGGTTCGCGGCCGCGGTCTGTGCGCGGGGCTGGCTGTGCGCGGGGCTGGCTGTGCGCGGGGCTGGCTGTGCGTGGGGCTGGCTGTGCGCGGGTCTCCCGACCCCGCACGTTTCTGACCGCAGGTCTCCCGGCGCTGCAAGGAGACCTTCGGTCGGTGGTTTCGGCGAGGTCGGGAGACCTGCGCCGAGCGCGCCGAGCGCGGGAGACCTGCCGAGCCGCTGAGTCGCGGCCGCGTAGCGTTTTTGCCTTTCGCAGGCGGTTGAGACGGGCAAAACAACGCGTGCCGAGCGTCTCAACCGTTCACGACAGCCGACGCGACGCCATTTTGTCTTCGCGAGTGGTTGAGACGGGCAAAACAACGCTGCGCCGAGCGTCGCGACCGTCTGAGACAGCCGACGCGACGCCATTTTGTCTTTCGCGAGTGGTTGAGACGCGCGAAATGGCGCTGCGCCGAGCGTCTTAACCGTTCACGACATGCAAACGGACGCCACTTTGTCTTTCTTAAGCGGTTGAGACGCGCGAAACGACGCTGCGCCGAGCGTCTCAACCGTCCGCGATCGGCAAATCGACGCCATTTTGTCTTTCTTGGACGGTTGAGAAAGACAAAATGGCGGCGCGACGCGCTTTCCGACCGTCCAGAACTGCCGGCGCACCGACGATTTGTCTTTTCCAGACGGTCAGAAATCGCAAAACGACGGCGCGGCGCGCTTTCTGAGTGGTTGGAAACGGCGGCGCGCCGATGATTTGCCTTTTCCAAGCGGTTGGAAAAGACAAAACGTCGCGGGTTCACTGTTCCAGCAGCGTTCGCAGCTTCTGCATCACGCGATATTTTGCCTGCCGGACGGCCTGCGGCGTGGCATCGAGGTCGGCTGCCACGTCGACGGCCGCTTGGCCTTGCACCGCGCACCGCCAGAACGATTGCCAAGTGAACTCGTTGAACGTCGGCCGGATGAGCTTCAAGGCGGATTGCAGGAGCTCGCGATCGTCGTCGGCCTCGCCCGGCGATTCCGCGCCGACTGAATCCGCGCCCGACGATGGCGGCAGATGCCACGTGGTCTCGGCCAAGTTGGGGTGGCTGCCGCCGATAGCCGGTGCGTCGCGGTGTTGGCGATAACGGGAGATCATGGCGTTGCGGGCGATCGTGCGTAGCCAGTTTCGCAGGCTGCCGGGGCGGCCTTGATGGCGAAACGCGGCGATCTTTTGAATCACGTTGTGGAATACGTCCTGCGTGATGTCGTCGGCGTCGGCCGGCTGCAGGCCGTTTCGCCGAGCGAACGAGTAGACCAGCGGGCAATAGAGCTGAACGAAGTCGTGCCACGCGCCGGTGTCGCCGCATTGAACTCGTTCGAGCAAGGATGTGGAAGTGCTAGGAGATATTTGACTCATCGAGAATTTTCAACCGATTGCCGAAGGTCTTTTAGGTCTGGCAAATCATAGTGACGCAGGACGCCGGGGACGGCAATGTGGATGTGGGTATGGGCGGCCGGGTCGGTCATTAGTTCCCGCCACGAGGCGACGTGGTCTTTGGTCTTCAGCGTCGCGATCAGCGCGGGCTGCAAGGCGGCGGCGTGCAGCGCGGACGCAGCCACATCGCCGCTGGCCGCCAGCTCGATCGCGGGCCGGTCGTGTTGGGCGGCCAACCAGCGTCCGGCGATCAGCAGGTCTTCGGTGCGCATGGCCAGCCAACTGCGTCCCAGCATCAGGCCGATGTAATAGTCGGCCCCGAAGAAACGCCAGTTGCGAGTCGCCGTCTCGCCCGTGTCGCGGGCTTCGAGCACCAGGACCGGATGGCCTTGCGACTGAAGCCGCCGGGCTTCGTCGACGGCCGCGTTCATCCCGTCGGCCGGCGCGATCAACACGGGCTCGCCGTTGCCGCCCGGCCAATAGAGCGCCGGCAGCACGATGCCCGGCTCGGACGAAACACGAGTCGCTGAGGCGCGGCGGTGTCGGTTGCGTCGTTTCGGTGGAAACGCGCTCGACTTTCGGTTCGGGCAGTTCGTCGAGCTTGCGGATGCCGGTCGCTTGGCGGACGAGTTCGCGAGTCAACGGCGGTCGGTTCGCCGCCAGACGTTGCTCTCGCTCGGCGAACAAATCGAAGATCGAGCGGGCGTCCGGCAACGCGAGCACTTGGCCGGTCGGCGTCACTTGCAGCTCGGCGTCGGAGCGGACCGGCGCCTCGATGTCCTCGAACGCGTCGAGCGACCGCGACTGCAGCCAGCGGGCGAAGAACCGCACGGTGGCTTCACGCAACCGGCGGCTGAAACCGTGCTTGGCGTTGGCTTCGACCAGCTCGATTCGCTCGGGATAGCCGAGCTGGGTGTAGACACGCTTCGCTTGCCGGAACGCTTGCCAGGTGCCTTCGATCGGCACGAAGTCGTGCGTGGCCGCGAGGATCAGCGTGGGCCGCGGGGCTCGCGTCAGGATGAAGTCGGGGTGATCGAAGCCGTCGCGAATCTGGGCGAACAGGTTTTGTTCGGCGTCGCCGGGGCCGGGGCTTTCGTTCTTGAGGCGATGCGTGGTCATGAAGCAGCCGGGTGCGGCGGCCGCGATCCGGTCGTCGTAAGCCATCAGGTAGCTGGTCATGTTTCCGCCGCCGGAATTGCCGGTGCAGCCGATGCGTTGCGGATCGACATCGGGCCGGCTGGCGAGATAATCCAACGCTCGGACGCCGTCGCACACCATGTAGCTGGCCAAGCCGCCGCCGAGCAAAATCGGGGCGACGCCCAACTGCTGGTGCTCGCCGCTGGCCCCGTGCGTCGGTCGGCCTTGCGGATTGATGATCTGTTTGCGTTCGCCTTGGCCGATCGGGTCATAGCAGAGAACCAGGAAGCCGTGCCGGGCGAGCAGTTGGTTCACGCGTTGGTAGCTGTCGTAAGCTTTGCCGTTCTCGCTGTGCCCCAACGGATGCAGAATCGCGGGGAACGGGCCTTCGCCGTCGGGCCGATAGACGAGGGCCGTGACGTGGAAGCCCGGCTGGCTCTCGAACAACAGCTTCTCGATCGAGTAGCCGTCGGCCGTGAGCGTGCCGGTCACTCGCGCGTTGAGCGGCGTTGGCTGGGGCAGCTCGCCCAACGTCCACCGCAGGAATTCGCGGCGGCGGTGTTGGTAGGCGGCGATGCCTTCAGCGGATTCGAGCGCCGATTCCAGCTCCGTCAAGCGGCGGTCCAATGCGTCGTGCGCTTGGCCGCGCTGATAGGCTCGCATCATCTGCTGCGCCTTGTCGGCGTTGAAGTCGCGCGGCAGCACTCGATAGTCGCTTTGCGCGAGCGTGGTCGCTGCCGGCGCGGCAAGCAACGTTGCGAAGAGCAACGCGATGATGCATATCTTAGCGGCAGGGCGCGAGCCCTCCGGTAATGCGAAACCAGCGGGCTCGCGCCCTTCCGCTTTGATTTGATTCGGGTTCATGGCGGCGGCTCCTTCGCGGCGTGCGATTCGGGATTCGGACGGAGGTCGGCGACGAAGTGAACTTGCCGAGCCACTTCGCGGAATCCGCAGTCCGTGTAGAGATGGTTGCCCACGGCGTTTTGCTCCAGCGTTTCGATCTTGGCGTGCGTCAGCCCGGCGGCGCGGAACCGATCACAGGCCAATTGGATCAGTTGGCGTCCGATCCCACGCCCGCGCCATTCAGGGCGGAGGCTGAGATTCGGGATGTGGCCCAGTCCCGATTCGTGATCGATCCACGTGGAGATGAAGCCGATGATCTGCCCTTCGGCTTCGGCCACGATCAAGCCGCCGGCATCGCGAGCGATGTCCTCATCGAGATGCCGGCCCTTTCGCCATCGCCAGTCGCGACCGTTGATCGGGCCGTGGACCCGCTCAATCCCTTGGTCGATCGAGACGCCGTCGAACGCATCGACCATGATCGCTCGCAGGGTGTCGAGATCGTCGTGACGATAGGGCCGAAACGTGATCGACGACATGAGGTTCCGGTTCCCGTGTGGGAAGGTGCGCTACGGGAGCTCGCGGATGCGGAGGTTGCGAAACTCGATCGGCGAGCCTTCCGATTCCAAGCAGAGAAAGCCCTTGGCCGGCTCGCAATTCGTGCCGCCCGAGACCTCTTCGCCGTTGACCCACAGCCGCAGCTCGCCGTTGATCGCCCGCACGTAGTAATGATTCCACTGGTTGACGCCGTTGCTCAGCTCCTTGCTGGGAAAGCTGCGTTGGCCGTTGGGCGATGTCGGCGGGAAGGGCTTCATCTTCGAGCGACCGACCGGAAACACGTCGCCGTTAGTCGAGAACCAGTCGCCCTTCCGGCCGGATCGTTGCTCGTATTGTTCTTTGTACCCGTGATCGAGCATTTGCACTTCGATGCCGATCGACGGAAGCTGCCCCGGCTTCAGGTCGGCCAGCCCCGCTTCGGCCGCCCAAGCAAAGACGCCCGAGTTGCCGGCCGATTTAAGATGCCGCCATTCGACGACGAGTTCGAAGTTGGTGAACTCCTGCTTCGTGCGGATTACGCCCACGGGCTGGCCGGTACAGTGGATCATGCCGTCCTTGAAGGTCCACGTTTCGGGATCGCAGTTCACCCGCGTAAAGTCTTCGCCGGTCAACGCTCGCCAATCGGGGCCCGATCCGTCGATAAAGGCCCGCTTCACTTCGGCCGGTTCGTCGGCCTGAAGATTCCGCGTCGTGGCAACAATTCCCGATCCTGTGAGGCCCGAGATCGTGGCCAAACAAACGGCCGCGAGCGAGCGAAGACGAATTCTGTTGGGTGCGTGGATCATGGGGCGGTGTCCTTGTGCGCGGGTTTTGTGGGAGCGGGTCGTCGCCGTATCGTGTGACTTGGACGCGGCGAAACGAGCCATCATGCTAATCGCGACGAGCGTCGATTTCACGAAGGCTTAACGAGGCCGACCCGCGACCAGGCACAATTGGTGTTATATTCTGGGCTCGAAAGGCCACGGATGCGAGATTTTACCGCCCATACACGGAGGACATGATGAAGCAGCCCATTATTAGCGTGTCGGGACTTCGAGGCATTGTCGGCGAGAGTTTGTCGCCCGAACTGGCCGTGCGATTCGTGGCGGCTTTCGCGGCCGAGATTCCCGCCGGCCCGATTGTGTTGTCGCGCGACGGACGCACCACCGGCTCGATGTTTACCGATGCGCTGCGAGGAGGCTTGGCCGCACTGGGCCGCGAAGTTTTGGATCTGGGCGTGGCGGCAACTCCCACCGTGGGCGTGATGGTTCGATCGTTGAAGGCGGCTGGCGGAGTGCAGATTAGCGCCAGCCATAACCCGCCCGAATACAACGGACTGAAGCTGTTCGACGCGTCAGGGCGAGTGTTGCCGGCCGAGCGGGGGCAGCGCGTGTTAGAGCGATTTCAGAAAGCCGAGCCGGACTGGGTTACCTACACCCATATCGGAACCGTGCGCGAAGTTGCTGACACGCTTGCTCCGCACTTGGCCGCCGTTTTGGCGACGGTCGACGTGCCGCGAATCCGTGCGCGGGGCTTTCGAGTGTTGTTGGATTCCAACCACGGCGCGGGCAGCGTGCTTGGCCGACGATTGTTATCGGAACTGGGGTGCGAGGCGACGTTGGTTGGCGACACGCCCGACGGCCGGTTCGCTCATCCGCCCGAGCCTACCGCCGAGAACTTGCAGGGAGTCAGCAGTACGGTGATCGAACGGAAAGCGGCCGTGGGCTTTTGCCAAGATCCCGACGCGGATCGTTTGGCCGTGATCGACGAACGGGGCCGATACGTTGGCGAAGAATACACGCTGGCCCTGTGTCTGGATCACGTATTGCGTCAAACGCCGGGACCGATTGTGACGAACTGCGCGACCAGCCGCATGGCCGAGGATTTGGCCGCGAAATACGGCGTGGCGTTTCATCGTTCGGCGGTTGGCGAAGCGAACGTGGTGGACCGCATGATCGCCGAACGTGCGGTCTTCGGCGGCGAAGGGAACGGCGGCCCGATCGATCCACGCGTGGGCTGGGTGCGAGACAGCTTTGTGGGCATGGCGTTGATCTTGGATGCAATGGCTTCGCGGGATGTGCCGCTGAGCCAGTTAGTGGATGAGTTGCCGCGTTATGCGATCCATAAGACCAAGGTCGAAGTGTCTCGCGAGCAGACGGCGGCGGCTTTCGATCGGCTGGAGTCGCATTTCCCATCGGCGGAGGCGAGTCGCCAAGACGGGCTGCGGCTGGATTGGCCCGGCCGTTGGTTGCTGGTCCGTGGCAGCAACACCGAGCCGATCGTGCGAATCATTGCCGAAGCCGAGTCTGACTCCGCCTCGCAAGAACTATGTGAACAGGCCCGACGTGTGATTCAGTCCGTGGACGTATAACCTTTGTTTTGTTATGTCGACGCCTCGTTCCAGCACCGTTCGCCTTTTGATCGCGGCCAGCGCGGCGTTCGGCACCTACTTCTGCATGTACGCCTTTCGCAAACCGTTCACAGCCGGAACCTTCGAGGGCCAAGAAATTTGGGGATTGGGACTAAAGACCACATTGGTCATCTCCCAATTGCTCGGCTACATGCTGTCGAAATTCATCGGGATCAAGGTGATCTCGGAAATGCGCGCCGAGTACGCGCGGCCACGATTGTCGGCTTGATTCTGACGGCCGAGGCCGCTTTGGTCGGTTTCGCCTACGCGCCGCTGCCATTGAAAGTGGCCATGATATCTTGAACGGATTGCCGCTGGGAATGGTGTTCGGCCTGGTGCTGGGTTACCTCGAAGGCCGCCGGCAAACCGAAGCGTTGTCAGCCGCGTTGTGCGCCAGCTTTATCATCTCGTCCGGCGTGGTGAAGTCGGTGGGACGCTGGCTGATCGACGATTGGGGCATTAGTGAATTTCATATGCCGATGCTAACGGGGCTGATCTTTTTGCTGCCACTGTTTGTTTCGGTGTGGGTGTTACAAGCGACACCGCCGCCGGACGACACGGATCGCTTGCATCGCAGCCACCGCACCACGATGCTCCGCAGCCATCGGCAGCAGTTTCTGACTGCCTATTGGCCGGGACTATCGTTGTTAGTGTTTGTGTATGTGGCGATTACCGTGATTCGAACCATTCGTGACGATTTCGGAGTCGAGATCTGGCGCGATATGGGAGTGAACGAAACGCCGTCGGTTTTCGCGCGGGCGGAAATTGTGGTCGCCTTCTGCGTCACGGCGTTGAACGCTTTCGCGATTTGGATCGCGTCGAATCGCGTGGCCATGCGTGTGACGATGGCGCTGATGTGTGCGGCGCTGTTGGCGGTGGGCGCATCGGTCGGTCTGCAAATGAGCGGACGGATCACGCCGTTCGTATTTATGGTGGCTTGTGGCGTGGGGTTATATGTTCCCTATGTGGCATTTCATACCACGGTATTCGAACGGCTGATCGCCGCTTCCCGTCGCCCCTGCAATCTCGGTTTTCTGATGTATTTGGCCGACGCGATAGGATACCTCGGTTACGCCGTGGTGATTGCACTGCGCACAACGTGGAGCGAGCGAGCTACGGTACTGCCTTTTTTCCTTTGGACGCTTCTGACGGTTGGTGGATTGTCGATCGTTGGTTTGTTATTGGCGATCGTCTATTTTGAAAGGTGCTGGCCCGCGACGCGATCCCAAGCATGGACGGCGATTCCCCAGCGAATGATTTAAACCCGCCGACGATCGACGAATTGGCGCCAGCGGAATAACATCATCCGCTTGTCTGACACGGCGATCGACCGCCCAGTACGAATCACTTTGGCTCTCTCACCTTTCCGCCCCACAACCATGAGCGACCTCACGCCAGCATCAACTCCCGCCGTTGCCAAGCGGCCGTGTTTGTGGAAGCGAACCGGCCGCTGGAGTTGCGACGGTTTTCGCTGCCAACCTTAGAGGCAGGCGAAGCGATCGTGCGCGTGGAATGTTGCACGATCTGCGGCAGCGATTTGCACACGCTCTCGGGATCACGCACCGAACCGGCGCCTTCGATTTTGGGCCATGAGATTTTGGGCGTGGTGGCCGCGGTCAACGACCCGCCGCTCACGGATGTCTTGGGGCAACCGCTTCGCCCAGGCGATCGGGTCACTTGGGCCACGCCGATTTCGTGCGGTCAGTGTGATCGCTGTCGCCGAGGTTGGCCGCAGAAATGCCGATCCTTGGCCAAGTACGGGCATGCACTGGCCGAAGGGCGGGCCACATTGAGTGGAGGATTGGCCGAGTTCGTGTTGCTTCGCCCCGGCTCCGCGGTCGTGCGTGTACGGGAGGAATTGCCCGCGGAGATCCTTTGTCCAGCCAACTGCGCCACGGCCACGGTGTGCGCTGCCTATCGACTGGCAGGGTCGCTCGAAGATCGCCGCGTGCTGATCCTGGGCGCCGGTATGTTAGGTCTGACGGCGGCGGCGTTGGCACGTTCTCACAACGCTTCGCTCGTCGCGGTATGTGACGCTTCCGCCCCACGACTGCAACGTGCCCGGCAGTTCGGCGCCGCGGCCTTAATCAACTGGACTCCCGATCTTTCCGATTGGAAACGCGAACTGGCATCCCAAGCCGGCACGGATGCGTTCGATGTGGTGGTGGAGTTGTCCGGCGCGGCAGAGGCGGTCGAAGCGGCGATTGCAGTAGCCGACGTGGCCGGCAAAGTGCTGTTGGTCGGTACGGTGATGAAGTCGCGTTCAGTCAGCTTTGACCCGGAAAGTATTGTCCGCCGCTGTCTCTCGGTTCATGGGATACACAATTACGCCCCGCAAGATTTGATGGCGGCGGTCGCGTTTCTCACACAGTTCGGTAGTGAGTATCCATTCGCGGAGCTTGTCGAGCGAACTTTTACACTCAGCGAGATCAATCAAGCGATCGCACTGGCCCGCGAAACTCGCCCCGTACGAATCGCCATACGTCCCGAATAGCGGCGGCCGTCTTCGACACCTTTCCATCTTTTGGCAAACTACGATGTCTCATACAACGGAAATTGTGAGCCTGTTCGAGCAGCGTGGCGACTCTCAGTACGGTGGAGAAGCGGTCTCACAGTTAGAGCACGCGCTGCAGGCGGCGATGTTGGCCGAGCGAGAATCGGCTAGTGCGGAGCTAATTGTGGCGGCGTTGCTTCACGACGTGGGACATCTGCTACACGATATGCCGGCCGACGCGCCTGATTCCGGCATCGACGACCACCACGAAAACTCGGCGGCTCATTATCTGCGAACTCGATTTCCCGAGGCCGTGGTCGAACCAGTGCGACTGCACGTGGCGGCGAAGCGGTATCTGTGTACGGTCGATTCTGAATATCACCGCACTCTTTCGCGGCCTTCGATCGTTAGCCTGCAATTACAAGGTGGACCCATGTCGGCGGAGGAACGAGCCGATTTCGAGGCGAACCCTTTCTGGCGCGACGCCGTGCGACTTAGACACTGGGATGATATGGCAAAGACGCCCCAACTGCCCACGCCATCGCTGTCTCATTTTGCGTCCTATATCGCCGCCGTCGCTTTCAAGGAGCCATAAGCATGATGGATCATTATGATGTGGCTGTCGTTGGTGGAGGCATTGTCGGTCTGGCTCATGCCTGGATGGCCGCGCGGCGACGATTGCGAGTCTTGTTGTTGGAGCGAACTGCCGCGGCCCAAGGGGCTTCGATTCGCAATTTCGGCATGATCTGGCCAATCGGTCAGCCCGCGGGCGAATTGCACCAGGTCGCTCTGCGTTCGCGCGAGTTGTGGTTGGAGTTGGGCGAGCAAGGCGTCTTGCCGGTCGAACCGTGTGGCTCGATCCATCTGGCTCACCATGCCGATGAACTCGCGGTCTTGGAACAATTCTGTGATCGCAACACTAACACTCAGTCCGAATGCTCACGACCAGCGAAGTTGTCGAGCGAACGCCGCTAGCCAATCCACACGGCTTGCTCGGCGGCATGGCAAGCGACACGGAGTTACGTGCCAATCCACGGATCGCCAGCGCTCGTGTCGCGGCTTGGTTACATGAGTCGCTCGGGGTGACGTGCCAATTCAATACGACGATTGTGAGTGTCGCTGATCGCGAAGTCGTCGCCTCGGACGGCCGACGCTGGCAGGCGGAACGAGTCGTCATTTGCAGCGGCAGCGACCTTCGCACTTTGTATCCTGAAATACTTGCACAGTCGGGTTTGAAGCTCTGCAAGCTGCAAATGTTCAAGGCGGTCGCACAAATAGATGCTTCGCATACACACGGCACAAGTGGGTCGCCCCATTTAGCCAGCGGGCTGACGTTGCGACATTATTCCTCGTTCCGCCACTGTCCCGCGCTAGAATCTTATGAACGACGGATCGCGACAGACCACCCGGAATTGAATCGTTATGGCATTCATTTAATGGCGTCGCAATTGCCTAGCGGCGAAGTGATTCTGGGAGATTCCCATGAGTATGATGATGCGATTCAGCCGTTCGACAAACCCGAAATCGACGCCTTGATGCTGCGCGAGGCGCGCAAGGTATTTCAGTTGCAAGATTGGACAATCGACGAACGTTGGCATGGAGTGTACGCCAAACACCCCACGCTGCCGATTGTGGAAGTGGACGCCGAGGACCGAGTGCATATTAGTGTGGGGCCTGGAGGCGCCGGGATGACGATGTCTTTTGGATTGGCGGAACGCATGTGGCGCCAATGGATGGGAGAGACCGAATGAGTGACCAATTTCAGCGAATTAAAGCCCTGGTATTGGATTGGGCTGGTACCACGATCGATCACGGCAGCCGAGCTCCGGCGATTGTGTTTCAGGAGATATTCCGACGTCGCGAAGTGCCGATCAGTCTGGCCCAAGCGCGAGAACCCATGGGACGGGCCAAGCGAGATCATATCGCCACGATCGCCGCCATGCCCGAAGTCGCCGCCGCTTGGCTGGCCGCTTATGGACGGGGATGTGGCGACGCGGATATCGACGCCATGTATGCGGATTTTCTGCCGCTCCAAAAGAGCATCCTGGGGGATCATTCGCACGTTATTCCAGGCGTCCCGGAAACGATTGCCGAATGTCGGCATCGCGGGCTGAAGATCGGTTCTTCCACCGGTTATACCCGCGAACTGATGGAGATTGTTGGCGACGCCGCTCGGCAACAAGGCTATCAACCAGATTGTGTGTTATGTGCCGAGGATGCTCCGCGCGGCAGGCCGGCGCCTTATTTGATCTACGAGGCTGCCAAACGATTGGATGTGTTTCCCTTGTGGGCGATCGTCAAAGTCGACGATACGCCAGTAGGTATCGAAGCGGGACGAAACGCCGGTTGTTGGACGGTGGGCGTGACGCTTACCGGCAACGGAGTCGGGCTATCCGTCGACGAAGTCGCCGGTTTGTCCGCGGACGAAAGAAAACGGGTATGCGATGAAGCCGGAGAAAAGCTCAAGCAGGCCGGAGCTCATTATCTCGTGGCATCGGTCGCTGATCTGCTGCCCGTCTTGATTGAGATTGATAACCGGATGTTACAAGGCGAAATCCCGATCAACGCTGCTTAGCTGCGTGCTCCGGACAGGTCCATCCACGAGCTCCGCGTCCCCCGCCACTACATTCACGGGCGTCATCCGACTCGCTCGTATCCCCAGCAAGTCGCCGCAGCAAGAACGCCGGGGCGGCGGTGCGGTAGACCATTTGGTTGCCGATTTGATTGGTCGCCGAGACGATCCCGGTCAGCTCGCCACGATCGTTGAAGATCGCTCCGCCGCTGCTGCCATCGGCAAACTCCGCCGTGACGGCCATCTGCACAGCCGAGCGACCGTACCGCGTGACGCCGAAGTAGCGGCTGATGTGACCTTGCGTCAAGTTATAAAAACAGCCGCCGGGGTGAGCGGATCACCGTGACCGGCGTCCCCGCGCCGTCGCCCATTGCAATCGGCGACGCGGCAAATCGGCGGCGTCGACGCGGATCAGCGTGCCACTCATGAGCCATATCGGCCGCCAACACTTCGACTACGGGAAACGCTCGGCCGTCCGCCAACATCACGGCTCGGGCCACGGCCGTTGATTTGTTCATCCCACATGATAAGCCGTCGCGATCACTCCGATGGATGCACCACGACGCCCGACGCCGCCGAGTGATTGCCATCGCGAAACAAATGCCCGACCACCACGACCGAATCGCTTCGCTGTTGATGAATCTCGGCCGGCGTGAGCACCGCGGGCTCGTCCGACTCAGCCGATCGGACCGCATCCAACGCCAGCTCGCATCGGCCTCGCGCAGCTGCCCGAGCAACGTCGCTCCGTCCAGCGAACTGCGAGCGTCGCGAATCTTAACCAGCGCCTGTCGAAGCCGCGTGGTCAGCTCGGTGTCCGACACGATGGGCAATCGCTCCCGCGGCATCCGGCAAGTCGAACTCGTCAAACGACTCGTCCGGCTCGTAAGCAGTCCCGCCCGGCAACGACGTTTGGCGAAACACCGTGTAGCCCTCGGGCACCACGATTCGCAGGCCGGGCAACATCGCCTCGACACTCGCACGGCCAACACGCCCGACACCCCGATGTGCTGCACCATCTGCCCGCCGTCCCAGCGAAGAATCACGTCGCCCTCGGCCAAGTGATCGCCGCCGCCGTTGCCGATCGTCATCGCCAGCGTATAGGCATTGCCGATTCGCAAATGAGGATTCGCCGCCAACAGCTCGACGAACTCCGCCTGCGACAGCCCCAACGCCGCGTACAAATCCAGCTCGACCGTGCCGGGAATCGGGCCCGTCACAAGCTGGGCTTCCGCGTTCGCCGCCGACGGCGCCATTTGCGCCGGCGCCGCCCCAGCCGACAGCATCTCGGCCGGCAACATCGCCCTGAGCTGCGCGATCGTAATACGCGAAGCCACGATCGCCGACAGCGCGATAACCATGCCGACAATCGCCAGATAAACGAGCGTTCGCGCCAAGCGAACCAACAAATCGCGGGATGTGGACATCAGTCTTGCTTCGGCCCGAGTAACTTCAGCATCGCTTCCGCGTAACGTTTGCCCAACGTCTGTTGGCTATCGCGGTCGAAGTGAACGCCGTCGAACACCTTCAACCCGTCGGCACTCACATAGGCCGTGTGCTCGACGCGCTCGGGCAGCTTGGCAATCAACGCATTCACCGGACGATCGCCAAACACCTGCCCCGCCACGAACGGCAACTCGGGCCGCTTCAAATCCGCTCGCAGCCGGCCGACCAACTCGGCCAGCTTATCCAGATACATCGGGTCGTTCGCGTTCGCTTCCCCCTGATGCCAAATGACGCCCGCGATCTTGTCGTGCGGCACGGCCTCCAGCCGCTTGAGCGTGTTCACATACAGAGGCTGATCGCGGCCCCATTCTTCGATCGACGTGCCGCCGCGAGCGTTCGATACCAAACCGATTCGCTTGTCGGGCAACTGCCGATGCAGCTCGCGGGCAAAGCCGTCGCCGGGGCTGATTCGCTGCATCGACAGCGTCTTGCGATTCGACGCATAACGATTCAGCGGATTGCGAGCCGCCTCCCATTTTCCATCGGCGTCCAGCAGCAACATGCCGGGCAACGGCTCCTCATCACCCTCGGCCAACGGTGCTCGGCCCGCCATGTTCGACTGGCCGATCAACACAAATACCATCTCGGGCTCGGCGGCGTTCGAGGCCACCGCGGCCATGGCGAGCAGCGCCACGGACAACAGAATCGCGGGCGGACGTAGCGTCATTAGCTTTCTCCTGCGGGCTGGGCGAAATTCGTTCGGCGTTCGATTGTACTCGAACAATTTTCGTCCGCACTTTGGCGAGTCGCCGAACCGCGTCTTCCGCGCGAGCGATTCCGATATAATGCGGCCCCAACGTTCGACCGAATCACTCCCCGCATCGACCGATCCGCGAGGCAACGACGCCATGGCCCTGAAACTTTGCTTGAACACCAGCACGATCAAACCGCAATCGCTGACCGACAAAATCCGCTTGGCGGGCGAAGCGGGCTATGACGGCATCGAACTGTGGGTGAACGACATCTACGAATTCGTCGGCCAAGGGGGCGAAGTCAGCACGGTCGAAAAGATGCTGGCCGACTATGGCCTGATCGTGCCCTGCATGATCGCGCTGCGTGGTTGGGGCGAGGCCAGCGAGTTCGAGTATCGCTTTATGCGCGAAGAAGCCAAGCGGCGGCTGGAACTCTGCCGGCGGCTGGGCAGCCCCTGGTTGGTTTGCAGCCCGCCGGTCGATCCGTGCGACTTCGGCGTGCTGACGCGCCGCTATCGCGATCTGTTGGAGATCGGTCGGCAAGTGGGCGGAGTGAAACCGACGTTCGAGTACATCAGCTTTCTCAAGTCGGCGTATCACCTGAACCACGCCTGGCAAGTGGTCCGCGACGCCGAGGACCCCGACGCCACGTTCGTGCTGGACGCGTTTCACAGTTGGAACAGCAATTCGACGCTGGACGATCTGCGAGCGATCCCGATCGAACGCATCTCTCACTATCACATCGACGACGCCGCGCCACACATCCCACCCACCCAACAAAAAGACGCCGATCGTGTGATGGTAGGCGACGGCGTGATCGATCTGCGAGCCGAAATCCAAGTGCTGCGAGACAAAGGCTACGACGGCACGGTGAGTCTCGAACTGTTCAACCCAACGTTATGGGACAGCGACCCGCGCGAAGTGGTCCGCCTCGGCCTGGAACGCATGCGCGAAGTATGTGAAGTGTGAGACAAGTCCACAAACAAGCGACCAAATCACTCAAAGCGGCAGTGCGCCAGCCCTCCGGTCTCGCCACACCCAACGGCTCGTACCAATCCACTTTCTCCCCTTGCGTCTTTGCGCCCTCGCGCCTTTGCGTTGCCTTCTTCAAGCCGAGCGGCAGATCACAACAAACTAGCACGCGGCGCCAGCAAGTGAATCTATCGAATCACACACTTACGCATTACGCTCGTATTCTCATCTACCGGCCGCCTCAAACGCACCGCAACGAGAAATCGACACCGATTACTCCGCACGATTCCTAGCGGCGATAGCCGCGACAGTAGGTAGCCACAGGCGTCAGCCTGTGGAAACCAATACCCATAAATCCCCAAGCCGCGAAGCGGCGACGGCACCGCCAGCCGCCCGCCAACTCCAGCTCACAAATCTCATAACAACCACGAAGGACACGAAGAGCACGAAGAGAAGAGGATTGATGATTGGCGATTGTTGATTTTTGATTGTTGAAGGTTCTTTCCTTCGTGCTCTTCGCGTCCTTCGTGGTAGCATCCTCCGGCCCCGCGACGCTCGCGGCCGGAGCCACCGAGCATCCGCGCAACGAGTCAAGTCCCGTCCCATTCCGGCCAGCGCAATCGCCCGGTCGGTTAGCGCAATTGATCGGTCGGCTAGCGCAATCGCTCGGTCGGACGGCGCAATGACGGCGTCATCACGCGAAACCCAGCGAATTCAGTCGATTTCGGAGGCTTCTCACGCGGCGGGCTGAAGCCAGCGAAATGAACTTTTGCGAAAAAGTGTCACGGAAGGGGTGGTTTTCGGAGTAGCACCCCGTAAAATCGGCGGCATCGCTGCTTGCATTGGCCAATGGGCCAGCGGCAAGCAATCGAGAGAATCCCTGGTGTTTTTCAGGTATCGCAGCTTCGCAAAGGGCCCGCGACTTCTGGCAAACCAACCGTCGCGGCCCGCTGCTTGGCTCGGATATCACCCCTCGAACCCTGCTCTGGGAGAAGGCCATGCAAGACGAATTCGTCAATCGTCTCGGGATGTTCCGCACCGCGTCCGGCACGCTCAACCGGCCCGAGTACCTGCCGGTGTGGCAGAACCAGCCGCCCCTTATTTTCACGACCAAAGCCACTGCGGCGATGCAAGCCGTCGAGGATTTGGCGGATTTCACGGCCCAGCAGCAAGCCGTCACCACCGGTGCGGCCGAACGCAAAGCCACCGAGGAGGACGAGCTGGAACGGGAGGCTTTCCGGTTCGGCGGCGTGCTGGCGATTTGGTTGCGGGATCAAGGCGACACGGAGAACGCCGCCAAGGTCGATTTTCCCTTGAGCGGTTGGCGTCGCATGCGGCATGAAACGCTGCTGCAACAAGCCCGCCTGCTCCAGCAGCTCGGCGAAGCGGCCTTGGCCAGCCCCGAAGCCACCACGGCCGAAGCCTACGGCATCACCGCCGCGGCGCTCGCCAAGCTAACCAAAGAAGCCGACGACTTCGCCGCGGTGATCTCCAATCCCCAACAAGCGATCGCCGAACGCAAAGCCCGCACCCGCCAGCTTCGCGACCGTTTCAACGAAGTGGAATCTCAGTTCCAAACACTCGACCGTCTCATAGAACTATTCCACACCACCCCCGAAGGCCGCAACCTAATCGCCGCCTGGCAAACCAGCCGCATCATCCGAGACCTAGGCCCTGGCCCACTAACACCACCCAACCCCGATCAACCCACGGCAGCGTGAGAAGGGTGTATAGAGTCATTCATCGGCAACCAAAATGAAAAGTTTGGTTGCCGATGACGTCAGACCGAAGTGTATTAGCCAATTGCAACCGATTGCTGCCGAGCAATCGCTGCATAGCACTGTTTCAGGTTGGACATGCCGGGCTTTATCAGGTACGGGCGAAATACCAATGGTGCCGGGTGCCGCAGTCCGACGTTCCCAACCCCCACGCAGCAATCTCCCAAAAAAAATCCCATCCATTCCCGCCCATCCGCAAATTAATACGCGTGGCACACCACGCCCCAAGACGCAAACACGAGCACGCCCAGGCATTGTGATATACAGACGTAGGAAAGAAGCCATATACCGTCATTACCATATCTTCCTCGCCCTCAATCTCAAGAACCCTCCCCGCCCAGCTTGACAGGACCACGTCGCTATACTTAATCGCGGCAAGAGATATTTCGCCAATACACCGGCCTCTGTAGAATATCAGTTCGATTCGCAAATCCACAATTCCGAAACTTAAAGACCCTGACACATGACACGCAGCTTTGAAAGACCAAGGAAGCTAGAGTCTCATTTGATTCATCTGCTTGCTTCGACAAAAACCACCACCCCACTTCAGCTTCTGCTTGAGCAAAGCGCAAGCGTTGAAAGCGGCGTCAAGTCAGCTGGTGACAGCGATAAACGAAATGGCGGGAGACATCTGAACGGCTTTACGGAGATGGTTTCATCATTCTGTCAGAAACAACATGGTTTGGGTCATCAATCGAATATTCCTACCTGTTTGAGACGCTCTATGATCAACCGACACAGCGACGCGAATATATCGAATCGTGTCGAAAACGCCACCCCTTCGTGGGCTACATGTACCTTGTCGATTTAATAAGGACACGAGTTTTCAACACAATCTTTACGACTAACTTCGACGACCTCTTGAATGAAGCGTGCTATTTATACTCCACCGACGTTAGGCCGGATAGTTTATGCTCATGACTCCAGCATCAGGTCGAGCCTGAATTACCACAAAACGTCCGAAAATTATAAAATTACATGGCGATTTTCTTTTTCGATAGCACATTAAGAACACCGTTCGTGAACTAGAGTCCCTTGAAAGCAACATGAGGGACAAGTTCAAGCAATATGCATCAGAATACGGGATGATCGTCCTCGGGTATTCTGGACGTGATCGGTCTATCATGACACTCTCGACGCACTACTGCGGAATGATGATTCCTTTCCCTCATGGCGTTTACTGGTGTGTGCGAAAGGACGCGGAAGTTGTCAAAGAAGTTGATCACCTCTGCCGATTCCCGCGATTCCACCTCGTCGAATTGAGTAGCTTCAATAGTTTCATGTGCGAGTCTCACAATGCGATTACGGGACATGTTCATCCAACCAGCAATCCATACGGCGTTGCTGCTGAGAAACTCGCCAATCTACTTGAGAGTCTTCGTGCACCGTCGGGAAGCGTGGAGCTTCAGAAATGCTTAGCCTGTGACGTCACTCTTCTCGGACAAAAAACTGGTAGGAAAACCAGCCAGTTCCTGGCTTTACGTATGCCGCATCAAATCCTTGCATGGAACGATTTAAAGAGCGGTAACCACGAGGGTGCGATTGGCCACATTCAGCGTAATTGCAACGGGTGATTAACCGTGACAACGCTCGTTTAGCGATTGATATTCTCAAGGCACAATGGAGTGACGATTTAGCAAATGACCTAGTGCGGAGTCACTAGAGAACAATAAATTTGAGCGATGGTAACATATTGGCAACATCAATGAGATCGTCGTGCAATTGTTGCACCAAAAGAGATTTGAGTTTGCAGAACGAGTTATGAACGCTACGGCTCCGGCATTTGCACTTGTATCCGGTTGGGCAAAGGAGTATTTCCTAATAAAACCTATGCACAGAACTATTGCCACCAGGGTTTGGAGATTCCCGAAGCCTTACTTCAGGAAATTAAGAAACTTGCAGAATTCAGCGTTGATCCCTTTGGCAAGGTTTGGCGTTTTGCTGCCTATCCGAAACAAATAAGGCGGTTGAAGTGCTGATTGAAAGACACAGAAATGGAACGGTTGAAAGCCACCTGCTTTACGATATTTTAGGATGGCCAATTTGCTGGTTATTGAGTGATGAAGAACAGAATCAACTACGGTCTCTTTCTAGTCGCAAGAGTAGGAAGAACCAAGCTCGAATCGAATCCGCCAGCTGCGGAACTGTTTGAAGTGGGCGAGTCTGGTGTTGGTAGTGTCGCTGGCACTTTGCCAGTGGCCTTCTGCCGTCACTTGTAGGTCGAATTACTACAGGTGTCCGCGAGAGACACTGCCTTGTATTGAGTGTTTGAGAGAGAGTTGCAGGGACATATATAAAGGATATGCTTGGGAGTGTCGAACGATGTCGCTCAATCAACCTTGGAGGATTGTCTCGCAATGACGTTCTAGCACCACAACACGCAACAAACGGCACAAGAGCAGTGGCGAGACGCCACCCGACCGAGAGGTGGATCGAATGGTTTCTGAAAGCAAGTCGTTTCGGCTGCCGCCGAGCTACGCTGGGGTCGCCGATCGAATTGCTGAGATAACAAATCAAATGCCAGTACCCAAGCTCACTGAACGCCAAGCCGAGATTCTACTGCTTTTTGCAGAACGCCACATGTCCGATGAACCATCGTCGGAGCGCGTGTCAGAGAAATTGAGCGTTTAGGTTCGAAACCGAACGCGACATAAAAATACCTTCCACTTCTTCCGAAAATGGATGGGTGCAAAGGCAGACGAACGAGTCGGTAATGTTCAACCGTCTGCTGTGGCTTTCATACATCACCTTGATAATCCCGCACCAAAGAATCACCTCACGGAGTGGACGATCTGGTGGTTCTCCGCGCGATGGCGTGCGGCTATCACCATTGCTACTATTGTACTGCCACTGGTCGTTCAGGATTGAGATGATACAAATAGTGACGGTGTTGATCGGAGTTCCTCCAGTAGCAGCTACATGACGGTGAATGAAGTGTTTGACGGCCAAGCGGAAGCAGGACGGGGCATTATGTGCTGTTGGCTTGTCCAGTGCTGTTGCGGTCGGGAGGCACTGTTTAAGTTTGGTGCATGTCGGCCCGGTGGCACCGTTTGCGGTCGACACCGCATCATTAGTTGCAAGTCCTTTGGCTAACGGCCTGCAGCACTGTTTAAGGTTGGGCATGTCGGATGTGGCTTATGTGGCACTGGCGTTTCGCCAGTGCTCTTGTGCCGGCACTTGCGGGCTGAATTGGCTCACAGGTTTCCCAAGGAAGTTGCCGTCGGAACTAGGCGACTTCGGGTGACAGGTGAGATTCGGGGCGGTGCTCAATGCGTCACGGTTAGAATCTTGTGGCACCACCAGAGGAAACGGGTGGCAACGGCGGACGCAAACCCTAACCTAAACCAACGAAACACCGGCCTAGCTCGCCCCGAGCGGGCGAATCGGGCGTTTTCACAATGGACAAATCAACCGGGCCCGCCGGGTGATTGTCGTCGTTATGGCGTAAGTCCGACTTCGACTAACACAATGACGATTGACAGAGAAAAACTGGACGGAAACTTGCTATGACTTCTGGATCGGCGTATTTCCAAACGAAGATGCGTTTTCGAATACGTTGGAGAGGATCCCGATTACTATCAACGCATGGACGACGATGATGAGATCGCGCTTTCAAAGTTCATCGCGGATCAAGGTAAGCAATGGTACGACCATGACACGATTGAAATGGGATTCAACGCTAAAGCCAAAACTATCACGAGCTTGTTCGCGGGTACTCTTATTCGGATCAATATGCGGACCAGTTAGAAAACTTGGCATCGCAAATTGGTCATCTGGCGTCAACTCGTTTTCGTTCATTCGTGCCGGACAAATCCAGAACCCACGATCGGTGAAACGCAAGACTTCGACTTTCGGTACGTCGGGCAACTGACGTACAAGATATGAAAGCGGACACGCCGCAAACGCCATAACCATGGCCTGGTGGCACTGTTTTAGGTTGCCCATGTCGGATGCGTTCGGTGTGCCACAGGCGCTTCGCCAGGCGCTCTTTTGCCGCTCGTTGGGGTTTGTAGCGTGGATGCGATGCCAGAGCATAGGGTGTGGCACGTCGTAGGGCAGCGTGCGTCGGGCGCTGCATGGCGGTCCGGTGGCACTGTTTTCGGCCAACCCTGAATGTTTAGTTGCAAGTCCTTTGGCCAACTGCCTTCATCACCGTAGCCTGGGGCGACGCCTGACGATTACCCACATTTTCCTAGCCGCGAAGCGGCGTTAGCACGTGCCTCACGGCGTAAGCCGTGGGGTTGGGACGCAACACCTCGTTTGAGCCGCGAAGCGGCGACAGCAATCCGGGGATCACACGTGGTCTACCCGCTGTCGCCGCTTCGCGGCTAACTCGCGTAAATTGCCAGGTTCTGCGGGCTCACGCCCGCAGCTAAGTGCTGTCGTCGCTTCGCGACCAACAAGAAAATGTGGGTAATGCTCGTGGGCGACGCCTCAGGAACTTGGGCAGCGTGTATTGGTGTAGCCAACGGCCCTATTCACGATTCCCCGCCTGATGATGTCCTTCGGCCAACAGACTGCGATCAAACCGCCGCCTGGAGCGGTGCCCCAGGCTACGATGACCAAGGCCTATGGCCAATTATCTTATGGACAGTTCAACGGTATAGCGTTTCAGGCTGGTTGCGTTCCGTGTGCCACTGGCGTTTCGTCAGTGCTCTTTGGCCGTCACTTGCGGGCTGAATTGGCTCACAGGTTTCCGCGAGAGACACTGCGTTGTATCGTGCTTCTCGGATAGAACGGTGAATGCGGACAAGGGCATGTCGGGGGCTGGTAGAACGATGTTGTTTCAAACAACCTACACAATTTCCTCGCAGTGACGTTGCCTGCACCGCAACACGCAACGAACGGCACAAGTACACTGGCGAGGCCAGTGGCACAATGGGCAAGACTGACACGGCCAGCCTCAAGCAGTGCCGGCGGGCCTGAATCCCAGATCTCACAAATGGAATCCGATTATGGCAATGAAAGACTGGTTCAAACGGCGGACGGCACCGAAAACTGTCGGTAAACGCGCAGTAAGGTGGATCATGAATTCTCGCCTACGGCGAGCTGAGTCCTCAAGTGGGATTTCTCGCGGAGTCGACTCTCGGTCATATGCAAGAACGTGAGCGTGTCTACGCGGAATTGTTTGGCGAATCGGATACGGTCTTTCACGAGCTGCTGCCGCATTCCGCACATCGACATTTATCGCTTCCCGCCCAATGAGCAGCGCGACTTCTTCACCTATGTAACCGGCGGCTTGAGCGATCTTCCGATGAATTCGCCGGATGAACTCGGCGCCCGATATCGTCGTGCCGAATTGGTCTTTACGCGAGCGAGCATCGAGACGACTATCCCGAGTTGCTTCGATGGCTATCGCACTTCGTCCACGACCATTCCACTTGGTTGCATTGGGGACACTCGTTGCCGAATGGCCAACCGCCGTCGCCCCTTTTTGACACCGAGAACCTCGATAGTCTGTTCTTTATCCCAACAATTGTCCGTCCCGATTCCACATTCGGCGAAAAGCTGCGGATTGACGACGATCCAGTCAACTTGGTTTGGTGCGTTCCCATTACGACGGCCGACACAATTGAAGTTCGATCAAGGCGCTCGAGGCTCTATGCGACCTGTTCGGACGCGAATCAGCACTCTCCTATATTCCAAGGGAATCGCGACAGCTGCATGTCTAGCAGATCAACTGACCTTCCGCAAGAGCCAGCAATCAGGTTGCTGGTGCAGCCTCTAATCAACGAACCGTTTCATCGACGGTTGTGGGGTGGGATTCAAGAGCAAAAGCCAATCCGCGTTGCCCTTGCACCAACCGAACTTGTTCATCCAGTTAGGGTTCGATTGATGGCTAATCCTTGCAAGGCCAGTCTTTGATGCCGCCTCCGTCTTCTTCAGTAACGATATTGCGACTGACTCGCCTTCGTGAATCTGGAAAAGAAAAATTCGGATCATGATTTGACTAATAGTCTCGCATTGTTTAGATGATCGAGCGAGGCAAGCTGCTGACCTGTTTCCATGTTGTAAACACGGATCCGATTTGCATTCCGTGTCCCAACAGCGAGCAGTCGGCCGTCCGGTGAAATGGTAGCCTCAATCGCGTACATCCTTGCCGAGCGGTGTCCGATTTTGTTTTCCGTCGCGGCTACTCCAGTATCGGATCGCCGCATGCGCTGGGCGCGGCTGGCTGAATTACTGTATCGCCATTCGGAGTTGTGCCGCGATTCCGCGCGGGCCCACGTCGATTGGCCGTGCGGATGCGCGAGTAGCTTCCGTTCGTTGATCGACCACGTACTGATGCTGTGAGCTCGTCCCAGAATCGCAAGCGTCGAACCGTCCAAGCTGAGCCGCGGCCTGGGTAAGCCCGTCCGCCGGCGCGCTGCTACGGGTAACCAACTTGTAATCGGGGCGGGATTCAGAATCGAACGGCTCTAGGTGTGTCGTCGCCAGCGAGAAACCGTTCGTCGGGACTAAAAGCGACGGCGTTAATGTCATTGTGAGTGTTACTCGTGACAACCACTCGTGATGTGGCCATGCCCTTATTCAAATCACTCCAGACTCGGATCGAACCATCACCCGATGCGGATGCCAACTCACGACCATCGGGCGAAAAAACTAAGGTCCGAAACAGGTTGGGTGTGACCGCTGAGTGTATGTTGCAAGTTGCCTGTCGCCGGATTCCTACACGTGGATCAGCTTGTCATGTCCGCCTGATGCCAGAAACCGACCGTCGCGAGTGAATTGAACTACGCTTCGATCGCATGTGCGTGCTTCATCGATCCCTTGTCGGACAAGATTGTCCTGGTTTCCGCATCCCACAGCTGGACTTCCTGGTTCGCGCCTGCGGTTGCCAAATAGCGATGTTGCCCGCTCCGGATGGAAGTCAATCGTAAAGCAAAGTGCAGTGGAATTTAAAGTAGCGCAGTGACCAGTCATTGGTATTCCAGATAGCATTTCCTACGGATTTCCCATCTAGCACATGCCATTCGCGGTGGCGAGCAGGGCCCCGTCGGAACTCCAGGCCACCCTTCGCACGGGGCGCGGAGTCAGCAGCCGCAGGTGTTTTATTCAGTTGGCCGGAATCGATTTCCAGATGAAGACCCCGCGAGCGGTAGCGTCGTTGAGATCTGATTTCCACAACAAGTCGCGAGAAACTCACCGTTCGGACTGATACGGGCGTCACGGACTCTTGCAGGATGATCAGCAAAAATACGTCGCGCCTGTCCTATCTCGGCGTCCCAAACAATCGCAACTCCGTGCGGTTCCTGGCCAGCCGATGCAAGCCACCGTCCGTCCAGACTGAAAGCAATGCTTTCGACGTAGCTCCAGTGTTTCCAGGCGGCTGTCGCCGACAATCGCCACAATCTCAGGCGGAACAGCGGTCGGATCGCCGAACCCCGCAACCATCAATTCATAGGGACTAATGTCCTCGCGACGGAATTCATCTACTGGCCAGCGGAGTTCACCATTAATTCGGCAGCCCGGATCGCGTGACGTGTTCCATACTGCTTGAGCCGAAAGTCACCGTTACTGTTCCGCAATTGCTCGACATCAGGGACTGGATGCGGGCTTGTCTTTCATCGAATCGACTCGCGATGCAAATTCAGATAGTTGATTCCTCTAACGATGACTCGATATGTCCAGCCAAGTTGCGATCCCCTCTGTTTTTGGATCAACATCTACTAACTTCCCGTGGTTGCGGGCTGATTGAGATTACTGGCCTTCGGGTTTCATGTTTGGGTCGACAGGCAGTGCGATCTCAAGGACAGAGTTTTTGCCCTTGTGGATCGTGAAGTTCGCGTGGGTGCGCGGTAGCCGGGAGCAGTTACTTGCAGTTCATGTTCGCCGACACTGAATTCGAATGGGTGCTCGTCGGCTGTCACCTTGATCGTGCTGCCGTCGACGGTATTATTACGCGTCAGCCGTTGGTTCGGTCAGCGTGAACCGCACCGTCCCCGTTGGCGTCCGGATCGAAAGCACGATCACCGCCGCCAGCAGGGCAACGCCTACCAGAACGGTTAAAAGTCGTGTCCGCCAGCCTGGGAAAGTGGATTGCGGGTCGCTGGTTGCTCTCGGACGCGACTGCGGTTAATCGTATCCGCCGTCCAGTACCTCCGGCGGTGAGCGGTGATTCATCGGCGACCGGGGCTGAGTCGTGCGTCGCCGACAACGTGGCGTGAACTGATTTGACTGAGGAGGGTCGTGGCAACTGGACCGTCCAAGCTACTTGGTTGGCTACCAACCCATGTCGAAAGTGCAACGGCGAATTCGTTCATCGTCGCGAACCGGTCTTCTTCTGTTTCGCCATCGCCTTTGTGCCGCAATCGCTTCCAACCTCGTCGATCCCTTCGTGGTGTGCTGAAGGTGGAGTTGGCTCAACATAAATAATGCGACCGATGACTTGAGCGACCGATCCGCTAAATGGTCGCTGGCCACAAAGCAACTCGTACAGAATCACTCCCAGGCTATAAATATCCGATTGCGGGCCGATTTCTGAAACGCGACCACGTGCCTGCTCGGGAGACATGTAGACGGGCGAACCTAAGATGTCGCCGCTGCGGGTCAGAACTGCATCGCACGAGTTCTCGCGCGCCAGGCCAAAGTCCATGATGACCGGCTCATAAAGCGCCCGGCGTCATTACTGCTGGCGGGCTTCAAGTCGCGATGAATGACGCCCTTGTCAAAAGCGCGTACTGCAGCACTCGCGCCAATGCCTCGACCTTCACGCGCCGCCTGGATGGCAGGCAAAGGCTGATTGGGTCCGATACATTGATCCAGACGCCGACCGAGTGCACCAGTCCCATGACGATGACGAAACGCTCGTCGTCCTCGAACACCTCAAAACCGGACAACATTTGGGTGGTGCAAGCGCGGCCGCGGAACGGGCCTCACGGAGGAAACAACGTTCGCTTCTTCGCTCGCGAAACGAACCTTTAGCGGAACCTTGAGCGCCACTTTCGCTGTAGATGTGCATCGTGTGCCAGGTACATCGCCGAATCCGCCGCTGCCTAGCACTGAAACAACATTGAACCGACCGACTGAAGCGGGCTGGTTGCAACTCCGCCGCATTGTTCGGGACAACGGTCTTGAGGCTTGCCGGAAGTTGAAGCTTCCGGCGTATCCAACGTTTTCCCGTACCAACCAACTCCTGCGTCGCAGTTCATCGGTGCCGTCATTCTCGTGGTCGACTGCTGGCGAAGGAACTCAGAATCCGAGCGTTTCTGTCGATCCACATACGAGTCAGAAGTCACTCGTTCTTCGCACTTCACGATTAGAGCCAGCAAATCATGGCCGACGCAGAACGTAGCGAGTTGCCTTTTCCAATTCGTCCGCCGTTTGCGGTCGGTCGCTTGATGCTTGAATAACGCTGCGGCAAGCAACGCATCCAGCTCTAATGGAATATCGGCGCGAAATCTCGATGCTGACGGAATCGGAAGATCTCGATGAGCGTGAATCCGATCACGAAGCGTCAGCGAAAGATGTTTGGCATAGGGAGCGCGGCCAGTCAGTAATTTGAATAGCGTGCAACCCAGGCTGTAGATGTCCGCGCGAACGTCGACATTCTTAGCCCCGGTGGCCTGTTCCGGTGCAAGATAGTCGAAAGTGCCCATAACCTGACCGGCGTTGGTCCGTTCGGACCGGTGACCGTGGTTGTCGCCGAAGTACGCTAGACCCAAGTCCAATATCTTGACCGTGCCGTCGCGTGTCAGCATCGTCTGACGGTTTGAGATCACGATGGACCAAACCGGCTTTCGTCGCTCCCCAGTCCTTGAGCCGCTTGGCGGACGATTTCGCAGGCGTCAGCAATCGGCAACGGGCCAACTCGTTCCTGCAGCCTGCGGAGATCAAGGCCGTCGATGAATTCCATCACCAAGTAGTGCGTGCCATCGACTTCACCAGCATCGTGAGCGCGAACGATGTGGGGATCATCTAACTGGCCGATGGCTTCCATCTCGCGATGAAACCGCGAAACGGCCGCCCCGTTTGCGAGCTTCTCGGGCGGCAGCAGCTTGATCGCGACGGGGCGCTTCAGACGAGTGTGGATCGCTTTATAGACGACACCCATGCCACCTTCGCCCAACTTATGCCGCAATTCATACCGCGCAGCTTGGCGAATACCGTGTGACCGGCCGACTCGGCAAACACTTCTCTCACGACATCGACGGACTCCGAAAGCGGCGACAAAATTCGCCCTCATTGGCGGGATGGCTCGACTTTAACCGCAGTTCCCATTCGCAGGCCAACAGCTCGCGTAGCAGTTCGTCCTGCTCCGACTGCTCGACCTCCACCAAGTAGTCCTCGATGCGCGGTTGCTGGCCGCGCCGCGCCAAGCGGTTTGAAGCGATCACAGATCGCATCCAACTGGTTGGCCAAATCGAACAGGCTCTTTGGACTCGCGTCCGGCACGAAGGCTCCTCGAATGGGAGAGTGAAACTTGGTAGGAAGTTACTATGGTTGATATGTTGCACCTGGCTTGGCCGGGCCAATCCGGGTACGGAAGAGACCGTGATTGGCGAGCGTGGCAGGCCAATTGAACTCGACGCACCCTATCATACAGGGGGAGCCGATCCGCAACAAAAACCTTCACAATCTCGTACAACCACTACTGCTTCAGCGTGGCAAGAGCGTCGCGCGAAGACCTTATGCCTCGTCGGACGTCTTGAAAGCTTGGAATCGCCATTGCTTCTCCGGGCGCGCCACGAGCGGTTGGGTTCGTCGCCAACGAAGCAATGTTGGTCAGCCTGTGGCGGCATCGTTCGATCCCATTAGATGTCGCATCAAGGTCAACGCGGCTGGTCGCTTACCTTGACCACAATCGCTTCGGGTTTTTCGGCCAACTGTTATGGTCCCGCACGCCGGGTGAATCGGTCGGGCTATGGCACGATCCAACAGCAGCAAATGTATCAAGTGTCGCGATTCGCCGGGTTGTCTTTCGAGCTTAGTTTGGTCGATAGCTTTCGCTCGAGCCCCTTCACGAGCTTGTTTTCCTTGGGGCTGAGCCGAAGGTCGAGGTCCTGGTCGTCGTCGGCGCAGGCCGTTTGAATTCCCTGAACGAAGCCGACCAACAGCAGCAAGATCAGCAGAACCGACGGGAGAACTCGCTCGAAATTGGCATCTGTCGCATGACCGGTCTACCTCAAGAAATGGTCTGGGGCTGGGTTTAGGAACAACGGAACGAACGTCTGTTACAATGAGTGCCCAACTCGCTGCCCAAAAACCCGACAGCCAATTCCGAGTTTTTTCTCCCTATTTTGGAACGGCCTGATGTCGCCGGTTTCATCCAATCACGAACCAACTGGATCCGTGACTCTGCTGTTTCAGGAGTTGTGCGAGGGCCGCGCCGATGCGATGCAGCCACTGTGGAATCACTACTTCCCTCGGTTAATGCGAGTGGCCGGGCGGACGCTCGCCGATAGCCCACAGCGAGTGGCCGGGCGCGGGGACGATGCCGTCCAAAAGCTGCGTTCATGTCGTTCTGGCGGCAGGCCGAAGCGGGCCGCATGACGGGAAACTTTCACCGCGATAATCTGTGGGCGTTTCTGTCCGTCCTGACTGTCCGCAAAGCTCGAAAACAATGCTGGGAATATGCGGTAAAGCGGGGCGGAAAGCTGACGCGTGTCGATCTAGACGTGGCTTGGGATGTGGACCCGTCGGCAGCCGGAGAGGCGCTTCAAACGCTCACGCCGCAGGAATTCGATCTCTTCGCTCCGGAGTAACTCTGCTGCGGCTCGACGAGTCGCTTCGCTCCGTTCGCGGTTCTGAAGTTGATGGGTTACACCGATTTAGAGATTGCCGACCGACAGGGATACCGAGCGAACCGTTCAACGGAAAATGCGGCTCACGCGTTTGGCTCCGGGAAGCCGCGATCGAGGCCCCGACATAGCCTGATCCTCGAAAACGTGCAAACGGCGGTTCTCGCCGGGTTCGCGACAACCGCTACTGGCCCGAGGCTTGCAGCAACAGCGGCATATGCGACAGATTTTTTTCGACAACGCGTTCTCTCTGTTCCGAACCCTGGTGATGGGGGTGCTGGCGTATGTTTGTCTCATCATCTTGCTGCGTGTGTCAGGCAAACGCACGCTGTCAAAGATGAACGCTTTCGATCTCATCGTGACGGTGGCACTCGGCTCGACGCTCGCCACGGTGTTGCTGAGCAAGGATGTGACGCTGGCACAAGGCTCGTTGGCACTGCGGTTCTAGTCGGATTGCAGTTCGCGATCACTTGGACCAGCGTCCGTTGGCGCTGTTGGGTGCGAAAACTGGTGACGGGGAGCCGACGCCGCTGCTGCTCTACGACGGGCGGTTTCTGCAATCCGAACTGCGGCGAACACGAGTGACCGACGACGAAATCCCCTCGCCGCGATCCGCGCTGCCGGCTCGGCGGTCGTCGAAGACGTGGCGGCCGTGGTGCTCGAAACCGACGGCTCGTTTAGCGCAGATGGGACGAACGATTCCCAGACCACGACCGCTCTAAGAGATGTACGGCTGAAAGGCGGCGAACAGGTCGGAGAGCTGAGCCATTTCACGCACCCGTCGCGAGAGAGCCAAGTTCCCACTGAGCGACACCCGCAACAGCCGGGAGAACGAAGCCCGCTGAGCCGATGACGCGGGAGAACGGAAGCCCGGCTGAGCCGATCAACCGCGATCTAAACACTTGCTGCTTCCCTTCCGTCAGTTAATATGGTTCGCGCTAACATCGAGGGCGGTGTGACGACACCCGTCCAGTCTTAGGTAATGGCTACTTATCTCAATACAATTCATTCCACCTTTCTCAACGACTGCTCCTAAGCCATGAATTCATCATCGCGCCGCGAATTTACTCGGCAGTTCGGAGCGGCTACGGTCGCCGCACTTTCGTTACACTCGATTACTGCTGCGCAGGACGACGTTCCGCGTCGCCAGCCCTTGAAAATTGGGCAGATCGGTACGAGACACGCCCATGCGAGTAAATTATCGGTCTACCGTGACTCGCCCGATTATGAGGTGGTTGGCGTTGTCGAACCGGATTCACAACAAAGACAGCTTGCTTCGCGGCAACCCGTCTACCGCGACCTACCCTGGATGACCCAGGAGCAACTGCTCAACGTTCCGGGGCTCGATGCCGTGTTGATTGAAACGGAGGTCAGCGGGTTATTGGAAGCCGCGTCGGCCGCGGTTTCGGCTGGCAAACACATTCATCTCGATAAACCTGCTGGAGAATCCTTGCCGAAATTCCGTCAACTTCTACAGGCGGCCGAACAACAACACCTGCTGGTGCAAATGGGTTATATGTACCGCTACAACCCAGCCATTGTCATGCTGCGGAACTTCTTGCAACGCGGATGGTTGGGTGAACCGTTCGAGTTGCACGCGGTGATGAGCAAAGTGGTTCCGCCCGCCGACCGCGCGAGGCTTGGCGAGTATCCGGGCGGCGTCATGTTCGAGCTCGGCTGTCACCTCATTGACCTAGTGGTCGGCCTCCTTGGCACGCCCACGACCGTCACCCCGTTCGCTCGTCACAGTTCGGCATCCGACGATTCATTGGTGGACAATATGCTGGCGGTGCTTGAATACCCCCAGGCGACCGCCACTGTAAAATCTTCCGCCTTAGAAGTGGAAGGATTCGCTCGCCGCCATTTAGTGTTATGTGGTACGGAAGGAACCTTTCATATTCAGCCTCTCGATAATCCGTCCGCACAAGTGGCTCTCTCGCGGCCGCGCGACACCTACCGAAAAGGCTACCAGGAGATTGTCTTTCCCAAATACACCCGGTACGTTGCCGACGCCGCGGATATGGCCCGTATCATTCGAGGCGAGAAACAAAGCGACTTCTCCTACCAACATGACCTCGCGGTGCAAACCGCCGTACTACGCGCCTCGAACGTCTCCCTTGAATGAGAACGTCATTTTCAATATAAGCCTCTTAAGACCTCACCATTAAGAACCGCCGCACCCCGTCACGGACCACGGTCAAACGCAGCCCGTCTCGCAGCGAAGCGTCCTGTAAAGCCTCGTCAAACTCAGAAGCCGTGGATACCGGGGTTTGACCCACGGCTTCAATCAAATCACCGGGCCGAATCCCGGCCTGATACGCCAACCCCACCGGGGACATTTCGGTGATCACCACGCCGTTCAAACCCGACGGTATCCGAAGACGGCGACGAAATCCCTCCGAAAGTGGCTCGACCTCGACTCCCAACTCCGCGGCGGCCAATTGCCCTTCTTCCCGAGCGGAATCTGAATCGTCTCCGTCGTTAGGCATTTGCCTCTCCATCCGCTCCGCCAACTCGGTCTCGCCACGATGACCAATCGCCACCTCAAACGCTTTCGTCGAACCATCGCGAAATACCTTAACCGTCACTGTTACGCCGGGCTCCGTCTCGGCGACTGCATTACGAAGCTGCGTGGGGTTAGACAACGGACGGTCATTGTAATCCGTCAAAATATCTCCTGCCTTGATGCCAGCCTTTTGTGCAGGCGAGTTCGCAACGACGTCGCTAACCAATACTCCCGCCGTGGAGTCATAGCGAAATGTTGACGATAACTCAGGCGTCAGTTCTTGCGTAACCACGCCTAACCATCCTCGCTCCACGCGCCCCTTGTCGATGATTGCCCGTTCAATGACTCGCGCCATGTTGCTAGGAATCGCGAAGCCAATCCCCATACTTCCACCAGTTCGCGAGGCGATGGCCGTATTGATGCCAATCACTTCCCCTTTCAAGTTCACGAGTGGACCGCCGCTATTGCCGGGATTGATGGCCGCGTCCGTTTGGATGAAGTCCTCATAATCCGCGATGCCCACATTCGCGCGTCCCTTGGCGCTAATGATGCCCGCCGTTACCGTTTGCTCCAATCCCAACGGACTGCCGATCGCCAACACCTGTTCTCCGACCCGCACGCCATCCGAATCTCCGATCGCCACCGGCACCAGTTCGTTCGTGTCGATGCGAATGACGGCAACATCCGTCGCCGGATCCGTGCCAATTACTTCGGCCCGAAATTCTCGCTCATCTGACAGAATCACTGTCACCTCATCCGCGTCCTTCACCACATGGTTATTGGTTAAAATAAACCCATCTTCCGAAATCACGAATCCGCTGCCAAATCCTTGTTGAACATAGGAACGTTCCCGAGGGGGCGCTTCGTAGGAGAATTGAATTCGACGGCCTCGCCAGTTCTCTTCCTGGGGCTTAAACGAACGCGGAATCACCGACCATAAATCGCTGGCATCGCGCGGTCCCCGCGCCTGATGTTTAACGCTAGTAATGCTCACAACGGACGGTCGTAACGCCTCGGCCACGTTATGGAACACCAGCGACTCGTCACCCGCCGAGGTCGCCCCCAGTGCTTCTCGTGCTGCCCGAGCGCGACCCGATTCCACGGCATAGGTGAGTTCCGACACGATAGCTGGAGCGTAAAAGACACCGGCGACTAGGGCTACACAAAGTATTAGCAGTAACACAGTACTGGTCGTCGAACCGTTTTTTACATACTTCTTCATCGCCTGCCTCCCATTCCGAATTGCTCAGCGCTGGTTCCTGGATATTGCTCAGTCGCGCTAATCGCACGCAGCATTTTGCAGGGTGCAGGCGGCGGTCGTGAGCTCCTCGTCTATCGAAGCAACCGGCGCGCCAGAGAGTTTGGGGGGGCAAGCGGGCGTGTCATGATTGTCGCGACGACTCGACAGTGGTGCCGGTGGAACAACGGTTGCATCCACGAAGCGCGATGCACGCATTTTCGGGTAGACGCCTTCACTCTCAGTCGCAATGGCGTTAGGTGACTGGCGTCCTCGATATGACGCTGCCAACACGATCTTCAAAGTCACAAAGAATTAGCGAGTCGCCCGATGAGTTCGCCCGAGTCGTTGCCGCAGTACGCAGGAGTATTAGAAGCGTATCACTGGGCGTTCCAGGGGGAATTCGACGATATTTTAGCCGAACTTCCGATCGAAGACGCGGCCCTCGTCCTTGATGTACCTTGCGGTGACGGATTTTTTACCCGGCGAATAGCCGCCCGTCAGAGATTTGGCCAGACAATCGGTGTCGATGTCTCGCCAGCTTTTTTAGAGGTGGCTCATGACCAGGTTTCGTCCACTGGAAGAGCTCCCTACTGGCTACAGGGCGATTGCCTTGAACTGCCGATCAGGTCTAACTCGGTTGATCTAATATGGTGTGCGCACAGCTTGATAAGTCTTACCGACACGGTTTCCGCCCTTAAAGAGATGCACCGCGTACTACGCCCCGGTGGAACAATTGCAGTGCTCGAACACGACCAGATGCACCGCTGGCTCTTGCCGTGGCCAGCTAACCTGGAATTGGCGGTGCAAGACGCCGAACGACAATACTTCCTGCAGAAACACGGTTCGACCCGAAAAATGTACAATGGCCGACACCTTCACCAATTGTTAAGTGATACCGAATTCCGGGTGGGTGAGCGGCACACGATGACAGCGGAGCGACAGCAACCGATGGACAAAGCGAGCCTGCACTTCTTTTATCGCCATTTCGCTGACTTAAGACGTCGAATTGGCCCCTACATTCCACACTCGCGGCGATCAATGTTCGATACGTTTACCGATCCACACTCCCCGGACTTTCTTCCAACTCAAGCGGACTTCGTAGCGACGGCTATCGAAATTCTTCAACTGGGAATGAAGTAGCATCCCGAACGAACTGGTAGTCGGCTACCCGACGTCACCGACGCAAAGTGTTTTTGCCGAACGCCACGTCACTCCGAGATCTTCTCCAGAGCGTCGGCCGATACATCTTCGTTCTCCATGCGGACCGCTAGGTCGCCCAACGAGACGATCCCCACACAACAGTTGTCGCGATCGACCACCAGCACGCGCCGAACCTGCTGCTCGCTCATCAATCGGGCGGCATCTTCGGCGTTTTGATAGTCCGCCACCGTTGCCACCCCAAGGTCATGACATCGCGAACTTGCGTCTGGGATGGATCTCGGCCTTCCGCGACAGCACGCACCACGATGTCCCGATCGGTCAGCATGCCCAAAGGTTCTTTGCTAGTAACCACCGGAAGAATACCGATATCGTGATCGGCCATCAACCTCGCGGCCTCCGTCAAAGTGGAATCCGGGCCGATGGAGTGAATGGTTGTCGACATGACTTGGCTGACATGCATCGTATCTTTCCTCGCTGTAGAAGGTAATTCAGGCGAAGCCGCGGAAGTATCGGGCTCGATTGAACCCACGTGCAATCGCGATGCCTCGTCGCGACAGCCTCCGAGTGGTATTCCACAATTGCTAACGTCCTCAGCTAGAGGTGCAATTGGCACCCGAATTGCAACCTTTTAAGAGTACGCCGCTGCCCTGCTAGGACTGTCGCACTGTCGGTAGCCATGCGGGATATGGGCCGCATGTCCGAACAGAATGATTATTTCTCACGAAGTCGAGGGTAATACAATGCCAGATCGAATGAAGATTAACGACCGAATCACCGTCGCCGGACAGCCGGACGCATCGGAGTTGGCGAGACTAGCGGAAGAAGGGTTCCGGTCGGTGATCAATTTGCGGGTCACTAACGAGCAGGAAGATATGCTCTCACCGGTGGACGAAGGGAACGAAGTACGTGGTCACGGAATGACGTATCTTCACCTGCCGGTTTCCATGAAGCAGATCCGTCCCGAGCAAGTGGACGAGTTCGGTAACGCGGTCGAGGCGCTGGAGGCGCCGATCTTCGTGCATTGCCAAAGTGGCAAGCGTTCCGGAGCGTTTGTCATGATGCGCGAAGCGATTGCTCACGGTTGGTCGGGCGAGGAAACGCTGGAAAAAGCGGAGGCGATGGGGTTCGAGTGCGAGCAAGCGGAACTGCGCGAGTTCGTCAAACAGTATGTGGATCAACATCAACAAGCCTAACAGCTCATCAAATCACGGTTTTAACACTTAATAGACAAATCGGACTGTCGAAGATGGCAACGAAAATTCGGGTCTCCCAACAATGTGTTGTGGGGGTTTATAAGACGTTTGACGAAGCACGCTATGCAATCGACTCGCTCGAGGCGGCCAAGTACCCGCCGGCCCAAGTGTCGCTAGTTACGCACAATGTTCGCGAAGAAGCGCCAGTCGAAGAGCTTCAATACGGCGATAAGGCCGAGGTCAATGCCACTCGCGGAGCAGGCCTGGGAGGCCTGGTAGGGGCGTTACTCGGAGCGCCGCTGTTGACTATCCCGGGATTGGGAGTGGTCGTCGCGGCCGGCCCTATCGGTACCGCCTTGGCCGGCGCGATTGTGGGCGGATTATTAGGCGGATTTAGCGGCTGGGGTATCCACGAGGACCATGCCCGCGAATACGAGGTGCACGTACAGCAGGGCGACTGGCTTGTTGTGGCCGATGGCGATCCCGGCGAGGTGGCCGCCGCGCAGGCCATCCTGGAAGCGACCAATGCGGAACGCGTGGATCTACATGCCCGGAATAGCTCGGACTCGCCAGAGATTGACGATCGTCCGTAGCCTTTAAACACGCGAACTGTCGTTGTGTTGGTTGTTACGCAACCACGCAATGACGCCGCCGGACTCTAGCACGGACAGTTGCCGAGGAGACAGTCGGTGTCGCACCCGAACCGAACCGCCGTTCACTTCTATTGAAAGTGAGTGCCCACTTCGAAGTTGCTGTCTGGCGTCATGGATGTTAATTCGGTCCTGCTGTTGAATTGCGTCATAGTCATCGCAATTTGCGAACTCTAGGGGAAGCACGCCAAAGCTAATGAGGTTCTGCCAGTGAATTCGGGCAAAGGACTTGGCCAACACCATTCTCAGTCCTAAGAAACGCGGAGCTAACGCGGCGTGCTCGCGACTGGATCCTTGCCCATAATTATCGCCAGCCACGATACAATGCCCGTCTCCCGTTCGACAATCTTTGGCACGTTGAACATACTGGCTGTCCAGATTCTCGAACACGAACTCCGCAATCTTGGGTATGTTGCTTCGGTAGGGGAGTACCCGCGAGCCAGCGGGCATGATCTCATCGGTCGAGATGTCATCGCCCAGTTGCAATTGAACCGCAAGACAAACGTCGTCGGGCAGTGCTTCCATTTCGGGCAATGACTGGATATTTGGTCCCTTCACCAGAGGCGGTCGCTGATGCGTGTTCCCACTCGTCGGCGCCTGCCACATTGTGTGATTTAGTCGCGGTTGATTCGGATCGGCGACTCGTGGCGCTGGTCGGTCAAGAGCGCGTGGGTCGGTGATTTGCCCATACAAGGCGGAGGCAGCCGCGGTTTCTGGACTGACAAGGCACACCTTGTCTTCGGTCGTACCAGAGCGGCCGGGAAAATTGCGAGGAACCGTGCGAAGGCTAATCTGCTCCGAAGCAGGCGCCTGTCCCATCCCAATGCAACCGTTGCAGCCTGCCTGATGCAGACGAGCACCCGCGTGTAGCAAGGTGTTGATATGTCCGGAAGCGACTAAATTCTCCAGAATCTGTCGTGACGTTGGATTGATGTCGAACGAAACACGTGGATGGACGGACTTGTCTCGAACGATCTCGGCCGCGACCGCGAAGTCACGAAAGGCAGGATTCGCCGACGAGCCAATATAGGATTGGTAGATGGGCTCTCCAGCCACTTCGCTTACGCGTCGCACATTTCCGGGACTGGAGGGAAGCGCGATTAGCGGTTCGAGAGAGCTGAGATCGATCGAATCCGTCTCGTCGTAGTCGGCATCGTCATCGGCATTCAACGCTCCAATCCTCCTCACGCTGCTGAGAACGAAGAAACTGGACGCGTCGTATCGTCGGATGGGAAGACGCTGGTCGTGGCTCCTAGTTCCGCTCCCATATTGGCGATGACGTGTCGATCCATCGCCGACAGGGATCTGAGTCCGGGACCGTGATACTCGATGATTCGGCCCGTCCCGCCATCCACACCGTGTCGACGCAACATTTCGAGAATTACATCCTTCGCACTGACCCATTCAGGCAGTTCTCCAGTTACATGCACACCCATGATCTTCGGCATTTGCACATAAAATGGGTGTCCTGCCATGGCGAGCGCTACTTCAATGCCACCGGCCCCCATTGCCAACATGCCGATGGCGCCGGCGGCACACGTATGACTATCGGAACCTAACAGCGACTTGCCGGGCTTGCCGAAACGCTCCTGGTGCAGCGGATGGCTTACGCCGTTGCCGGGGCGACTGTACCAAATGCCGAAGCGACGGCATGCGCTCTCCAGAAACAAGTGGTCGTCGGCGTTCTTATGGTCTTGCTGCAACAGGTTGTGATCCACGTACTGCGCCGACACCTCGGTTCGTACGCGGTCAAGGCCCATCGCTTCCAGTTCCAGCATCACCAGAGTGCCCGTCGCATCCTGAGTGAGCGTCTGGTCGATCCGCAGGGCAATCTCCTCTCCCGGTGTCATTGTTCCTTCGACCAGATGGGAAGCAATCAGTTTCTGAGCGAGGTTCCGGGGACCTTCTCCAGCGTGACTCATGACAGTACCTTTCTCGGACTCGAGACCATTGACTGGCGGCTAATTAAGATTAGACATCCAGCAATAGGCGAGCGGGATCTTCTATCAACTCTTTGATATGGCGCAAGAAACCAACCGCCTCTCGGCCGTCGACGATGCGATGATCGTACGTTAAGGCAACATACATCATCGGCCGAATTACCACTTGACCTTCGCGGGCCACGGGACGCTCTTGAATGGCGTGCAGCCCCAATACGCCGCTTTGTGGCGGATTGACGATTGGCGTGGAAAGTAACGATCCGTAGACGCCGCCGTTGCTGACGGTGAATGTGCCACCTTGAAGCTCCGCCGGCTTGAGCGAATTGGATTGAGCACGTTGCGCGAAATCGGCAATCGAGTTTTCTATGCCGGCAAATGACAGTCGCTCGGCATTTCGAATCACTGGTACCACGAGACCTTTGCCGCTGCCGATGGCTATCCCAATATCGTAATACCTACGATAAACGATGTCGTCGCCGCGAATCATCGCGTTTAGTTCCGGTGCGTGTCGCAGTGCTTCGATGAGTGCCTTCACGAAGAAGGACATGAAGCCGAGTTTGGCTTGATGGCGTTGCTGAAAGGCATCCCCGTGAGTGCGTCGCAAGTCGATGACGCGCGTCATATCGATTTCATTGAACGTTGTTAGCAACGCGGCCTGCTGCTGGGCCTTTACCAATCGTTCGGCGATTGTCCGCCGAATCCAACTCATTGGTTGAACATCTTCGAGATCCGCGCGATCCGGGTCGTGGGATGATGCGGGCTCATGTGATTGGTCTTGAGTCTGTGACTCCGCAACGGTGTGAGTCGTAAGCTCCGGCTCATGTTCGTCCTCGGACCGATGTGTCTCCGACTCTTGCTGCTTCACGTAATCCAGCACATCCTTCCTACGCAAACGCTTGCCTCGAACAGGAACATCTTGAGCGCGTAAACCTTGCTGACGGAGTTCGCGCCGCGCGGAAGGAGTGACCGCGACTTCGTCGCCTTCACCGTCGCTTGCATCCTTGCCGGCGCTCCCTGGATCGGTATCTTCGTTCGCCTGTTCCCGTGCATCCGAAGTCGTCCGTTGGCCTAAGCCATCGCGTTGTTGAGGGGCTGGCGAGGATTCATCGTCTTTTTTTCCCTTCTCGTCCGATTTCGGTCGCGACTGGGAGTTCTCTCCACTTGAGTTTTCACCATTCGCCACTGGTTCCGCGGAGGCTTTTTCATCGATAACCGCCACCGCTTCACCCACTGCCGCTCGGTCGCCCTCTCGCTTAAGAATCTTGGTTATCACGCCCGTGGTTGGCGAGGGGAGGTCCAGCGAGGCTTTCTCGGTTTCGAGTTCAACCAATTCTTCGTCTTGCTCCACCCGATCCCCTTCTTGCTTGCGCCAGTGGGCAATCTGAACTTCTTGGATCGATTCGCCGACTTCGGGGATTACCAATTCAGTGCTCATGGGAGTGAATACTTTGTGAGAGTTAGGAACATCAGCGTAGTGCCCTATGCGAACGCGCGATCGAGCAACTCAGCTTGCTCCAGTTGGTGACTGGCCGACGATCCAGTGGCCGGACTGGCCGAGGGGTGGCGAGCGACCCAAGTCCAAGGGCGATCACCGGCCCAGCGATCACCAAACCGCATTCGCCAATATGGTAGAGCTCCCATATTGGAAGGCTCCTCCTGGACCCACATAAGCTCCGCGTCCGGGTAAGGTTCGAGCATTTGACGTAGCTGTTCGTCGCTCAACGGATACAGTTGCTCGATTCGGAGTACCGCCACGTTGTCGGCCTCACCGTTATTCCGGCGATCACGCAAATCGACGCCGACTTTCCCGGAACACAATAAGACGCGGCGAACCTTTTTAGGCGAAAGGTCATCAGGCAAGTAATGCTGAAAGCGCCCCGATGTGAAGTCGACCCAGGGGGACTGCATCTGGGAGTGTCGCAACAGACTCTTGGGAGTCATCACAATCAGCGGCTTTCGCCAACTTCGTTTGACTTGACGCCGCAGTAGATGAAAATACTGCGCTGGTGTTGATGGAATCGCAACTTGCCAGTTGTATTCCGTGGCCATTACCAAAAATCGTTCGAGTCGCGCGCTCGAATGTTCCGGACCTTGGCCTTCAAATCCGTGGGGCAAGAGCAATGTGAGCCCCGAAAGGCGCCGCCATTTGTCCTCGGCGCTTGCCAGAAATTGGTCGATAATCACTTGGGCGGCGTTGGCAAAATCGCCGTACTGTGCTTCCCATGCTACCAACGCATTCGGGCGATCCAGGCTATAACCATATTCAAACCCCGTCGCGGCGGCTTCGCTGAGGGGGCTGTTTATGATCTCGACGGATTCTTGTTGGTCAGCAAGACCCGAGAAAATGAGATGTTCGTGCCCGTCCACCACATCGTGCAACACGGCATGTCGCTGGCTGAAGGTGCCGCGCTGCGTGTCCTGGCCGGCCAAACGTATTGGGTGGCCTTCCGCGGCCAGGGACGCCACGGCCATCGCTTCGGCCGCGGCCCAATCCACCGGTTCTTGGCCATCCGCCATGCGGTGGCGTCGTTGCATGCCGCGCGTTAGCTTTCGATGGGGATGAAAGTCATCGGGCGGTGTGGCTAGCCGGTTTAGCAGGCGTGAAAGGGTTTCGCCGTCGACTGCTGTTTCTACCGCATCATCATCGGAGTTCGGGGAACCGCCGGTATAGCCTTTCCACACTCCCTGAGGTTCCGCGGAACTTGGCTCCGCATCCTCTCGCTGAACCTGGTCAAATTCGGCTCGCAGTCGTTTGCGGCGACTGCGAGCAATCTCATCCGCCTCCTCGCGCGTAAGATCCCCTTTTTCCAACAGGTGGTCCAAATACACATCGCGAACCGAACGTCTGTGTTCGATCGCCTGATACATGATCGGTTGAGTGAAGCTCGGCTCGTCTACTTCGTTATGGCCCCAACGGCGATAGGCCAGCATGTCGACAACCACGTCGCGCTGGAACGTGGCGCGAAATTCCATGGCGATATCTATCACTTGAGCCACGGCATCGGGATGCTCGCCGTTGACATGAAAGATCGGTGTTTGCAGCATTCTGGCCACGTCCGTGGCGTACCGTGTCGAACGACCTTGGGCCGGCGACGTTGTAAACCCCACTTGATTGTTGACGATGATGTGCAGAGCGCCGCCAACTTGGTAGGCCGGCAACTCGCTGAGGTTGAGAGTTTCGGCCACGATCCCTTCGCCCGCGAAGGAAGCGTCTCCGTGGATTAGCAGCGCTAGTCCGTTGCAGCGCTGGCGATCGTGGCTTCGGTCCTGTTTGGCTCGCAGGCGACCGAGAGCAACAGGGTTCACGAACTCCAAATGACTCGGGTTAAAACACATGGACAGATGCACTTGGCGGCCGTTGACTGCCTGCCAATCACCGCTGAAGCCAAGGTGATACTTCACATCGCCGCTGCCACGATGGGCCTCGGGGCGTCGATCCTCAAACTCAAAGAAGATCTCGCGAGGCTGCTTGCCGATGATATTCGTCAGAACGTTAAGGCGCCCTCGATGTGCCATGCCCATCACAATCTCTTCGATGCCTTGGCCGGCGGCCTTCTCGATCGCCAAATCAAGGAGCGGTATGAGACTCTCGGCTCCTTCCAATGAGAAGGTCTTCGCACCCACGTACTTTTTTCGAACGAAACGTTCAAACACAACGGCGTCGGTAAGACGGGCGAAGATGCGTCTCTGGTCCTTGGCCGATAACTGACTGCGTCGAGCGGGATCTTCCCATCGTTCGAGCACCCAGCGTCGGACATCTCGGTCGTCGATATGCATGACCTGAATTCCAACGGGGCCGCAATACGCTTCTTTCAGGCGTTCAATGATTTCGGCGAGCGTTTGTGAGGCTGGGCCGGCCAAGCCAGCGGTCGAAAAGGTGCGACCCAAATCGGCCTCCGCAAGCCCGTGAGATTGCAGTTCCAGTTCGGGTACCTGCTCGGGCGCGCGTCCTAGCGGATCGAGCGCGGCAATCCGATGTCCCTGTTCTCGGTAGGCGCGAATCAGTTGATCGACTCGCTCCTGACGAACCGAATCCGAGGGAATCGTCGATGGCTGTCTGTTAGTCGACGGTGGGCCGCTGGCGGATAATGGTCGTTGCTGGTCGTCGAGCCATTGTTGCCACTCAGGGGCGAGCGCGGCGGAGTCTTGTCCGCGCAGTGCTAATAGCGACTCTAAATAGGCTACGTTCAGAGACGATAGCGCTGAGTCCATTGTCTGGTCGTTGCCGATATCATGTTGGGTGGACAGGGAAGTGGGGCGCGGGATACTCACGTTCGCGGATCGTTGGTTCGAGCTGGGGCGGATTCAGAAAAAGGTCAGCTTGAAAAGCGGCTATTCATGCCGAAGCTCTTGGGGAAGCGGCAGATGATTGGTCTCATACCACTGCTTCGGATCTCGCCTGAGATGCTCGATCATCACGGGCAACGTCGATCGCAGGGTATGCCGTGGATACCATCGAAGCTGGTCACTGGCGCGTCGTAAATCCACGGGATAATTCTGATCGGCGAGATCAATCATCCAGGGACGAATAAACGGCGCGTCGTCGTCGCCACTTGCGAGCTTCTCTTTCGTCCACGCACCGGCCTTCGCCATGACCTTCGGAATCCGGATCGTAGGCCACTGCTTTCCATGAAGGAGCTCGCCAATCGAGTCTTGAAGCTCTTCGTAACTCATCACATCTTCTTCGCCGATAACGAGTATCTCACGCGGCGGCAATTCAGCGCGACGTTCCACCGCGGCTCGCAAGCATTCGGTTAGATCATCGAGATGGATGAACGACTGCCCGTGCGTCTTGTCGCCGGGAAAGAAGTAGCTTTCGAGCTCTTTCTCATGGATCCGCTTGATCTGTTGAGTGATCGGCGGCGAATGTCCTTGGTCGTCGTAAACTCCGGCGATGCGCAGAATCAATGTGGGAATCTTATGGCGTTCCTCCTTAATGACAGCTTCCGCGGCCAATTTCGACTTTGGATAATCCCATTCCGCTTCGGTGGGCGAAAAAGCCGTCACCGGATGACCTTCTTCCGACGAACGTTGAACCAGCAGCGTACTGGAGAATATGAATTGGTCGACGCGAAATGCTTGCAAAGCACGCAGCATGCGCCGCGTGCCTTCAACCGTGAGGTCATGATACAAAGAACTTGGCGCGCCGGAAAAATCATAATAGGCCGCCAGGTGAATTACACTTGCAATCGAATCACCATGTTCGTCACGTATCCGCGCCATCACCGAGTCCACACTGTCCTGCTCGGTCAGATCGAGTTCGTACCAATGAACATCCATGTGGCTCGATTCCGGCGGCTTTAGATCTAATCCGACCACCGTGTGGTCGGGCGTCAGGCGCTGCACGATCTTCGATCCGATTAAGCCAGCCGCGCCAGTGACGAGCACAACTGGCTTTTTCGCCGTTGTATCGAGTACACGCTGTGGCTGAGTTTGAGCGGAATCGCTGGGAGAAGCCGTGGCATCATTCGGTGACCTGTCGGTCGCCGGCCTATCGGCGTCATGAGATGAGAGGACGTTCGTATTCGAATCGGAAGGCAATGTGGTGCTTGGCATGAGATAGTTGGTCAGGTTGGCGGCTAAGACAGATAGTCAAGTCTCGATGCCGTCCGAAATGACGCAACTGGTATGCCAACGCGCCGGGCGATGCTAACAAGGCGGGAGCGGTAATGGATTAGTATCGCACGGTAAATCCAGCCGCGAAGGAATCGGCGTAGGAGGAGATTTTGATGTTGCTGCCGGGAATCGCGCCGCCAGGTGTGAGAATGGGGCCGGAAATGCTGTTCTCGAACGAGTGGTAATAGGCGAACGAGAAGGCGACGGCTGGTCCCAAATCCAAGGTGGCTCCGACCGATGCGATTTGCTGAAAGAATGCCGGGGCCGCGACATTGAACGACGTGCGGCTGTCGGGAATGGGATTTTGGGTATAGAAGTATCCGGCGCGCAAAGCCAACATCTCTGTCGGGCGAAACTGCACGCCCGTCGAAACGGAGAGCACGCTCCGCCAGCCGATTCCGCGAGCGGAGCCGTCCGGCGCGAAGCCGGTTTGCTTGAAGCCATCGGTATTGGCGTAGTCGGTCCAACGCATGTCGATGGCGACAAGCCAACCGGGCAGACCTTCGTAAGCCACGCCGGCCGAGGCGATCAACGGCAAATCGGCGTCCACGGTCAGCGTTCGCGGCAATCCATTCTCATCGGCGGAATTGAACGTGAAGCGTTCGAACCACTGCGGGCTTTTCACCGAGACGCCCGCGTTTACTCCCAAGTCGGTTGTCAGAAAGAATCCCGCCTGAGCGCCAAATCCCCAGTGCAGCCGCGAGTTCGTCCCGCCGGGAAACGTGGCGAAGCCGTCGCCGTTCGCGTCATCCGGCGCGGCCAGCGTCAGCGGATTCAATTGCAGGTCGGCCGTCGAGAACGTCGGAGCGATGCCGAACGACAGGTTCTCGCTAATTTGAAACGCCACGGTCGGAGCCATCTGAAACAGCGCCAGACGCGAATAAGTTGCCCCCGTTCCGAATCCGTTGGGGGGCGCCGGCGATACGATGGGGTTGGTCGGCGTGGCGGGAAAGTTGGTGAACAAGCCGCCGATCGTGTACATGCCGAATCCCAGCGTCCAAATGCGGTCTTCCGGTGAATACACCAAGGCGTTGCTGAATAGCGGAAAGACACCGGCGTCGCTGCGAGTGGCGTCGGATAACGTCACGGGCGGCGCGCCGGGACCGAGCGCGTCGGCTGGCAGCGTCGAAGCGACGCGTGTCTCGGTAATTGGCAGCTCGAACGCCAAGTCGGCGGAACTGCGTATGCGAGTCAACGTCGCTGGATTCCAGTGAATCGCACTGATTCCGTCGATCGGCGCCGCGACCGCCGCGCCGCCCATGCCGCGATTCACGGGGCCAATTCCTGGCGAAAATACGCCTTGGCCGACTGCCGAACGCTCCGGTGCGCAGATCAGGGTTGCCAGCACGGCAAGCAAGCCGAACACTCGACGCCCCGCCGAAATACGCCGCGCCGCGACACGCCGCGCCGACTTATGCCAAACCACCCGACGATCGTTCACCAAGTTCGATGAATGTGCCATGTTTGTCCGCTAGCTAGAGCATCGACACGAATCTTCGCGCGAGTTTGCCGATTATGCCGCATGTATCGGCCGGCAAGATTCTTCGATTCCACCGTAATTGCGAAAACGAGTGAACTTCGCACCAAAGGCGGGGACGGATATCGCGACAGGCAAGCTCGGTTGCGAAATAAGAGGCGTCTGCAAATTTTGGCCGAACGGGGCGAGACGTCCGGTGCCGCGATACTGAAGGACTCGCGCCCCACCGCTACAAGCGATTCGGTGACTTGTCTGCGAGCAGCCGCACTTGCGCGGGACGAGACAACGCCACTTCGATCGCGCACAATAGGGAACCGACAGAGTTTGAGTTGTTTTCCGAACCCAAGCCGCAACGGAGTCTCCGCATGCCATTGATCCCGACCAAGAATCCTGCCGCGCTGATTGGCTATTACCTGGGCATTGCCTGCTTGATCCCGTTGTTAGGATTCCTGTTGTCGTTGCCGGCGTTTATCTGTGGGATTATTGGCATCGTGAAAGCCAAATCCACGCCACAAGTCGGCGGCATGGGCCATGCGATCGCCGCGATTGTGCTGTCGATCGTCGGTCCCTCGTTGTGGGTTGGTTTGCTTGTGCTCATGTCGATGATGGGATAGCGGGCGGCAGATAATGTGGCGGTTTAGCGGATGGCGATATCTTGGGGCGATCGTTGGGTTGTGGCTGACGATCGCCGCCGTGGCTCGCGCCGCCGGGGATTCCGATTCCGCGTTTCTCGCCGGACTGCGACAGCGGCAACTGTTTTCGCTGGCCGAAGCTTTCTGCCGCGAGCGACTGGCGGACGCCGATTTGCCGCCGGCATCGCGGGCCGATCTGACAGTCGAGCTGATTCGCACGCAGTCCGAGCGCGCCGCCCACGCACCGGCCGCCGAGCGTGCCGATATGTGGCAGCAGGCTGACACGACGGCCGCCGAGTTTCAGCGGTTGCATCGAGACAACCCGCGCGGCGAATTGGTCCAAGTTCAGGCTGCTTTGTCGGCGCTAGCTCGTGGCGAATTGGCTCGCCAAGAAGCCGAAGTCGCGCCCAACCCAACGGCGGCACTCGAACAAGCTCGCGATGCCCTGCGCGAAGCCGCCTCGCGGCTCGAACAGTTGGATCGCCAGCTCAGCGACGAAATCCCGCGTCGCAATCGCCTGCGGCCCGAACCCGGACGGCTCTCGACCGACGAGCTGATCGCCCTGCAAAACAGTGTGCAGTTGCAGCGAGCCCGAGCGCTCCGCAATCAAGGGCTGTCGTATCCGGCCAGCAGCACCGATCGGATCGCATCGTTGACGGCGGCACTCGATCAATTGGTCGAGCCGCAACGGCGCGTCGCTCCGGCCGATCCGCTGGACTGGCAGATTCGGCTGGAGCAGATCGAATCGCAACGGTTGCTCGGCAACATCCGCGATGCGGCCACGGTGTTGAACAAGCTGATGGCCGATAAACCGCCCGCCGATGTCGAACAGCGGGCGATCGCCGAAACGGCCCGCGTCTACTTGGCCGCTCGGCAACCGGATCGAGCGTTCGAGGCGCTCGGCAAGATCGACCGACAACGCACCGCGGCAGCCGACGTGGACCTAGCGCTGCTCGAAGCCCACTTGGCCAAGTGGACAGCGGCCAATTCGGCGAACGATGAAAAGTCGGCTGACGAGTGGCGGAAGAAGTCGCTGGCGTTGGTCGACTACGTCCAGCAAACGCACGGACCTTATTGGGGGCGGCGAGCCGAATTGCTGCTGATCCAAGTCGCCGGTCATACGGGCGGCGATGGCGATGTCGAAGTTCTGCGGCGGACGGCGGACAATCTGTATCTAAAAGGCCAGATGGACGAAGCGCTGGCGGCCTACGATCAAGCGTCCGGGTTGGCTCGGCAGAAAGGGGACGAAGCGGCGGCGTTCGACTTGGCTTACAAAGCCGCCATGCTTCAGCAGCAACGCCAGAATCTGGCCGACAGCCGCGAACGACTTCAGCGGCTCAGCACCGACATGGCCCAGCATTCGGCGGCGGCGAAGGCTCATTTGTTGGCGGCTTGGATGGCGGCTCAACTGGTGCGAGCTCGGCAGTTGGAGCTGAACGAATACTTGGCCGATTTGGAAACACAGCGGCGACTGTGGCCCGCCGATGCGACGACCGATCAAGCGCGTCTGTGGCAAGCGGCCGTGCTCGAACAGCAGCAGGCTTGGCACGCCGCCGCGTCGATTTACGAGGAAGTGCCGCCGCAATCGGCTCAGTTTGCGGATGCCTTGACAGCGGCGGCGCGGAACGTCCGGCGGCTGCTGGCCGAGCCTGCTGCGTCCGATTCGCAATCGCCGATCGCGGGGCATTTGAGTTACTTGGAGACGATTGCCGGCAGCGATGCGGCGTCGGTCGAACTGCGACGGCAAGCGGCACTGATGGCGGCCGAGGTGGCTTTGCAACTGCCGACGGGCGGCTACGCTCGGGCCGAACGGGCGCTGACGATGGCTTTTGGCGACAAGCTCGATGGCGTCGATGAGCAGACGGTCGCCGCGCGATCACTCATGTTGTTAGCGCTCGCTGGGCAGCCCGCTCGGCGGTCGGCGGCTCAAGCGTTGTTGGACGAGCTGCGAGGCAATTCGCCGGTCCAGTTGTTGGCTGTCGTGCAAGGTTTGGCCGAAACGGCGGACGCGGCCAACGATCGCTTGGCCGGTGAATTGGCCGAGATGCAGTTGCAGGTGATCGATTCGTTGGGCGAATCGCGGCGGTCGTTGTCGGCCGCGGATCAGGACAGGCTGCTGCATTTGCAAGCGGCGGCTTTCGCCCGAGCTGGCAGGACGGTCGACGCCATCAAGCTGTACGAGCAACTCGTCGAATCGCATCCCGATGACGGCGAAGTCCGCGAGCGGTTCGCCGGGCTGCTTCTGGATAGTACCGATGCGAAGTTGTTAGAACGCGCTCTTGAGCAATGGCGAATCGTGGCGGCTCGCAGCCGACCGGACACCGACCGTTGGTGGTCGGCCAAGTATCACGTTGCGCTGGCTCAGTTCAAAACGGGCGACAAGTCCGGCGCGGCGAAGCTGATTCGGTATCTCCAGGCGACCAAGGGTTTGGGCGACGCGGCGTCGGCGGCGCGGTTCGCGAATCTCCTGAAGCGATGCGAGTAGCCCGCGCCGTGTCGCTTGCCCGCGCGCGGATCGCAAGCCACAATGGCTACGTTTGCCTTGCCCTTCTTCGATCGTCGCGGTTGATTCCACCGCTGTATTCGCGCCGCCTTTCTCGTTGTATTACGCCGAGCGTCCCATGCCGATTTCCGTACGCTGCACGTGTGGCCAGAGTTTCCAAGCCAAGGATGCGCTGGCCGGCCGAACGGCCAAATGTCCCAAGTGTGCTCAGCCGATCTTGATTCCGTCGCCCACGCCACCGGCTGGAAGCGGGATGGACGACGATCTGTGGGACGAGATCGGATTGGCGCCGCCCGTAGCCGGCCCGCAATGCCCGCATTGCTCGGCCGAGTTGAAACCGGGCGCGATTCTCTGCGTTTCCTGCGGCACGAATCTCCAAACCGGCGAACGCTTTTCCACGCTGGTGGGCGATCCCGAAGAGCGAGCCCGCACTGGCGAATCTTTCGGCAACCGCGACTTGGACCGCGCCGCCCGGCGGATGGAGGAAGATCAGGAACTGCAAGACAGCCTGGGCACCGGCATGCCCTGGTGGGTATTACTGCTAATCTTCCTGGGGATTTGCACGTTCATCACCGCCATGTTGTTGATCCCCAAGAGTTTGGTGATGTATGTATCCGCGATGCTGCTGTTCATCGGAGGCGGCTTAACGTCCTTTGTCGCGGCCGTGTGGATCACCGTCATTGCATTCCAAGAGAGCACGTCCAAGGGAGTTATGTGCCTCTTAGTGCCGTTCTACATGTTCTACTATGTGTTTACCAATTGGGACGAAGTCGGTGGACTCTTTATCATTTGGCTCATTGGTAATGGCGTGAACACCGTAGGTTACGTAATGTTCTTCCTCGCAAGCTTGTTTGGCGGGGACGACGACGAATTCAGTCGTCGGGAGATTATGCCACGTCCCGCGATGGTTGCATCGCGTGAAGTTGGCGAGTGGGCTCCTGTTACCGCAAGCTAGTGATGGTGAGAGCCGATGAAGCCCGCGATTGTGCTCCTGGGTCGGATAACATGTTTCAACTGGATGCTCGGGTTGCAGGTCGCGATAGCAGTTATTGCCGGTGGCAACGTAGCTGACGCCGCCGACCGACCCAATATCCTGATCCTGCTGGCCGACGACTTGGGGTACGGCGAACTTGGCTGCCAAGGCAACCCGCAGATTCCCACGCCTCATATTGATTCGATCGCCGCCGGCGGAGTTCGGTTTACCAATGGTTATGTGACCGCCCCGTTCTGTGCGGCTTCGCGAGCCGCGTTGCTGACGGGCCGATATCAGACGCGATTTGGATTCGAGTTCAATCCGATTGGGGCGGCCAACGAAGATCCACGTATCGGCTTGCCGCGCGAGGTGCGTACCTTCCCCGAGCAACTGCACGATCAAGGATATGCCACCGGGTTGATCGGCAAGTGGCACTTGGGCGGCACGGCGGCTTATCACCCGCAGCGCCGCGGCTTCGATGAGTTCTTTGGCTTCTTGCACGAAGGCCATTTCTTTGTGCCGCCGCCCTATCAAGGTGTCACCACGATGCTGCGCCGCCGAGCGTTGCCGGACGGTGGGCAGGGCCGTTGGACCAGCGCCGATGGACGTCTCACGCTGTCGACTCATATGGGACATAATGAGCCGCCTTATGATACGAATAATCCTTTGCTGAGAAGCAGTCAGCCGGTCGATGAGATAGCCTATCTAACCGATGCCTTCACCCGCGAAGCCGCCGACTTTATCGACCGCAATCACGAGCGGCCCTTCTTGCTATATTTGGCCTACAACGCCGTGCATAGCCCGCTACAGGGCGCGGACGATTATATGCGGCTGTTCGAATCGATCGACGACGTGCATCGTCGTATATTCGCCGCCATGCTGGCCAATCTGGACGACAGTGTCGGCAAGGTGCTGGCTAAATTGCGAGAGCACAAGTTGGATGAGAACACGCTGATCTTCTTCCTCAGCGATAACGGCGGGCCCACTCGCGAACTCACCTCCAGTAATCTGCCATTGCGTGGCGAGAAGGGGGACCTGTACGAAGGCGGCATTCGGGTTCCGATGATGGTTCAATGGAAAGGCCATCTACCGGCGGGCCGCGTCGAGCACCGGATGGTCAGCTCGCTCGATATCGCCGCCACATCGCTCGCCGCGGCCAATGGAAACGCTGCCAAGTTAGACGCAGCCAAGCTGGACGCGAACCAACTGGACGGCGTCAACCTACTGCCTCATCTAACGGCCGAATCCCCAACCGCCGCACCGCCGATCCACGACATGCTTTATTGGCGAGTCGGCAACAAGGCAGCCTGTCGATCCGGCGACTGGAAACTGGTCCGCTCGCCCCGTCGCGGCGCTGGCGAATGGGAGCTTTACAACTTGGCCGCCGACATCAGCGAAACCCACAACCTAGCCGCCAAGCACCCCGACCGCGTCAAAGCTCTGCAAGCCGCCTGGCAGTCGCTCGACTCGCAAATGATCGCCCCTCTCTGGGGCTCGCGTTGAGTCTTTCGACCGCTGCTTTGCCACTGCAATTCGGACGAGTGGTAGACTGGCATGTGTGAACGATGGTCCGAGATTATCGGACCGAGATAAAGACGCTACACATTGAATTGGACGAACAACAGACGCAACGATTAAGACACCCTACGCGAAGGATGCGATCCGCAATGATTCAACGAAACACCATTACGTGTGGCGACGCTCACAAACTCTTGGCCGAGGTCTCCGACAATTCCGTTGACTTAATCATCTGCGATGGCCCATACGGCGTTACACAAAATGAATGGGATCGGGTTTCCTCGATTCAGAATTACAATCTTGACCTAATTGAGCGGTTTTCAGCAAAACTCAAAGATGGGGGCGCATTGTACCTGTTTGGAAAGCCGGACTGCATCGACTTTATTGATTATCGTCCCTTTTTGAATTTGCGTTCGAAAATCGTCTGGTATCAACCCAGTCGCCTCGCTCAGGGGCGTCTGAACTTCACCAATAACTACGATGTGATCTGCTACTTCATAAAAGGAAAGAAGCCGGCGACGTTCAACTTGGACGACATCAGGGTCGCACAGCTTGTCGAGCTAGAGCACCGTCTACGCTGTGAGAAAGTGCCTTCCGTACGCAATGGTCAATACGGCAAGACAAAATTCAATGACAAGGGAAAGAATCCAGGTGATGTCTGGGGAGACATCAAACAATTGACGTACAAGTCGAAAGAACTTGTGTGCCGCGACGCGCTGAATACGATTCAGAAGCCCGAAAAGCTAATCGAACGGCTTGTTCTTGCGAGTTCAAACGCCGGAGATCTTGTACTTGATCCATTTGCCGGCGTGGGCACTTGCCCTGTCGTATGCCGCAGACATGAGCGAGATTTTATTGCGTTTGAACTCAACCCCGCGTTTGTCCAGTGTGGAAACACTCGCCTCAATTCCGAAGTCGCGAAATGGGCGTTGCTGAATTCTTGATATGTCGCGCGAAGTATACAAGAAGGTCGTCGATCTAGTGCTGAGTGCCGCGGAACTGGCGAAGACCGTCGGCATCCGGGACATCCTACAACCTGGACTCATAAAGGAAATGATCGTGGCCGAAACCTTAGGCCATGAGATCATTCATTCCAAAAGAGCCGCCGATGCCCGCGATGCAAACGATCCCGCCATTCAGTACGAATACTTGACGTGCAAGGAAGGTGGGTCGGGCCAACTCGATCGGATGTTTAAGGAGCCACCGGGCAAGCGCACCGAGTCCCTAAATCGCATCTGGAGAAACAAGAAGATCTATCTGGCCGTGTTCTTCAAATCCAACCCAACGAAGATAAAAACCATTTACGAGTTGGAGCCGAGCGTGGTTGCATCGGAAACGGAACGAAAGCTCGATCGAAGCCGCAACGCGATTTCTCATGTTGGCTTTTCCGAGAATTGGGCGCGGCAAAATGGTGTATTAGTGTACCAGGACGATGGTGCTTAGCGTCCGGTTTCGATGAAGGTCGCGGTTGGCGCCGTGCGACTTGCGAGTGTCGCCGGGGAGTATCCGCGGACCGCATCTTGAATTAAACCACTTCCAATTGTGGTGCCGGTTCATCGTCGGACGTTGGTTCGGGGGCGGGCTCGTGTTCGATTACTCGCATGGTTCGCCAGCGGCCTTGGAGGAAGCGGATGGCGTAGGCGGTTGCTTGGGCCCAGGTCCAGAGGGTGATGACGGTCCACCACCAATACAAACCGCCGCCTGCCGCCGAGCCGATCCAGCCCACGATGACGCCGGCGCAAGATACCACGATCGTGGCGATCAGCACGTACCAGGTGTCGCCGGCGCTTTGATCGCCCGACGAACACCATTTGAATCGCATCGAACAGGCAGAAGGCCGCTCCGAATCGCAATAACACGATCGTCACGGCTCGCACTTGAGCGTACTCGACCGGATCGCCGCCCATCGCATAACCTGCCAGCAACACATCAGGCACGATCAGATATAACACCCCGAACGCTCCGGTGTAGAACAGCCCCAATGTAAGAGCGCTCCAAGTCGTGCGGGCTGCCAATTCCGGCTGGCCTTGGGCGATCCGTTGGCCTACCAACGTACTAACGGCGATCGACAAACCGACCAGTGGGATAAATGCCACGCTATTAATACTGAGAGCCACGGTTGTGGCGGTCATGGCATCGGTGCCGAGTCCCCGCATCTTCATTAACACCAGTGTGAACGCGCTCCCTTCGACCAACATCTGCAATCCGCTGGGCGCTCCGTAACGCACCATCCGCCAGATCAGCGGCCAGTCGAACCGGCGGCCGGCGCGAAGTTGGTAGATCGTGGCGTTCTCGCCGCGGTGAATTAGCCACCAATAAATGACCAGCTTGAACCAATGCGAAGCGACCGTGGCCCAAGCCGCCCCGGCCATCCCGAGCTCGGGCAGACCGAACTTGCCGAAGATCAACGCGTAATCCAGCACGGCGTTTATCAGTGTGGCGCTGACGTCGGTCAGCATCACGATCCGCGTTTCGCCTCGGCCGGTGAAGAATGTGGACACCGCCCCCGAGATCACGGCGGCTCCCGATCCCAGTGTGAGAATGCGGAAGTAGACGATCTCATAATGCCGCACGATCGGCTCTTCGCCCGCCGCATGAAACAACCACGGAGCCAGCGGAATCGCTAACAGGAATAAAGGCGTCACTAACACACCCAGCCAAGCGGCTTGGCCGATCGTGGCTCCGATGCGTTCGGGCCGTTTCGCGCCGTGATACTGAGCCACGAACGTATTGGCGTAGGTCGCCACGCCAATCGGGAAACAGACCATCGTCCAGTGCAGCATGCCGGCGGGCATCGCGGCCGCCATCGCTTGTTTCGAGTGCCAGAACAGAAACAACCGATCGACGAACAGCATTAGAGAGAAGAAGCCGGTGCTGATGACCAGCGGCAACGCCACGCGCAGCACGTCGCGCCCGCCGCAGGTTCGCGTCCACCAGCTTGTTTGTTCGTCGGCCATCGTCGCGTTCCGCCAGATCGTGTGCGTTCATCCTGTTCCGCAGCCCATCTTAGACGCGTTGGGCAAGTGGCGGTTCGCCGTTTTCGGCGGCTGGGCTACGATGCCTTGGTCCCGCGACGAAAATCGAGCCGGCGACACGACCTCTTGTCCTTGCCCGAGGCCATTTCATGAAACTGTTCTTAATCCGCCACGCTCAATCGGCCAACAATGCGTTGCCCGAACATCAACGGATCGAAGACCCGCCGATCACGGACCTGGGGCACCGGCAAGCCGCCGCGTTGGGCCAGTGGATGGGGACGGCTCGGCTGACGCATTTGGTCGCGAGTCCGTTTCGCCGCTCGCTGCAAACGGCCGAGTACGTGCATCGAACGACGGGCTTGGTGCCCGAAGTATGGGTCGATCTGCACGAGCAGGGCGGCTGTTATTCCGGTTGGGAGCCGCATGCTTACGAAGGCCGCCCCGGCATGTCGCACGTCGAGATTTCGGCGCAGTTTCCCGGCTGGATCATTGAATCGGCGATCGATCACACGGGCTGGTGGAAATCGCAGCCTTACGAGTCGTTCGATCAAGCGCGCGAGCGAGCTCGGCGGTTGATCGGTCGGACGAAGGAGCAGTTTGCCGCGACCGATGCCCATGTGGCTTATGTGATGCATGCGGACTTCAAGCGGCTGGTGCTGGCCGAGTTGTTCGCCGACACCCTGGCTCGCGATGCGCACTGGCCGACCGGCATCTATAACACGGCGGTCTCGGTCGTGGAAATCTCACCGCGCCGCATCCGCTTGGATCAATACAACAGCACGGGACACTTGGCGTTCGAGTTGGTGTCGGGTTAGGAAGCACGCGCGAAGAGTTGCCGAAGGTAGCGGTTGGACGCTGCCAGCGGCGAACTATTTGCAGCAATCTGGTGCGATGCAAGTTGCCACCGTCACATGATGCGGGCATGATGAAGTCTCGCGCCGGATGCCAGCGTCCGGGCGACTCCCTCCACGTTTTGCATCCCGCCCCGTTCATCTCGCAAGGATCCGCCGTGATTTCACCTCCGCTGACCGGATTGATCGCTGCCGTTTATACGCCGTTTGACGCCGATGGCGAATTGCGAGTGTCGATGATCGAACGCCAAGCTCAAGGGCTGATCGAATCGGGCGCGAGCGGCGTGTTCGTGGCGGGGACGACGGGCGAGAGTCATTCGCTGTCGATGGACGAGCGGATCGAGTTGGCTCGGCGGTGGGCGGACGTGGTGAGCGGCACGCCGCTGAAGCTGGTGATTCATGTCGGCCACAATAGTTTGCCGGAAGCGGTCGTGTTGGCTCGGCAAGCGGCACAAATCGGTGCCGATGCGATTGCGGCGCTCGCTCCGAGCTATTTCAAGCCAGCGTCGGTCGAGCAGTTGGTCGACTTCTGCGAACCGTTGGCGCGGGCTGCTGGCGACACGCCGTTTTACTATTACGACATTCCCGGCATGACCGGCGTGGTGTTACCGATGGCTCGGTTTCTGGAGCAAGGCAAATCGCGGATTCCGACGCTGCGCGGCATGAAGTACTCGAACGGAAATCTGCCGCAGCTTCAGGAATGTTTGCGGCTGGGCGAAGGCGAGTTCGACGTTCTGTTTGGGTCGGACGAAGCGTTGTTGGCCGCGTTGGCGTTGGGAGTGCGTGGCGGTGGGTGCGACGTACAACTTTGCCGCGCCGCTTTATCTGCGCGTGATCGAAGCGTTCGAAGCCGGCGACTGGACGACCGCTCGCCGCGAACAGGCTCGCAGCGTCGAGCTGGTCAACTTGCTGTATCGCTACGGCTTTCTTCCGGCCAGCAAACGGCTGATGGCGATGCTGGGCATCGACTGCGGCCAAGTTCGCTCGCCGTTGCCACCACTGAATCCCGTCCAAGAGACCGAGCTGTTCCAAGCTCTACAGCGGTTGGACATGTTCGGCGAGCGATTGCAATTGCCGATCGAAAAGCCGTCGGCCAAGACCGTTCCCGCCATCTAACCTTCGGGATTGAGCGACGCGGTTGGGAATTTGGTGCCCGCGTAGAAGCATCCGAATAACGCCGCCGCAACGATGAACGTGGAAACCAAATCGGCGGGCGTCAGACACGTAGCCACCGCGACGCAGATGGTCAGGGCAGTTAGCCAACGGGCCTGAGCGAGGCGAAGCAAGCGAGACGCTACGGCAGCAGCAGCCAGCAACACACAAAGAGCGATTTCTAACGCGCCAATCAAGAACATCTTAGGGCCTCCGCAGAAACAAGGGGTTAGAACCTCTCGGCGAAAGCATCCCGTCGACCAATGCCACGGAAGATGAACCGATACTAGAACTACAAAGACTTATAAGTAAATTCCGCGACAACATCAAGCCAAGCCGACAATTTACCGCCTAGCCCCGTTCCGCCCGGCATCGGGATTGCGTCGCTTGCCGCTCATCGAAATCGTGTCGCGGCTGGCGGGCGGCGATCCGTGCCGGCGTGCCGCGACATGAAATTGGCTGAATGTTTTGGGCACGGAATCGAGATCGGGAGGAATACGATGAGACGATTGAAGACGAATTTTGCCAAGCGAGCATTGTCGGCGATTGTCGTCGGGGCATTGTGCGGCTGGACCGGTGCGGCGATAGCTCAGCAAGGCAGTGCGGGCAGTTCGCAAGGCAATGCGGGCGGGACAGCCACGGCGGACGATAGCGGCGCGAACAACGATGGCACTTCGGCCGTTCGCGAAGTTCCAACGGAAGATCAACCTATAAACAACAGCGGCCAAGTGACGCGTGACTCGGTGCCCGACTCGGCTCCGAACGCCCAAGACGCTCGGGCCGAAACGCCGGAGACAACGGTTGACCAACCGAACAACACGAACTCGCGAGAGCAGAATCCGACGCGGACGAATCAGCAGCAGCGAGCGGCGTTGGGCGTGGCGTTGCGACCGGTCCGTGGCGGTTTGATGATCCAATCGGTCGAGCCGAACGGGCCGGCGGCTCAAGTCGGACTGCGACCGGGCGACGTGATCGTGGCGTTGGACGACGTCGAGATCACCTCGTTCACGAATTTTGCCAACCGGATCGCCAACCATGAACCGGGACAACAAGCGACCATCGTGTTCGCTCGCGAAGGCCGGACGGACGCGGTGGACGTGCAATTGATGGCGGCCAATCGGCTATACGGCCAGTCGAACCAAACCGGACGAACTCGCGCGATGCGACCTCCGGCTCCCAACGCCCGAGGCATCGAAGGCGATGCGACGTCGGCCGACTTGCGACAGATTCAATCGCAACTGGACCAATTGACCCGCGAGGTCGTCGCTTTGCGGCAGCGTCTGGACGGCTTGGCCGAATTGCACGACGACGTACGGTTGTTGATGCAGCGGCGCGAGGTGGGTTCGGACACGAACGACGGATTGGAACCGTTCAACAAGCGGGATGATCCGATCGGCTTGAACGACGACCGGTAGCGGCTGCCAGGGTTGGAAACGAGCGAGAGTCGCCGGGTTGCCAGGGTGCGGCCCGGCCTTATACTCTTACGAAATCGCGTGATTTGGGGCAGGAACGCGGGCCACGGAGCCCGATTTTCCCGCCTCGCCACGCGTCTGTCGCCGTTCTGCTCGCTCGCCTCGCCTGGTAACGAAAGGCTTGCCGTGGGTCACGAAAGCCGTCCCGTGGTTACGTCGCCGGAAGTCACAGCGCCATCGTTTTTGGCTCGGCACGATTTTCTCTTTCGCCGCCTCCATTCGCTCAGCGGTTTGATCCCGGTTGGCGCCTACATGGTGGTGCATCTGCTCACCAACGCCAGCGTGTTGGAGGGGGCCGCGACTTATCAGAAAGCGGTGTATCAGATTCACAGCTTGGGTTCGGTGCTGTGGATCGTCGAGTGGGTGTTTATCTTTCTGCCGCTGATTTTCCACGCGGTGATGGGCGTGGTGTATGTGAAGGGGGCTTTGCCCAACAACAGCAGCTATCGCTACACGAACAATTACCGGTACACGCTGCAGCGAGCGAGCGGGATGATCGCGTTTCTGTTCATCTTCGCTCACGTGTTTCACATGCACGGTTGGTTTCATGTCGAGGCTTGGGAACGCAATATCAGCGAGCCGCTGGGCGGGGCTCAGTTCCGTCCGTACAACGCGGCCAGCAGCTTGGGCTTGGCGATGCAGAATTTCGCTTGGCAGGCGTTTTATCTGATCGGCGTGTTGTCCTGCGTGTTTCACTTGGCCAATGGCATTTGGACGATGGGAATCACGTGGGGCGTGTGGATTACGCCCGAAGCTCAGCGGCGAGCGAACTGGGTGGCGTTGGTGTTCGGCATCGGCTTAACCGCCGTCAGCTTGGGTTCGTTCGTGGGCGCGGTGACGGTCGATGTGCCGCAGGCGAAGCAGACTGAAGACCAGATGTACGAAGCAAAGTTGGAGTCCGGCGAGTTAAAGCCGAACGACCATAAACGGTTTACGGAAGAGGAAGCCAAACGCGTGGCGGAGATCGCTTCCGAATCGGGCGGCGTGGCGCAAGGGGAAACGGAGTCGGACGAGTAGGGTTGCTCGGCCGCTGACCATCGGACCGTTCGCAACTGGCTCGGTTGGTGGGAACGCCATTCACGAGCCAACTTGAAGAACTCGGGCGATCCTGGTGGCGACTCGCGTGACACACATTCGATTAACCGCTCCGGGGTTTATTTCATAGAATTCAGGCCCCACAACAGCAGCAACGAGGATAACTCGCAGTGGCAAAGAAACGAGTGATGATCATCGGCGGCGGCTTGGCGGGGCTCGCGGCCGCGATGAAGTTGGCCGAACTGGGCATCGACGTCGATCTGATGAGCTTGACGCCGGTGAAGCGTTCGCACAGCGTGTGTGCTCAGGGCGGCATCAACAGCGTGAACGATCAGACGCGGCAGCTTGGCGATAACGAATGGCTGCACTTCGACGACACGGTGTACGGCGGCGACTTTCTTCAGCACCAACCGCCCGTGAAGGAGATGGCCTACTGGGCTCCGAAGGTCATCGACTTGATGGACCGCCTGGGCGTCACGTTTAACCGCACGCCCGAAGGTTTTCTGGATCGGCGACGGTTTGGCGGCACGTTGTACAAGCGGACGGCATTCGCCGGCGCGACGACGGGCTGGCAGCAGTTGTGGGCGTTGGACGAGCAGGCCTGTCGCTGGGAGACCGAAGGAAGATTCGCAGCGCTCGAGTTTTGGATTTCCTCGGCCCGATTTTGGACGACAACGGCGTTTGTCGAGGTTGTGTCGGCCAAGATTTGGCGTCGATGGAGATTCGGGCCTTCCCGGCCGACGCCGTGGCGGTACACCGGCGTGCTGCGGGCCGATCTTTACGGCCGCTCGACGATGTCGATGGTTTGCACGGGCAGCTGCGGCCAGCCGTTGCTTTCAAGCCGGCGTGAAGTACGCGAACGGCGAGCTCATCCAAGTACAACTCGACGGCCGTTCCGGCGCGGACAAGCTGCGGTTGATGAGCGAATCGGCTCGTGGCGAAGGCGGCCGCGTGTGGTGTTCGCAAGCCGCAAGACTCGCGCGATCCGATGACGATCCCGGAATCGGAGCGGTATTACTTTTTGAAAGAGCGATATCCGAAGTACGGCAAATCTCGTGTCGCGACATCGCCACTCGCGAGATTTTCGACATCTGCGTGAACGAGGGGCTGAGCGTTTCAGAAGACCGCCAGTGCGTCTATTTGGATCTTTAATGCACATCGAAGCCAATGAGTTGACGCGAAAGCTGGGCGGTATCTTTGGATTTACGAGAAGGCTCCAGGGGTCGACCCGCGGTTCACGCCGATGAAGATTTTCCTGGCCGCATTACTCGATGGGCGGTCTGTGGGCTGATTACGAGCGAACAGCCGAGGGCGGTTTGAAGCTTGGTTCGCCGCGCAATCAATACCAATATCCCGAATCTGTTCGCGATTGGCGAATGCGATTACCAGTATCACGGCGGCAATCGCTTGGGGCGAATTCGCTGAGCTGCATCTTCAGCGGTTTGATCGTGGCTCCCGGCATTCAGAACTTGTTCGATGCCGAGAAAGGCGCGGCGGCCGACACGCATTCGGCATTGTGCGAGCAGGCTCGACGACGTTATCAAGAAGAACACGATCGGCTTCTGAAGCGAACCGGCGGTAGCGAGAACCCGTACCTGATTCACCAAGAGCTGTACGATGTGATGACCAAGGCGGCCACGGTCGTCCGCCGCAACGCCCAGTTGGACGAAGCGATCGGGACCGTCAACGATCTTCACGAGCGAGCCAAGAAGTGTTCGCTGTCGGATACGGGGTGACTGGACGAACCAGAACGTCGTGTTCACGAAGGCTCTGCTGGACATGTTCCCGTTGGCCAAGTGCATTTTGCAGGGGGCGCGTCTGCGGGACGAGTGCCGCGGGGCGCACTTCAAGCCGGACTTTGCGATGCCCAGCTTGACGGCCGAGGAGCCGGTCGAGCGTCGACAACAGGCCGAGCAATGGGTCGACCGCTTCGAGGAAAACAACCGCAAGTATCTGAAGTCGACGATCGCCACTTGGAACGGCGAGCAGCCGGACATCAGTTACGAAGACGTCGACACGAGCTTGATTCCGCCGCGGCCGAGATTGTATGGATTGGTCGGCGCGGAAGTCATTAACGAAGTGTTTCGGGAACGCGAAGCCAAGAAGAAGCAGTCGCCGGCGGAAGGCAATGGCTCGCAGGTTAAGTCGGGCGGCGCCGCGGCGGTTAGCGTATAGGCCCTTGGCGTCGGTAGTTTTGTAGCTTCCTTATCGCAGATCGATTGGCGATCCTCATGGCAGATCACGGTCACAACGGACATCAGCAACCCGATACGTTCGAGGTTCGTATTTTGCGGCAGGACGCGCCGAACCAGTCCAGCTACTGGGAACGGCATCGCGTGAAGTACGAACATGACATGAACGTGATCAGCGTCTTGCAGCGCATCGCCGCTCGCGGCACGACGACCGATGGCAAGCAGGTTTCGCCAGTCGCCTGGGACTGCAACTGCTTGGAAGAAGTTTGCGGCGCTTGCACGATGCTAATCAATGGACGAACGCGCCAAGCTTGCTCGGCGCTGGTCGATCGTCTGCTGGAAGACAATCCGGGCGAGATCGAATTGCAGCCGATGAGCAAGTTCCCCGTGTTGCGTGATCTGATGGTCGATCGGACGCGGTTGTTCCAAGCGTTGAAGAAGACCAAATCGTGGGTGCCGGTCGACGGTTACTACGACATGGGTCCTGGGCCGCGAATGGTACGCGAACAGCAAGAGTATATGTACCCGCTCAGCGAATGCATGAGCTGCGGTTGCTGTTTGGAAGCTTGTCCGCAGTATACGAAAGTGGAAGTCCAACGTCACGAAGGCGAGAGTGACGAAGCTTTCGAGAAGCGCAAGGCCGAGATTTACGACCAGAACTTCGTGGGCCCGCACGCGATCAGCCAGACGGTGCTGTTCAATATGCATCCAACCGGGGCGACCCTGAAGAACGAGCGGTTGGATGTCATGATGGAAGAGGGCGGCATCCAGGTTTGCGGCAACGCTCAGAACTGCGTCGCGGTTTGCCCGAAAGAAATCCCGCTGACTCGCAGCATCGGCCGTATCGGCCGCGACACCACCGTGCGTGCGATCAAGCGTTGGTTCGAGCGCTAAATCCCGCTCGGTTCTATCAACAACCAACAGCGGACTGTCATGCCCAACCAAAACAAACTTTCGTCCGTTCGCCTACCTGGGCGACTTTGGGTTTCGATCGTCGCGGCGTTGGTTGCCGTTTGCTTTTCGATCGCGAACGTTACGGCAACGGCCGGAGATTGGCCGCAGATTCTAGGGCCGAATCGAAACGGCCACGCGCCCGACGAGCAACTGCGGGACAAATGGCCGGCGGCTGGGCCCGAGGTCGCTTGGCGATTCGAGCTGGGATCGGGGTTCGCCGGTCCGGTCGTCGCCGGTTCGCGCGTCGTGGTGTTTCATCGCGTGGGTGATCGCGAACGGATCGAGGCGATCGATGCTGGCAGCGGCAAATCGCTGTGGCATACTGATTTCCCCGCCAGCTATCGAGGGACGATCAATCCGGACAGCGGTCCGCGAGCCACGCCGGTGATCTTCGGCGACGCGGTGTTCGCCTACGGAGCCGCGGGCGACATGCATTGCGTGGCGTTGGCCGATGGGCGCGAACGTTGGTCGCGGAATCTGCTGGAAGACTTTGAGGGCGACCAGGGTTACTTTGGCGCGGGAAGTTCGCCGATAGTGGTGGACGGCAAGCTGCTGGTGAATGTCGGCGGCCGTGACGACGCCGGCTTGGTCGCGCTTTCTTTGGCCAATGGTTCCACGGTGTGGAAGCGGACGGACGAGCGAGCCAGTTACTCGTCGCCCACACTCACGCGGCTGGGCGATCAAACCCGCGCGATCTTCGTCACGCGGCTTTCGACGGTCGGTGTCGACCCGGCGAACGGAGGCGTCGCTTTCGAGTTTCCCTTCGGCCAACGAGGGCCGACCGTTAATGGGGCGACGCCGCTGGTTTTTGGCGATCATCTGTTCGTGACGGCCAGCTACGGCGTCGGAGCCCGCTACGCGAAATTGACGGCGGATAGCGCCAAAGTGATTTGGTCCAGCGACGAGGTGCTTTCCAGCCAGTACACGACGCCCGTGTTTCATGACGGATATTTGTACGGCACGCATGGCCGCGAAGACGTGGGCGTGGCCGAGCTGCGTTGTGTCGAAGCGGCCAGCGGGAAAGTGCGTTGGTCGCGCGACGAGTTTGGCGTGGCTCACGCATTGTTGGTCGGCGACCAGCTTCTGCTGCTGACGATCGATGGCCGGCTGACGGTTGCTCCGGCCGCGCCGAAAGCATTCACGCCGATCGCAAGCT
>JAWKTM010000028.1:0-89125 GCA_041399085.1 Pirellulaceae bacterium
TCGACGGTCCGGTAACTCACGAACCAGTGATACAAAATCTCCTTGTCGCTCGCGCACGATGCCGGCAAAGAACGCGGCGAAAGACCAGAACTCGTCGCGCTTCCAGGCATCGAACGGATGATCGTGACACTGCGCGCATTCGATCTGCACACCGAGGAAAATGCGTGATGTTGCCGCGGCCAGATTCTCCGGCGCCACTTGCTTGGCTTGATAGAAAGCCAATGGCGAGCTGCTTTGGAGACGAGCGAAATATTCATTTCGATTATCGTTATCCAGTGGAGTGTTGATAATCTCTCGCACGAGTTGATCGTAAGGCGTGTTGGTCGTCATGTGTTCCCGCAGCCATGTTTCAAAGCCGGGTACCACAAACCGAGTTTGCAGATCGCTCTCGGTTTCGGGCAACATCGCTCGGCGCCAGTAACGCGTCGAGTTCACAATATAACCCGCTTCGTCCAACAAACGTTCGACCACTAATCGCCGTTTGTTTGGTGATTCATCCATTAAGAACTCGCGGGTGACCGAGACGGGCGGAATGCAACCCGAGATATGCAGGTAGACGCGTCGCAAGTACTCGGCATCACCGGCTGGCTCCGTCGGTTGGATGTCGTTCTCCGTCCAATGTTGGGCGATTAGCCGATCGATTTCGGCGGCGACACGCGCGACTTCGTCGGCTTGCTGGTCGCCTTTCCGACGCTCGGTCGCTTTTTCCGATTTCGAGGTGCCGTCTTCACCGAGCACCAACGTCGAACCGATCGTGGAATATCCGGCGAACACTGTCGCGAGAAACAACAGTTGCGCGTATAAACATTGTGAGGACATTGCACGTTCCTTATCGCGAATGCGCCAACCTGTGAAAACGAGTCGGCAGTTCGACGAGCTAGTTGCCATTTGTTCTAACGGAGCCGAGGAGGATCAGTCAACCATTTAGCGAGCGCGTGTTTTGGTGATCGCACGGTGAACCTGTTACGCGAACCTTTCCGGTCTCACGGATTTGAGGACGTTTCATCGCCTATTGACGACGAGGCCCACTGCTTCACAACTTCCAGCAACGGTGGTGATTCGTTCACTGTTAAGTTCGGCAACCTTCCCGCCGCGTTCTCGTCCGTCGGAGTCCGTGTCATCCACAACGTGACGACACCATCTTGCGATCCGCCAGCCATGAGCGATCCGTCGTCGCACATCGAGAGATTAAAAATCAGCCCCGCATGCGCTTCATATGTTTGTTGCACGGCGCCGCTGCTGAGCTCCCATCGAGCGATCTCCCCGCGAGTCGTGCCGATCATGACTGCCTGCTCATTGGGACTTATGACGGCCGAGGTGACGGTATGACCGTTGCCGTAGCTGGCTATCAGACTCTGCTTCTCCACATCCCATGTCTTCACACCCTGCACGCCATGAGACAACAGCCGTCTGCTGGACGAATCGAACATCACTCCTTTAATCTCGAAACGATGTTCGCCGAGTCGAGTGATCTCCCGTCCAGTCGCGGCGTCCCACAATTTAACTTCACCCGGCTGCCGCCAATCTTTCCATGAACCGGTACAAGTCGCCACGTATCGATTGTCGGGCGAAAACGCCACGTCGCTCAGCGCCAGCGGCTGCTGGGGCGAGTTGAACAAAGACTCACCGGACTCAACATTCCACAACCGCCAAGTTCTATCCCAACCGCCCGATACCAATCGTTTGCCGTCGGGTGAGAAGCCCACGCGTCGCGGGGCCGCCGTATGGCCCGTAAGTTTGCGGCGCAGTTGGCCCGTCTCGAAGTCCCATAGTTCGATCTCGCTGCCAAAAAAACAGAGAGCGATGGTGCGCCCGTCTGGACTGAAACGCATGTAGCTAATTCCGGCGCGGCACTTCAATCGTGCGTGTTTGCTTGCCAGTCGTCACATCATGCACGTAAATCGCGGCCGATTTGCCATCGGTCGACTTACCCGCGGTGACTACCCAACGTCCATCCGGCGAGAGAGCAACCGTCATCAAACCCGCGTGGTTTTCTTCTAGGACCGCAATTGGGCTGGCCGTTCGTTCCACGGTGGTCGGCCACAGCTTGACACTTCCGTCGCTGCCACTGCTGAACACGACCGAACCATCCACCGAAGTCGAAACGGCAAATACATATTGAGCCGACGAGAAACGATGCCCTTCATAGTCACCGATCTTAATGCGTCTCTCCAAGTCCCACATGGACACGGTCCCATTGTATTGCCCGCAAACAATTGTTCTGTTGTCGGGTAATAATGCCATGTCACTCATTTCGTCATTGGTAGTGATGGTGTGAAGTAGCGTTTTCTGAGCGACGTCGTATACCAGGATCTCATGTTGCGAGCCACAGGCTAGCAGTCTCTGGCCATCTGGGGTAAACATCACCCGTCGCATCTTATGTTTCGTGCCTGGCAAATCGGCTAGTTCCTCGCCGCTAGCCGGGTCCCACAATCGCACGTGCCCCGCCTTTCGCCACTCGCGATAGTCACCCGAGGCCGAGGCGAGCAACGTGCCGTCGGGCGAATAGCTCAGCCCTTCAACCGGCATCCCGTCGCTTGGCAGCTCGCGCAGCTTCTCGCGACTCGCGAAGCTAAAAACAGTGGTCACGCCGTCTTTCGCGCCAGCCGCGAATTGCTGGCCATCGGGCGAGAACGCGACCGACGTCGATTCTTCGTGCCCTGTTTCGATAACCGCCACTTGTTCCATGGATGTGATATCCCACATATAAATCTGCTCGCCATAGCCGCCTGTTAACAGCCAGCGTCCGTCGCGCGAAATCGCTCCGCTACTAACACCTCGCTGCTGGTCGATCGACTTGATAAGCTGCCCGGTCGCCAGGTCCCAAAACTTGACTTGACGGGTCGTGCTGCCAGTTACCAACCGTCGCTGATCCGGCGTAACGAACGCAAATCTGGCTCCGTCTTTCTCGGCCACCTGGATTTCGGCCAACGGTGGAATGGGGGGCTCCTTGGCGTTCCATCGCAGCAGCTTTTTGTCGTAACCGGCCGAGATCAACGCGCGGGAGTCCGGCAAGTAAATCACCGAAGTAACAACGTCTTCGTGAGACTTCATTGTTTGTAGCAGCTTGCCATTCAACGGATTCCACATTCGGACCGATTTGTCGAAACCGCCGCTGACGAGCGTGGCGCCGCGAGGTGAGTATGCCACGCACCAGACCATATTCTCATGCCCCGACAGTTCGCGAAGCTGCTGTCCTGAATTCGCATCCCAAATACGAATCGAATTGTCTTCGCTGCCAGTCGCGAACTGCTGGCCATCGGGCGAGTAGGACACGCCTCGCACCGCACCTGTATGCCCCGTGACGGTTGCAATGGCTTTGTGTGTTTCGATATCCCATACCATGGCCGTGCGGTCGGAGCTGCCGGAGACCAAACGTTTGCCATCGGGTGAAAAGGCGACACAGCGGGCCGCGGCGGTATGTCCATCGAACTTCGCGATCTCCTTACCCGTTTCCACATCCCACAACCGAACGGACTTGTCATAGCCGGCCGAAGCCAACTGTTGCCCGTCTGGCGAGAATGCAATGGCGAACACCCAATTGGTATGTCCTGTCAACTCACGTGGTTCTCCGAATCGCGGCGCACGTTCGGTTTCATTGTCCACCGTTTGAGTCGCTTCCGTTGCGATGGGCCACAACTTAATGGATTGGTCGTAGCTGCCCGTGGCCAACCATTTGCCATCGGGTGAGAAGGCGACCGCGACCACCAGGTCATCGTGGCCGTTCACACTCGTTAAGAGCCGGCCACTCGAGGCGTCACGCACCCGCACCGACAAATCCTCGTGAGCCGTCGCGACCCAACGCCCGTCGAGCGACGCGGCCAAGGCATGCACGGGCTCGGGCAAATCGGCCTGCTCGATATGCGGTTTCAGCGTGGACTTGAGCCGTTGGTCCTGGGCGTTCCAAACGTGGACCAGCGAATCCGCGCCGCCGGTAAAGATTGTCTGGCCGTCATCCGTCATCTCAAGTTCCAACGCGGCGCCCTCGTGAGCCGCGAACGCTCGCAATGATTCGCCGTCACGAAAAGTCCGAACGGATCCATCGAAACAAGCGATGTGCAGCGAGCCATCCTTCGTGAACAGTATCCGCTCGCCGCCAGAATCGGCGAGTTGAATCGTCTGCCCCGGTTCGCCCGTGCGTGCATTGAACATTTGAATCAACGGTTCATACCCGCAAGCCGCCACGGACCTGCCGTCCGGCGAAAATGCGATACCCAGAATCGGCTGGCCGCCAGCATTCTTGGTCCAGATCTCACTGGCCTGCTCGAAGTCGAACCCAATCACGCGGCCATAGCGCGTGTTGTCGAAGCTGCCGCCACCCGCCACGATGGTTTTGCCGTCGGGCGAGAAGGCCAAGTGCTGCAGTCGGAACAGATCGCCCTGGAAGACGCGACGTTCATCCCACGTGCCGACACGGAACGCCCATAAAGCGGCGGACTCGGACGCCATCGCCAGCCATTGACCGTCGGGCGAGAAAGCCAGCCGAGCGACCGACGAAGGCGACTTCATCCGCGCCTCTTCCGCCCAACTTGCCGCGTCGTAGACGATCACATCATGCTCCCAAGTGGCGATCGCCAGCAATGTTCCGTCAGGCGAGAACGTGGCCGTTGCCAATCCCTTGGGCTGCGGGATCGACTTTAGCAATTGCCCGCTGGGCCACTCGTACACACGCAACAGTCCCGCCGTCATCCAATTCCCATGACCGACCGCCACCAGCTTGCCGTTCGGCGAAAGGTCCAACGAGCGAACCTCCAACTCCTGAACGGGAAATCCCACCGCCGTCGACTCAAACGACACCGGCTCCCGAGCTTTGAACAACTCCAGCGGACGAATCGAGGGCGCCGTTTGGTCGGCGGAAGAATCGTTCGCGTCGCCAACGACGCGGTCCGAAGTCGCCCCGCTATTCGACTGCGCCCGGGCACTCGCGGTAACCAACGTGGCCACGCAGCAAGCCACGACGATCGCGACGACTGCCGCACGATTCACAACGAATTCGGGCATTCTCGAACTCCAAACTTGAGGGCATGGGCGGAACCGCCACGTGCTTCGATGAGATTGCCGTCAGCATAATCAACTCGCGGCGGCAATTCCCGCCTAATTCGCTCGACCCATTCAAATATTTGCATCGGAATTGCCGAAACATCGCGTCCAAAGCGACCGATCGTTCCCGGTCGGCTCCGGCGTAATCTAAGTTTCATTCGGGTTTCCAATTCCCCCGCGAAACCTTCAATCACCACCGGTCACCTGCCCGCGTATCAATTCAACGCCCCGCCCAAGTTTCATGAACTCGATCGTCACCTCTCAATTCAATTCTTGTTCGGGCTCGCGCCTGCCTCGGATGTTACCGCGTCTGATCGGCAGTCCGGCGACTTTGTTTGTAACGCTGATGCTGCTTAGCGCGATCTTCCGGCCTTATGCGGGGATTCAGCATGACGCCCGACTCTACGCCCTCCAGTCCGTGCATCATCTCGACCCCGAGATTTACCAAGACGACCTCTTCTTGAAGTACGGTTCGCAGGACCGATATTCGCTGTTCTCGCCGATCGTTTGCCCATTGGTAGAAACATTGGGCGCCAACCTAGCGTTTTTTTGGCTCTATCTCGTCGGCAACGCTTGCTGGCTGTTCGCCATGCAACGGTTTGTGACGACTTTAATACGCGGCCGCCTCGTGGTATGGGGCGCGCTGATTTACCTAGCCGTCAATCCACTACCGTTTGGCGGTTATGAAACCTTTCATGTTAACGAGAACTTTCTTACACCTCGGCTCTGGGCCGTTGCTTTCGTTGTGTTAGGGTTGGAACGCTTGCTGCGCGAACGTCCAGTTGCCGCGTTCGGCTGGATTTCGATCGCCATGCTATTGCACCCCATCATGGGATTCGCCGGTCTTTGTGTCTGGCTGTGTTGGCAACTACGGCGACTCCTGTCGCCGCAAGGTTTTATCCGACTGCTGGCAACTGGCACGGCGGCCGTTGTGGGAGTCTTGGTTTACGAGCCGCTGGGGATTGCCATCTTCGGTTATATGGACGTTCAGTGGCGTGCGTATGTGATTGACGCGAACTGCTACTGCATCCCCTCGCGCTGGCCGCTGGACGATTGGTTGCACCTTGCGGCCGCATTCACGATCTTGGGAACCGGAAGGCTGTACGCGGTACGTTCATTCGCCAGTCGACGAATGCTGGAGACGGTGTTGCTGTTGGCAAGCGTGGGATTGGTGATCGGCGTCGCGGCTCCGTATTTGCCTTATAAACTGCTGTTTCAAGGACAGGCTTATCGAGCCATCTGGCTGCTGCAGCTAATCCACATTCCGATTCTGTTTTGCTTGCTGCGCCAAGCATTGAAAGACCGCCTCTCTCCGACCGGCAAGCTGGCCACGGTCGCCGGGTTGCTGTTATTCGCGGCGGCGACGATGAACATCGCGCAAATCATGACCGCCGCGCTTGCCCTGACGGCGGTTTATAGCTGGCAAGAGAGTTCGCGGCAGGTGGATCGGCGGCGTGCGAGACAGTGGATTGCTCGCGCCTGGCTCGCGTGTTTGCTCGGCACGACGCTCGTCGCTCTATCCGTCGTGGGAATGATTTCGAGCATTTATGCACATGGCGCTTCCGTCGCTCAACTCACACTCGTGCCTCAACTGATTGGCCCTTTGGCAACGTGGGCGGCGGCCATCACGCTCGTCCTTGTCATACAACATCAATTGGGCCTGGGAGCCCTGTATCGCCGAATCGCACTCGGCGGAAGCTTGGCTGTCCAGACATGTTTTTCTTGCGCCAGGCGGTTCTCCATTGGAATTGCTCGGAATTGACGAGGCCGCGGATTTGAGGCTTGTTAAATCCTATCTCTCTCAATTGGCGCCCTCTCACGACGACTCACCCGTGTTGTACTGGCCGTGCGGACCGCTCGACAGCATTTGGCTCGATCTTCGATGCAACAGCTACTACTCCATCGCACAGACCGCCGGCAACATGTTTAACCGCGAAACGGCGGTCGAAGGCTACCGACGCATGAGGTTGGTCCGCGACTTTGAATTGGACGTTCGTCGGCCGTGGCTGCCTCGCTGCCAGGAGATTATTCGCCGCGACACCGAACGCCTGTTGGGCAAGCCGATCGAGAGCGAACCACCGACGCTGGATACATTGCTTCGTGTGTGCCAAGACGAACCGGTTGATTTGCTCGTATTGCCGACACGTTTCGACGGTTGGTATTCCGCGACGAACGGACGCGTGTTCATCTACGATGCCCATGCCATACGTGCGCGACTGGATTCGGAAGCTTCATCCACGGTTGCTTCGTCTCGTGATGTCGACTCCACAGCCAACTCTGCATTTGCCTGTGCCGCGCATTCCGATTCTACGGATCGCATCGGCCCCTAACCCTGTTTTTGGACCAGATGTCGCGCTGCCTGGTAAGTGTGACATGGATGGCGACCTAGATTTGCTCAGAATCAAGTCCGACTCGCTATTCAATGGAACTGATCTACCATGAAGGTTTGCATCATCGGCGCTGGGCCGGCCGGTTTGACCGCCGCATATGAATTAGCCAAGCAGGGAGCGGAGGTCGAGGTCTTTGAAGCCAGCGGCGAGACGGGCGGCATGTCGCGGTCGTTCCAACTATGGGACCAGACGGTCGATCTAGGACCCCATCGCTTTTTCAGTAGTGACGCTCGCGTCAATCGGCTCTGGCTGGATGTCGTGGGCAGCGACTATCAAATGGTCGACCGACTGACTCGCATCCGGTATAACAATCGCTTCTTCCGATACCCATTGGAGCCGCTCAACGCGCTCGGAAATCTGGGCGTCTTCAAAGCCGCCGCATGCATATTCAGCTACTTGCGCGAGCGTTTGTCGCCCAGTTGCGCGGACGATCACACATTCGAGTCGTGGGTCGTGCGCCGCTTCGGTCGCCGGTTATTTGAAACCTTCTTCAAATCTTACAGCGAAAAGCTGTGGGGGATCTCCTGCCGCGAACTCGATTCGGACTTCGCGGCCCAGCGCATCAAGAAACTCTCACTGGGAGAAGTAATTAGGAACGGACTGGGAATCGGGGCGCGAAAACACCGAACTCTAGTCGATCAATTCGCCTATCCCGTGGGTGGCACGGGCATGGTTTATGAACGGATGGCGGAGTTCATCGACGCCGTTGGCGAGCTGCACTTGAACTGCCCAGTACGACGCGTGCTTACGTCCGATGGACGCGCGCACGGTTTGGAACTGGTAGACGGTACTCGCCGAGAATGCGATCACATCATTTCCACGATGCCGCTGAATCTTCTTATCAAAGGTTTGGAGGACGTACCGGAAGCGGTGAGTCGCGCGGCCGGATCGTTGCGATTCCGCAACACGATTTTGGCCTACCTTCATGTGGCGGGAAGAGATTTATTTCCCGATCAATGGGTTTACGTACACGACCCCAGTTTGAAAGTTGGCCGGATTACGAATTTTCGAAATTGGACGCCTGATTTATACGGCGATTCTCCGAACACGATTGTCGCCTTGGAGTATTGGTGTAACGAACCCGATGCTGCCTGGAGAACGGCCGACGAAGAGCTAATTGAAATGGCGAAACGCGAGTTTCGGCAGTCTGGCCTGCTCGGTTCGGCTGAGATTCTGGATGGGGCCATCGTCCGCGTTCCCAAAAGTTATCCCGTGTATACGCGCGGATATCAGGAACACTTGAATGTGATTGTCGACTACTTACGACAAATCGAAGGTCTCACGCCGATTGGACGCTACGGCGCCTTCAAATATAACAACCAGGATCACAGTATCCTGATGGGCTTAATGGCGGCCGACCAGATTCTTTCCCAGCATGGCTGCGATCTATGGGCGGTCAACACCGACTATGAATCCTACCAGGAAGAGGCCACCATCACGGCCGCGGGACTTGTGACATCCGAGTTGGTGGCCAGTTAGTCAACCGTTCGGCTGCTGGTCGCTCACTCCTGAATCTCGTAAGGCCATTGCGGCTTCGAGAACAGTCCGCCGTCGACAAAGATGGTTTGCCCTGTGGTGAATTCCGCGGCATCGCTGGCCAAAAAGGCCACCATATTCGCCACATCGGACGGTTCGCCGACCCTAGCCAACGGCGTCAGCGGGCCCCATGTTCCCGCGTAGTCGGTCGATTCGTTCTTCGTCCGTTCGATCTCGATGGCCCCCGGCGCAACACAGTTGACCCGGATTCGATAACGGCCCAACTCGACCGCGGCGACCTTCGTCAAATTCTCGATGCCCCCTTTCGACGCGCTATAGTCCACCAAGTTCGGAAATGGGACTTTGTTGCATCCCGAGCCGATATTGATGATCGAACCGCCGCGGTCTTTCATCATCCAAGCTGCCTGCTGCATACAGAGGAAGCACCCTTTCAGATTCGTGTTAATCACACGGTCCCAGTCTTCCTCGCGCAAATTCAACAATGACGAAAACGTCTGCACGCCCGCGTTGTTTACTAACAGGTCCAGTCCCCCACAGTGCGTCTTGATCTCATTGAACATCGACCGCACGTGATCACTGTTAGCCACGTCGGCTTGCAACAACCAAGCCCGTCGGCCGTGCCGCATCACGCCGTCCGCCGTTTCCCGCGCTCCCGCTTCATCGCGGCAATAATTCACGGCCACGTCCCAACCCTGACGAGCCAAAGCGTAGGCAATCCCGCGACCGATTCCCTTGCTGGCTCCCGTGACAAGTGCGATTTTGATTATCTCAGTCATCGTAACAACCCCTCTAAGTTCAAAGATGCAAAGCCATTGTGTGAGCGGCTCTTATAATGTGACCAGGCGCTCGCCCCTATGTCGCTTCGAATTGGCTGGCGAAGGCCCCTTTCAACGCTTCGATGCCGCGACGCAAGATCACGATATCGTTGCCGAACGTTGGCATGCGGCATCCCATTTCGACCGCTCGGTCGGCGAACGCTGGATCCGGCGCCACACACCCCCAGGACTTGCCGTACCGATTGCAAGCGTCGGCCACCCGTGAGATCGCTTCCCACAGTTTGTCATGATGAAATTGGCCGACAATCCCAAGCGCCAGGGACAGATCGGCCGGACCAATGAACAACAGGTCGCATCCATCGAGCGCCGCAATTTCACCGGCGGCCTCGACCGCGCCCAGCGTCTCGACCTGAATGCCGAACAACCGCTCGCGATTCGAGTCCTCGGCGAATCGGACGGCCGGCTTGTATGTGTAGTCGGCGTCCCGGCCGCTCATGTTAAAGCCGCGCGTTCCCAACGGCGCGAATCGACACCAGCGAATAAACTCCGCGGCTTGCTCGGCCGAATGAATCTGAGCCGCCATGACTCCGCCGGCTCCGGCCTCAAGGCACTGTGTGACTTGCCAATAGCCAATCGGTGGAATTCGCACGAAGCAATCCAGATCGTTCGCGCGTCCGGCCAAGGAAACCGTGACGATCTGTTCCGTCGAGATGGACGCGTGCTCTTGGTCCAGCCAAAAGCCGTGGTATCCACCGGCCAAGCCGAACATTTCGATTACGATCGGATGCACGACCCGCCCCATTGCGAATACGCGCGTCATTTCACCGGCGGACAATCGTTGTTTCAGCGTTTTCATGGGGCATCTCGTCAAGCAAACCCGTTGAGCGGTAGACCGCGGCGGCCAAGCCGAGCCGTCGAACTCGACAGCCTACATGCTTAGCCGCCGCGATGGAATTCGCCCAACCGGCTTCGCGTCACGATGACGAGCACCCTTGTTCACAATCCGCAAAAAACGTCCGCCAACGCCGAGCATGGGGACCGTGAACGATTCATGCCTTCCGCTTTTAGTTGACTCGATGCGTGGTGGCATTCAGCGTATAGGCCGTTCCATCGACCGGATTGTTCGGCAATCCTTGCGGGAAATAGTCGTTGTCGATTTTGATATCCGACAAGTCGTTCGCTGGCCAGACTCCCTTATCAAAATACCACCGCTCCACGGCCGCATTAATTTCGGACTTGTTCTGTCGATCCGCTTGTTGTTTGGCCGTCGCGCTGGACACCGACACTCGAGGAACCACAACCACGGCGATGATTCCTAGAATGGTGACCACCGCTAACAATTCCAACAACGAAAATCCGCTCCGTCCCTGCCTGTGTTTTCGCATCAAAGATCGCTTCATGGATTCACCTGTATTTGCTGTCGATGCTTGGACCGGCCGAACACCTTGTCGACCGAGTTCCTCCCAAGCCCGCTCTCCGACAACCACTGCCCCTTCAGCGTGAATTGCCGTCCAGCAAACATAGGACACAAATTGGCATAATGGCGACAACGCGGCTAATCCTTCCATGTCGCGCGACGCTACCGATGGACGTTACCGTAATAACCGTTATTAAGATTCCGCCCGCAGACGAGATAGCGAGTCGCTTGTAGCGGTTGCGTAAGCCGGCCGGTTTCGCGTCACCGGACGGCTTGCGCCGTACCGCTAGAATGGCAAGGCACCGGGCGGATTGCGCCGTACCGCTAAAATGGTAAGGCACCGGACGGCTTGCGCCGTACCGCTAGAATGGCGAGTTATTCACTGAAAGGTCCTTAGCCGAACATGTGGGCCAAGTCGCGGATGTAGGTGAGGGCTTCGTCCAGTTCGGGGGCTTCAACGCCCGCTTGCCGGCCGGCGCGATCGCACTCGCACAACAGCAGCAAATCCTCATAGCTCTCATTCTCACGCAAGCGGCGATGCGCTCGCGCGCCGATTGTGCCGTCCAGCACTTGGTGGGCGACCATGTGATGCTCGATCAACCAAGCGGTTCGTTCCGTGAGAAAACCTTCCAAGGCTTCCAGGCCCGCGGCCACATGATCCCGCGGATCAATCCCCTTGCCAATATCGTGCAATAAGGCAGCCAACAGGAACTCTTCGTCGTAAGGAAGTTCGTCGCGCGCCAAGTCAAACACTTGAAGACTGTGATATAAGACGTCGCCTTCGGGATGGTACTTGGGGCTCTGTTTGACGTTCTCCAGTGGCAACAACAGAGCTTCGGAACACTTGGAATCGATCGGGCGAATTCACCATCGACTCGACCGCGTCTTCCAACGCGTCGTCGTCCGCCAAATCGGGATACTCAGCCATCAGAAACTGTTCGAGCTGCGCGATGCTGGCTCGTTCGATGGCTTTGCCGGTGATTGAGCTCTTAAATGTGTAGCTGAGCTTTTCGGCCGGATACACAGTCAGCTCGAACGGGAAACGATCCTGGACATGAATGTGGGTATAGACGTTCTCTTCGCCCTGTTTACGGACACGTTTACGTTCGACGTCGAAGACGACTAACTCTTCTTCCAGCACCAGGGTCACGGCGTCGATGCTGTCGGAGAAGACATGCAAGTCGATATCCGAACCGTGACGAACGTGTCCGGTAAGCACGCTGCCAATCAGGCGAGGACGAAAGCGGGCCAGCAGCTTCATCATCCGCAGGGCTTCAAGCCGCATTTCGCGTAGGTTTTGCTGCCGCTGTTCGCCTTCGTGCAACCGCGCGAACGACTGAATCTCGTCGCGGATTTCGGCGTTGCTGGGCAGATCGGCCGGTTTGACCCAACCTTGGCAGATGCGTCGAGCCGCTTTGATTTTGGCCCGATAATACTCCGACTCTTGGCGATCGTACATCAAACGGGCGGCTTCCCAGGCGATCTGCCGCCGCAGTTTCGAGCGGTTCATGCTCATGCGCCGTAAGCCCAATCGATCGGCGCGGGGCTTCGAGAGAAAGTGTGCCGCCTATCAGATTCGGCGGAGTTTAAAGTTGCGGGATTATAGGCCGTTCGCACCGCTCGGCTCAAGGCGGTTGGCGGTCGATGCAAAGCGATCTCGATACGAAAAAACTAGACCGATCCCAAGCGGGTCGATAGAATCGGCTTCGTTATCGACCGATCGACGTTTGTCGATTGTTTGTTAGATCGTGTGGTTTTCAATCCGAGGAGCGAATGATGAAACGCGTGATGCTTTCCGCGCTATGCGTCGCGGTTTGTTGGGCAACGGCCACGACGGCTTCGGCAGCCGACATTTCTGGCTATTACATGGAATCTCGCACTTGCCAGGTTTACACCGGGCCGTGTTTCGCGAATGCGGAGATCGGATTGGCGGGGCGCGACGCCATCATGGCTTGGAACATCCAACGCGGCGAACAAGACGGCGTGAACTTGGCGGGATTGAACGTGGTGGTGGTCGTGAATGCCTCGCAGACTCTGGCGTTCAAGGGAATGGAAGATCCGGCCAAGGTGCGAAGCGTTGTGTTGGTCGACGAAAAGGCGACTGAGGCTCAGCGGGCGGCGTTGGTCAGTTTCGTGAAGACGCACGGCGGCCGCGCGGGCGAGGACGTGCAGCGTGTTTCGACAGCGCCGATCGACATGACGATGGATGTGGCCGAATTGAGCGGTTCGTTGACCGCCGGTAAGGAAGTGACGTTGAAGACGCGCAAGGCGGGGCGTGGCGATTGCATCTGCTCGAACGAAGCGGCCTACTATCCGCCGTTGGCCAAGGTCGAGTTTTACGCCCCGGGCGTGACAATCGAAGGCCAATTCAAGGGCCGAAGCCTGGGGACGCGTTGGTCGACGCCGGGCGATCGCAGTTCGTATATGGCGACGTTCAGTTACTAGGTCATGCGGCTCGGCTCCCGATGCTTAGTTGGCTCGGCGGGAGCTAGGTTTGCCCGATGCATGTGGCTCGGCAGGAGCTAAGTTCGTCCGATGGCCTCGTTTTTGCGTTTTCGCCGAGGAAACTTCGCGTTGACGCGATATTGGCAGGCGGCTACGATTCCCAGGCTTCGCTCGGCGTGGGGCATGCGCCGAGCACGCGCCGTGTCGTTTGAGGTGCGTTTTTCGATGGAACTGGGCCGCAACGCCGATCCGTACGACTAGTTAGGTCGCGGCGATTGGTTCACGCGGCAAGGTATGATAGGAAAGCGACGCTCGGCGCGGCGCTGAAGCCGCTGTGATCCCCACGTCCCTTATAGCGAGGACGTCCTGTGCGAAGAGCGGTACGAATTCTACTGGCGTTGGTGGGCCTTGGCGGCGTTGCCGCGGGTGTTGCTTTGCTCGTGCTCTATCGGGCTTCGCAAGAGGTGCCGGATTTCTACGAGGAGGCATTGGCCGTCGCTCCGGCCGTGCATGAACAGGCGGGTGAGAACCTCGAACATCAGGTTCAAACGCTGCAGCAAGAAGTGACGCAAGTCGGCCGCTGGGAAATGTTGTTCTCGGATCGGCAGATCAACGGCTGGCTGGCGTATGAGCTGCCTCGGCGCTTCGCCGCCGCGCTGCCTCGCGGCGTGAGTGAACCGCGCGTCGCGATTCAGCCCGATCGAATCTTCGTCGCTTGCCGCTACGACACGAAGAAAGTTTCGTCGGTGGTTTCGTTGGAGTTGGAAACAATGCTGACGGACGAGCCGAACGTGGTCGCCGTGCGGGTGAAGAGCGTCAAGGCGGGCTCGCTGCCTTTGCCCGTGAGTCAGTTTCTGGACCAGATTACGACGAAGGCCGCTAAGGCGGACCTTGATATTCGTTGGCTGGAGGAAGATGGCGAGCCGGTGGCGCTGCTCACGATTCCAGCTCAACACGAACAGTATCGCTACAAGACGGTTTTGCTAGAGCAGTTGGAATGTCGCGACGGCGAGGTGTTTCTGGCCGGCCGCACGGAATCGGAGAGCTCGCTGCTTCGCACCGCGGCCGTGACGCGCCGCAATAATCGGTGGGTCGAGTAGCCCGACGTTTAGCAGGATGGATTCTCGTCTTCATAAGACAGTATGAAGGCTGTCCGACGTCTTCGGATTTACAGCTCGACCGCTTTGCCGCCGCGGGCCGCCAAATCCAGAGCTTCACAGACGCGCTGAGTCGCCAAGCTCCGGGCTGGCCAATCCAGCCGCAGTTGACCGCTGCGAACCGCTTCACCGAATCGCTCGATCATGGCGACCTCTTGAACCATCGGCCGGCTCACGCGTTCGGCCATCTTGCCCTCCGCGTTGTGCAACCAAAACCGGGCCTTATCGGGCTGCCAAGGCCGCGCGAAATCATCGCAAACCAGCGACGCATTGGTCCCCGCGATTTCAAACCAGCGTCGCATGACCGTGTCGAAACCGCAGTCGAACGTGGCAATTCGATTCTCGCCGAACCACATCGTCGCGGCGAAATTGATGTCGACATCCTGGCGATATCGAGCCGTCGCTTGAACACGATGCGGCAGCTCGCCGAAAGCCCACAACGCCACGCCCACGCAATACCAACCCAGATCGAGCAGACTGCCGCCGCCCAAGGCTCGTTGCATTCGCAGGTCGTCGACCGGAAAATCGCGGCAGAACGTGAAAGCCACCGTCACTCGCCGCAAGTCGCCGAGCGTCCCGGCTTCCAATTCGCGACGCATGTCGGCCGCCCGAGGATGATGCAGCCACATCACGCCGTCCAGCAATTGCACGCCGTGTTCTCGACAAGCGGCCGCCATCGCTTCGGCTTCGGTCATCGAACAAGCCAGCGGTTTCTCGCACAGCACGTGCTTGCCGCACTCTGCCGCTCGAATCGTCCACTCGGCGTGCATCGACGGTGGCAGTGGAATGTAGATCGCGTCCACGTCGTCGGCTTCGATCGCCGCCGCATAGGACTCGCAGGACCGCGCGACACGGTGTTCGGCCGCCCAGGCCGCGGCGCGTTGTCCGTCGCGACTGGCCACCAACCGCAGTTCGTCGCCCGCGGCGCGAATCGCGGCCGCTACTTTCTCGGCAATGCGGGCCGTTCCCAGAATGCCCCATCGCAACGGTGTCGGCCGTTGCATCGCGTCGTCCTTCCTGCGTCCTGATAATTCGCCGCGCCGCCTTGCCTGCTGATCCAAACAGCGGGCCGCCACCCAGGCAGCGTCCTCTACCGGTCACGATGCTAACGCGCGCCGCCCAACGATGCCACACGCTGGCAATAAGGATTTTCAATCCATTGTGGCTCGGCAGTCTCGGTGGCCAAGCGGGCGGGTTCGTCGGCCTTCGCCGCAGCCGGCTCGACACTGGCGCAATCGGCACAGTACGGATTCGAGATCGACACAGCCACAAAGTCAGCCAACGGCTCGGGCCGATACCGCGGGTTGGTGTTCAATTGCGAGCAAGCGGCAAACGGGCTGGCGCCGTACGGCCGATAGTATCGCTCGCCGTAGTAGACCGGCGGATGCAGAGCGAAATAGGGCGGAGTCGGCACGTTCCCCAATCCATAGGCCGCCGGCCCCAATCCGAATCCCAAGCCGTACGCCGAAAACGCTCCGACGCCAAAGCCACAGTTCTGTTGTGCCGACGCCTGCGAGCTGGCTAGCGACGCCATCCAACAAGCGGCTAATGCCAAGCCAATCAAAGTCTTTCGGTTCATAGTTGTCGTCTCGATGTATGAGCGGTGAAGTCGATCGCGGAAGCTGTCCAGCGGACACGCCGCCGATTTCCACCGTACTCGCAGCCACTTGCCCACTCAACAAAATTCACGCAACCGGCGTGTCAATCGCGGCCGACACAAATCCACACGCCGGCAAAATCGGTTCAACCGTCATAACCGGACCTGCCGATAAATTGAGGAGAGCTGTTCTCCGCGATCGACGAACGCGCCACGCCCCGCCTCGAACCCCGGCACCCAATGACGCCAGAACTTCGCCAAGCCGCCGTGCTAGTCCGCAGCTTGCCGCGCCGAGAACGATCGCGTTTGGTGTCACGGCTGGAGCCGCTACAACGAGCGACTTTGGCCGGGGCATTGTTGGAGATGCCGAACGTCCGGCGCGAGGACCAGCTTCACGTCCGCGACTCGTTGCGCCGCGTCGTGTACGAGAAACAGCAAGATCATGGCCAGCCAGACGCGGCGAGCGAGCTGCGATCGCTCGTTCGGATTCTCTCCGCCGAGCGTCCCGCCGTCATTGCCGCGGCCATCAACGTGCTGCCGCCGGTCGTCGGATGTTTCGTCGTCAAGGCACTACCTCGGGCCACACGCCGCGACGTGCTGGGCCGGCTGGCTCGGATGACTCCGCCCGATGCTCAAACCGTTGAAACACTGCGAGGGATGCTCGTCGAGCAGCTCGATGCGTCACGCATTCAGCGCGTGTCGAAGTCGCGTATTGTGTGACGCGCGGGATAACATTACGCACGAACTAACACAACAGGCCGCGGACATTAGCGTAACACTCACGCGAGGATTGCCTGTCTATGAGTTCGTGGGGTTGTCCGGCGGAAAGTCCGGCCCGACTCCCGAGCCTTCATACCACAGTTGGTCAATGATGGACTTGTCGCGGAGATACCAACTGGCCCAGCTCAAGGGCGTGTCTTTGTTTGCGTCACGGATCGTCGGATCCGCGCCGGCGTCCAGCAGCAATTGAATCACCTGGGGACTTCCCCAAGCCGCCGCACGGTGCAATGGAGTTTCGCCGCGCACGCGCGCGTCGCGCCACAAGGCGTAGGTTCTCATTCCAGGTTTCGTTCGGGCATTAGGATTCGCGCCGTGTTCGAGCAGCAAGCGGACGGAACGGGCCTCGGCACTACCGGCAACGCCGTGCAGAGCCGTCTCGCCATTATGTTCGCTGGCTCGATTCACATTGGCTCCCGCTTCGACCATCCATTTCAGGCACTCATAATTATTACACACACCTACGATCACTGGAGCGATGTTTTCGTTCCGCTGTAAGTCCGGATCGGCGCCGCGTTCCAGTAAATAGCGAGTCACCTCGGGATGAAACGTCAACAGCGTCCCCATTCCATGCTCGTCCACGCTATTGGGATCAGCGCCGGCTTGGATTAATCGCTTGACCGTTTCCAAGTCACCGGAATTTGCCGCTCGCACAAGCTCACTATTCAAAGGCAATGTAGCCATGGTTGTTATGATTGGTTGGTGCGCGATTGGAGGCGGTGACTGATGGTGTCGAGCAGTTCGGCCGCGATATCGACTTTCAGCGTGCGGGCGAGCGCCTTCCAACCGGGGACGGCGTTCACTTCCAGAACGTATTCGCCGCCGGATAAGGCCGGCAACACATCGACGCCGGCAACGATCGCGCCGACGGCATCGGCCGCTCGGCAAGCTAGTTCCGCCAGCCGCTCGGTCATCTCGATCGGTTCGGTCGTCGCGCCGCGACTGACATTGGTTCGCCAATCGGTTTCGTTGCGACGCCGCATTCCCCACACTCGACCGGCCAACACGAACAGCCGCAGATCGTGGCCGGGGTGCGGAATAAATTGTTGGAGATAAAGGACGGCCCCCAACTGTTCGAGCATCTTGAACGCTCGCAGGGCAAGGTTTTCGTCGGTCAGCCGCGCGATGCCACGTCCTTCCGCGCCGAACAAAGGTTTTAGCACCACGTCGCCCCCCAGTTGTTCAAACGCTCGCATCGCATCGTCCACGGTCTGACAGACGATTGTGGGAGGCGTCGGCAATCCGGCGGCTTCCAAGCGCGCTGAGGCCAAATACTTGTCGACGGCGACTTCAATCGACTTGGGCGAGTTGACTACGAGCACGCCAGCGGCTTCCAAACGTGCCAACGTATCCATGCGAAATACCACTTGCTCCAACGATCCGGGCGGCATGGTTCGCACCAAGACGGCGTCGAAGTGATCGAGCCCGCATTCAGCCGTGCTGATCGAGGAGTTGATCGAGGAGTTGGTCGGTAAGTTGCTGAGAGAATGTGTCCCAGCGGGCGAATGGGGACGCGGCGGTTCGTTTAGAAGGGCCGATGGCGGGGCATCCGGCCGCATGCCCAATGCGGCTTGTATCTCGGAGAACGGCAATGCCACTACTTCATGCCGATCCGCAGCCGCTCGTCGCACATCTTGTGCATACCAACTATCAGGATTGCCCAAGATGGCGAGTCGCATATGTGTGAGACTCTGTAAGAACTATCGTTAGTGTTAGATTGACAGTACCGGGAGACCAGCAGCGGCAAATGTAGATGAAATGGTCCCAACGGCTTGACTGACGGGCGCTGGATCGCGCGGCGGTCCGCGGCGATAGACAGGGTTCAACTCGACGAGGCGAGTTGTTGTCGCACCCAAGCGGCATCCGCTTCCGGCAAGGCTGGCCCAGGAAGTTCGCCGTGTAACGCTTGCCAGTATCGACCGGTGCGATATACACGATCTACTAACGGTTGGATATCGAGCACCGCATCGGCGTCCGTCGCTCGCAACGGCACCCGGACGGCCGGCAACCGTTGACGTAACGGGCAATAGTAGACTTCGCGCTGCCAAGGACGAATGGCACGCGTCGCCACAATCAAATAGCGCGTACCCGTCGCGGGCTGCAAATGCACGAGATCGGCATCGAAGAAAGGGGGCAAGCCGATTCGCAGCAAATCGACTTCCACCAAATTGATTCCGCCGGCCAAGTATTCCTGTAGCTTCTGAAGGTAGATGGCTCGACCGATGCCTTGCTTATTCGTCGGACTGAGCACTTCGATCACTGTGATCAGTTGGCCTGACGTGTCACGAATTTCGATCCACCGCGACGGCGGATGTTCTAGTTCGATAATGTCCGGTTCCGCTACTGCCGTTTCGGACGAGGCCGCGTGTGGATTCAATTCCGGCAAGACGGGCGGCCAAACTGCGTTGACCGCCACATCCGCTCGGCAACCGGCTGGCGCCGAACCAACTCGGTTGACGGATACCTCCTCTTCGGCCCGAGCAACCAAGTCGGGCGGCAATCCCTCCGACAGCGTCTCGCGGATATAGCCGATCAGCGCCGTATGCACATCGGGCCATGAGCCTTCGAGAAACGGATTCATTCCGGGGAAGGGATTCCGCGCTGACATGGGTCTACTTCTCGACCTTCACATGGAAGCCGGCGTCCAGCAACGCTTCGATCAGCTCGGCGGCGCTGAAGTTGCCTTCCACGACGAACGACGATTCGCGCGGCTTGGCCGTGTCCGCTTGGACGCCATCCACTTTGGCAATCGCGCCCTTGATGGCCTTATTGCAAGCTCCACAGCAGTTGTGAACGCCGCCTACTTGCAGTCGCTTGACCTTGCCCTCGGGCGTCTCGACCGGCTTGAATTTCAGCGTCTCGCTATCGACCTTGCCATGAAAACCGGCGGCGGCAAGGCTGTCGATCGCCTTTTGGGCCGCGGCATCGTCGCGGGCCGTAATCGACACCGTCTTGTCCTTCATACTGGCTTCGAACTTCACGCCGTCCAAATCTTGGAGCGCTTCCTTGACGCCCGTCACGCATGCGCCGCAGCACAGATGCACGTTCTTGACCGTGACTTCCGTCGCCGCTTGAGCCACGCCAGCCGAAACAAAACACGCTAAGACGGCCATCACTTGCAACTGAGCTCTCATTACCGTTCTCCCGTTCGTCATGGAATCGGAAACACGCGTCAGCCAGCCGCCCAACGCGACGGGCCTCGCGAACGGAGAGATTATAGGCCGAGCCGAAGTGCGAAGCGAACCAGGAGAACGCGAAGCGAATCATGAGAACGCGAAGCCGGTATCCGGCCTTGCGTGGTGCGGTGCGGATTAGTCCACGCCGGTGGCGCTGCGCGCGAACTCGATGTTCTCCAACTCTTGGTCGGGATTTTGCAACACGAGCCGCACGGACGGATCGATCAAGTCTTCGAGCCATTGGCTGAAGCGAACTTCCGTAGGACGGTTTTCGAAACGCTCAAAGGCGTTCAAGAACACTTCCTCGACCAAGTCGGCGATGTGGATCCGGTCGCCAATCTGGGCGTCGAGTTCGGGATAGCGAGCCACCCAGCGTCCGATGCGTTTTCGAATCGACTCTTCGTAGACCAAGGTCGCTCGGCGGAACTCGCCGTAGTCACCCGAGTCGATGGCGGCCTGCACTTGCTCGGCATCCGGCGCTATCTCGGGCGTGACCTCGTGATGCGTGCCTTTGACTTGCTTGGCCTGTTCGGCGTCGGAACCCAAGCTCCCTTTATACTCGTCCAACCGTTTGATGAGCTTGCGAACGCACCGCTCAAACGCCGGATAGTATTGGCTGTCAGCATCGCCGCTAACGAGCGTTCGCCCGGTCAACACCAACGCGGTTTTCACGCGATAGCTGCTCGAACGCGGGTGGAACATGATGGTGATGTACAGGTCGGAAACCGGAAACGCTTCGACCGGCTTACGGAGCGGCTCGAGCCCCCGTTCAAGCTTTTCAATCTCTGGCGCCGCAAGCTCACAATGTTTGGTGTCCAACTCGATCCGCAGGTTGTAGGACGTGTCTGAGAATTTCATCGTCCGCCTCGTAATTGGGAAGTTCAGCGGCGCGAGTCGTCGAATCAACTCATTCGACGTCCGCTCCGCCGATGAATGCCAGCGGTCTGACGGATTCGCCTGCTCGTGGTAAGTCTGACAAGCATCTCCAGGAAATGGTGGCTCCGATGACCGGCGCGATCTAGGTGCAACGACCATACCAACCCGGCGATTCGCGGGAAGGCCGCGAAACTCAGGCAGTTCGCTCGCTTCGTACCGTCCGATCATGACAATTGTGCGGATTTGATCGCTGATCCGTGCCCCGCGGCACAATTTGAGTGGGCCGCGGAACCGCTCAATGCGAAGCCGCGCAGCCACCTTTGTCGGTGGCAACCTGGCCAGTTACCATGAGGCAATGCGATTGTTGTGAATGAAAGCCGTATCGAGAAATTCACGTCATGAACTTACCGTACGTTACCTCCGGCAAAGGACTCAGCCGCCGTCACTTTCTGCGCGGAACCGGGGCTGCGATACTCAGCCTGCCGCTGCTCGATGCGATGTCGCCGGTATTTGGCACGTTAGCCCGCGCGGCCGACAACTCGCAGCCAGCGCCAAAGCGATTGGTTGCCGCTTGTGCCACGCTCGGCTTTCACGGCCCGTTTCTATTCCCAGAAAAGTCAGGGCGCGAATATGAATTGACGCCGTATTTGAAGCTGCTGGAAAAGCATCGCGAGCGCTTCACGGTGTTCTCCGGTCTGAGTCACCCCGAACAGCAAGGCAATAATGGCCATGCCTCGGAGCTGACGTGGCTGACGTCGGCCCAGCGACCGGGGCTGGCGGGGTTTCGCAACACCATTTCGCTGGATCAGTTGATCGCCGAGCAGATCGGGATTCAAACGCGGTTTCCATCATTGGTTTTGTCGACCAGCGGCCGATCCATGTCGTGGACTTCCAGCGGTGTCGAGATCCCGGGCGAAACATCGCCGGCCAAGTTGTTCAAGGCGTTGTTCATTAACGGCAGCGAGCAGGAAATGGCCAGCGAGCTGCGGCAGTTGGAACGAGGCCGCAGCATTCTGGATACGGTAATGGGCGAGGCAAAGCGGTTGGAGCGCGAGCTGGGCCCGCGCGACCGAAGTAAGCTGGACGAATATCTGACGGCCGTGCGGGATTTGGAATCGCGGCTGCAACAATCACAAGGCTGGACGACTCGCCCCAAACCGCGAGTGGACGCCGAGCTGCCGAAAGACATCGCCGAACGCAACGATGCGATTGGCAAACAACGATTGATGTACGACATGATCGCTTTGGCGCTGCAAACCGATTCCACGCGCACCATCACGTTTCAATTGAGCGGGATGAACGCGGTACCCGTGATTCCCGGCGTCAGCAACGACTGGCACAACCTCTCGCATCACGGCAAAGACCCGGCGAAGATCGACGAGCTGCGGATCATCGAAGAGGCGGAGTTCGCGGCGTTCAACGCCTTCCTGACGCGTCTCAGTTCGATCGAAGAACACGGACAGTCGCTATTGGAAAGCACGGCCGTGTTGTTCGGCTCGAATTTGGGCAACGCCAGCAGCCACGATTGGCACAATGTGCCGGTGATCTTGGCGGGCGGCGACTTCCGACACGGCTCGCACGTCGCGGGCGATGTGAAGAGCAACACGCCGCTGGCGAATTTGTTCGTAACGCTGGCTCAATACATGGGCCTGGAAATCGATCAGTTCGGCAGCAGCACGGCGACCGGCGTGAAAGAGTTCGCTTGACCGGAAGCCCGATCGAATCCGCCTTCCCGCGGCACTCGGCGAAAGGCTGGCCGACTAAAAACCGCCCACGTAGCTGTCGATCAGTTCGCGGTCCGAGAACGTTCGGTTGCTCTTGCGTCCTAGGAAGTAGAAGGCCGAGGCAGCGTCGCACGCGGCTGGGCGGCGGGCCAGCAGTCGGTCCCAGTACTTGAGCCAGAAGAATGCCAGGCGGGCGAACGCGCCGACCACGCGCCGGGCTCGCTGCGTGCGGCAGAAGCTCAGCAGAAAATACCGCAGCGACCAAGCCAGCGCGGAACCGGGGCCCACCGTAATTCCGCTTTCGACCTCTTCGAATCGGCGAAACAACCGCCGATGCCCCAACCGCGTAAACCGGGTGAAGTCGTAGGCCCCGGCATGGACTTGCTGCATGAAAGGCGTGTCGGCGTAAACGAAGCCGCCCGGCCCGAGCACGCGATGAATCTCGGCCGCGCACTGAAACGGATCGACCACATGCTCCAACACGGCTTGAACGATTACGGCGTCGAACGTCTCGTCCTGGAACGGTATCTGGTGAGCGTCGCACACCAACTGCGTTCGCGGTTCGATGGCTACGTCGGTTTCGATCAGCTCGATGCCGGGCGCGTCGACCAACTGGCTCAGACCGGCGCCTAGCACGCCGCCCCGAGTACAAGCACTTTGGCTCGCCCGGTTCGCTCTGCCAGCCGTTGACGCAAATCGCGAAACACACGCTCGGCCGCAAGATTGTTTTCCGTGTCGGGCAGATCGCTAATGCGAGTTCGCCAAACGCCACACCGCTCGAAAAATGTTGGCTGTGACGAGACAAACGACTCGACGTCAAACACGCTGGCCGATTCGTCGATCAAGATCGGCACACCATGCACGACGGGAAAAGTCAGTCCGCAATCGTCGTTGTCGCAGCACAAGGCTCCGTCGTCGTCACGCAGCGTCGTGTGACACGCTGGACAACAAACTCCCGTCCACTTGGCGGACAATGGCGATTCGGAAGCGGGTGGCGGGGCAAGCACGGACGACATAAGTGGCGATCCTGAGCGGACATCAAACGGCGAACGAAACGACGGTTGAAGTCTAGCTCACGAACAAAGGACCGCACGCGTGAAGATTGGGACTCTCCGATCGTAACGATTCAAAGGCTAAAGTCCGCCCCGGAGACATCCCCGTCGCGACACCGCCCTTCGACCTGCGATCGCGCAGATAAGTCGCTGATTTCCGAAGTCCAGCGGCTACTTCAAATCGTCCGCGAGATTGTCGTAACGATCTTCGATGACGGGCATGAGATCGTTGACCAACGTCAGACCGCGAGCCGCCGCCTCTTCCCACCAGCCGCGAGCCTTCGCAATGTTGTCGGCCGAGGCTTTCTTGTGAGCCACCACGAAGGCGCCCTTCACCAACTGCGAGGAAGGCTGGCCTTGATCGAGCCACATGTCGGCCAGCGCTACAGCCAGGCCCAGCGGCAATTCATTCACCGGGTAACGCCGCGTGACACCGGCCACTTTGATAATCAATGTGTTCGCATTCGCTTCGACCACAGCCACCACCGTACCGTCGACTCAAATCGGAATCGACCGGCCGGCCTCGCAAACCCTTGCTGACTTTCCGGGCGCGTGACGAAACCTTTCGCGTGTAATGAGTCAGTTGCTTGAGCCGGTCCAACTTGGCTTGATGAGCCGCAGTTTCGCGAGGCAGAGCGGCTGGCCTTCGCCAGTTCCGCGTCGGCGATATCCAGGTTCATTTCGCCCAACGCTTCTCGCGCGGTGCTCAGCGCTTTGGCCAAAGCCTGAACCTCTTGCATTGTCGGCATCTCGGCCGGTTCGGGCATCGGAGCGGAGTGCCGACCTTCGCAAGTGGATCAGCGTCGGAGCGGCGTTGGCCTTCGGAGTCGACGAATCGGGCGAATTTCCGACGCGTCCGGTTCGGTCGTACGCGGGCTGCGATCATCGCGGGATTGGCGTCCGTGCCGCTTCCTTCGATCATGTTCGGGTCGCCCACTTCGAACGGATCGTCGCTGTTCACGGGTCCGATTGGCGACGGGGTGCTCGGCGATGTGCTGCTCCGCGAATTGCCGCCCATCGAGCTGCCGTCGGGCGCGTCGTCGCCGCTCGACTCCGTTGCGGATGGAGCGCGCGTCGTCCTCGGACGAAATCGAAACGCTGGTGGAAGTCGGACGCGTCGAGCTGCTGGCCGGATTCGGCACGGAGCGATCGACGACGGCAGGCGCGGCTGCTGGAATCGAGGCTCGATTGCCAGACGGTTGGCCCTGAGCCACTTGTTTGTCGTCGTTGGGATTGCCCAGCACGCTGTACAGCACGCCGGCCGTTATCAAAACCATCAGCGCGGCCAAACCAAACACGATCGGCAAGTGCCTGCCTTGGTTGGCCCGCTTGCGTGCCACTTTGCCGACCGATGTCTTTGCCGAAACTTCGGCTCCCGACGGTGGCGAAGCGGGCGATACCGTTTTGCCCATCGGCAAAACCGGTTCGAGCGGCGGCGCGACGCCGTGGCCACCGAAAAATGAAGCGGTTGGGCCGCTGGCCGGCTTGTCCATCTGCGAAGGATCGAACGCGCCATGGGATCAAAATGCCCCGGCTATGGACGAAGGGGACGGCGTTTTCACCTATGTCGGTGACGGAGACGCGGAAGGTGCCGCTGGCGAAGCGTAACCGATCGCCGGACCTCCCAGCGCGGGCGCGTAGGCCGTCGGCACGGCGGAGGCCATGGGAGCTTGTTGCGGCGAGGCGACTCCATACGGCGATTGCCCCCAAGCCGATACGGCTTGAGGCGCGGCTTGCTGGGGGCTCGTCACGACCGAACCACCGTTCGGCTGAGCAAACGGCGCTGGCGAAAAGCCGGGATACATCCCGTAGTTTGCGTAAGGCGCATTCCCGTAGCCAGACATCGCACTGGGCTGGCCGATCGCGGGGGACGCCATTGGCGCCGGGTGACCGGCATATGGAGCTTGAGACGGCATCGACGTTGCGTACCCAGCCATCGGAACTGGACTGGCCATCGGAGTTGAGTTGGCAGCCGGCGAATAACCGGCCATCGGCACGTTGGCGTTTGGCCAAGCGTTGGCTGGTTGACCATAGGCAGTCGCCGGAGTAGCCATCGGCGAGGCGTTCCAATTCGAAGCCGGCTGACCGACATCGTGGGCCGGCGCGGATGGTCCGGGCGCAATCGGGCTGGAATTGGAAGGGCTGGCCATCGGCGAGCCTGCGGTTGGCGCATGCGGCGAGTCGGTTGTCGGAGCCTGCGAACTGGGCGAGTAGTTCGAGGCCGAGGGGGACGCGTTGTTCGTCGGAGCCATCGCCGACGGCTCGGGGCGCGTGGCCGGCGGTAGCTGCCGATCGTACTCGGCTCGGCGACCTTGGTTGGTCAAGCAACTCTTGGCTTCTCGCAACTCGTCCAGCACGCGAGCCCATTCTTGTGATTTATCCCCCGGACGCACTTGGCGAACTCGCGACATCGCGGCATCGGCCGCTCGGCTGATCGTCTCCGGATTTTGTTCGTCCCGAGGCACGCCGATCAATTGGTAGTGGTCGGGCGCGGAAATGCTCGGGTCGATCCCTAACCATTCGTGGTAGGGATTGAAAGATGGAGACGTCATGGATAGTGCCTTCTCTTGTACCTGAAACGCCGCTGATTCCGGTGCATTCAGCTATCTTAGGTGGGTCGCGTGGGGGCGACAAGCGAAACGGTTCTTGACGTTTCGTTAATTCGCCTGGGACACGTCGAGTTATTCCGAGGCGCGACGTTGGGCGTCATCGCTGGCCTCGCGCTGTGAACGGTTCGGCGGCCTGCGAAATGCGTCGCGTGAATGCTGATCGTTAATTTGCCGCGCCGTAGTATCGAGCCACCTTCAGCCCCGTGCGCCGCTCGACCAATTCAGCCAACGCATCGACTTCGCCGTCACGAAGCGGCGTCACGAAACTCTCGGCCGGCCGTCGCGCGATCGTATAGATCTGGATCAGCTTCAATTCCCCACCCGCCGCAGTCACTTCATTCAGACGGTCGCAATAGGCGTCAAGTTCCGCGGCCGTCGGCGACTCGGCGGCGACTCGCATAAACAGCGATTGGATCACCAGTGGCCAACGGCGGGCGGCATCGCGGATGTTTTCCAAAACCCGCGAGAACGGAATCGAAGTGCGATCAATCCGGCGAAAATACTCGTCGGTACCCGCGTCGAGCTTGGCCCAAATCTCGCCGTTGTTCTCCATCAGCGTCGTCAAACCCCGCTGGACGTGCGGTCGATGAAACATGCTGGCGTTTGTAATCAGCACCATTTTTACGTCGCCCAAACCGTGCCGACGTTTCAATTCGGCCGCCGACGCAATGATTTCATCGAAGTTTCGGTAAGTCGTCGGTTCGCCGTCGCCAGAGAACGCAATGTCGTTCAGCCGCCGCAGTGACTCGGGCGTGGCCGCGAACTTCGGCGTTTCGAAAAGCTGGCCAGAACCGACGAGCGCAAGCATGTGGTCCAGTTCGTCGAACAACTGGTCCAGTTCCACGAATCGAGTTTCGCTGGCCGAAGTGCGATCGACCTGGCAGTACACGCAATCGAAGTTGCAGACCTTGTCCGGGTTCAGATTCACGCCGATGGAAATCCCGCCCGAACGGCGGCTGAGCACCGGATAGACGAACCGATTCGTCTCAAACGAACGTTCGTGATGCGTATGAAGCGGTTCGAGTGCCATCGGATTTCGGTGCCTGGAAAAAAAACGAGCCGCGACGGAATTCGCCGCGGCCCGCTCTGCCCTGTGCATTGTTGCGCTCGACAGCCGAATGTCCAGTTCCGCCAAGGAGAACAGCGTCCCGGAGAACGACAATCGCCGAGAACCTACTCGCCCAGCTTTCGCAAGTCCGAGAACTCGTCGAGTGTCACGGTCGTCAGTTCGCCGCTGTCTCGCCGCAGCACGATCACGTCGCTGAACACCTTGTCGTCGAAATTCCGGTTGAAGTGCAACGCGTGCCGACGCCGCTCGGTTCGCACGACCGTGCCAACCGTGGTGGTGTTCCAACTGCGGAACCCCACCTTCACTTCGTGCTGCAATTCGACGCGATCGCCTGGTTTTAGCTGCGAGAAGACTTCGAGCGTTTGCGGATATGCCATGTTAAATGCTTTGGGTCGGGATAAAGGTGTGCTACCATGGGGCGGTGCCAAATCGAGCGATTCGGCAATTCGCAGTTTTTTTGAGTTAGTGGAGCAATGCCATCAATAGGTGAGATCGACCTGATCGGCTGGCTGTCTTTGATTTCTCGGACTCTGCGACTCGTGAGGCAACTGCGTTCAGCGATTCCACCCTGGGTGGTCTCGCGGCTGATTCTAAAACGGAGACCCGAACGATGCTATATCCAGGCGGACCTTCACGCGACATAGCGGATCGCGGCGAAAAGATTTATCAGACGCTGCGCGAGGAATTGGAAGAAGAACACTGGGGCTTGTATGTCGTCATTGACGTGAAGTCCGGTTGCTTCGAGGTCGCTCGGAGCGAGATTCAGGCGACGTTGCGAATGCTCCGCCGTTGTGGGAATGGAGTGATGTACGCTCGGCAGATTGGCGCCTCGGCGGGACTGAGTTCGATCAGCCGCGCAATGACCGGACCGGGCGCCGTAAATGCCGCTCACTCGCGTCCCCCGAAGATCATCGAGCGAAGCGAGGAATCGCCGGCTGACCATCCAGCGACTTCAAACGGAACGCAATCGAACGGAAAGCGTTCGGACTCGGCAGCGGCCAAGCCCGAGTCGACTAGCGCCGAAGAGTGAGCGACGACGCGTAACGCGCTACGATCCTAAGCGGCTGCACGAAAAAACGGATGACGCGGTCGCCATCCGTTTCCGTTGTTTCAATTGGCATCTAGCCGGCGGCACTTAACCGCGATCCGCCTACACTTCCTTGGCGTTGATCCAGGACATCAGGCTCCGCAGTCGACGGCCGACTTGCTCGATCAACAGACCGCGATCGCGGCGACGCGTGGCCTTGAATGCCGGAGCGCCCGCCCGGTTCTCCAGGATCCATTCCCGCGCGAACTTGCCGGTTTGAATCTCTTCCAGAATCTTCTTCATTTCGGCTCGCGTTTCGGCCGTGATGATCCGTGGGCCACGCGTGTAATCGCCGAACTCGGCCGTGTTCGAGACACTGTAACGCATGTAGCTCAAACCGCCTTGATAGAACAAGTCGACGATCAGCTTCAGCTCGTGCAAACACTCGAAGTAAGCCATCTCCGGCTGATAACCGGCCTCGACCAACGTGTCGAACGCTGCCTTCACCAGTTCGCTAACGCCGCCGCACAACACAACCTGTTCGCCGAACAAATCGGTCTCGGTCTCTTCGGCAAACGTCGTTTCGATCACGCCGCCGCGAGTGCCCCCGATTCCCTTGGCATACGCCAAACCGAGCTTTTTCGTCTCCTCGCTGGCGCCATCACCGACGGCGATCAAACACGGAACCCCGCCGCCCTTCTCGAACTCGCTTCGCACCAAGTGACCCGGACCCTTGGGAGCGACCAACAGCGTGTCGACACCCTTCGGCGGTTCGACTTGGCCGAAATGAATATTGAAGCCGTGCGAGCACATCAGCACGTTGCCCGGCTTCAAATGATCGCGAATCTCGCCGCGATAAATGTCGCCCTGCACTTCGTCGGGCAGCAGGATATTGACGATATCCGCCTTCGATACCGCTTCGGCGATCGGCAGCGGCTCGAACTTGTGGCTGACCGCCAAGTCATAGTTGGCTCCGCCTGGTCGCTGGCCCACGATCACGTTGCAGCCGCTGTCTCGCAGGTTCTGAGCCTGAGCGTGGCCTTGCGAGCCGTAGCCCAATATGGCGATCGTCTTGTTCTTCAATAGCGACAGGTCAGCGTCGTTGTCGTAATAAATCGTGGCTGGCATGGCGAAACTCGTACCTCTGAATGTTGAGACGGGTGGAGAAACGACGGAACCGAGTCCCGCACGGGGAGCATGTTCCGGGAAAAGCCGAGCGGCGGAAGCTAATCGCTACTTTCCTCGTCCGATTCGCCGCGTGCCGACGAGCCCGAACCGCCTCGCACCATCGCGATGCGGCCGGTCCGAACCAATTCGGTAATTCCGTAAGGTCGCATCCGTTCGATGAACGCTTCGATTTTGCTCTCGCGGCCCGAAATCTCGATCATGATCTCTTCGGCGCCAACGTCGACGATTTTGCCGCGAAAGATATCAACCAGCTCGCGGATCTCGGTCCGAACACCGCCCGCCGGAGCCTTTACCTTGAGCAGCATCAAGTCGCGTTCGACATAGTCTTGCGAACTGATGTCGACCACGCGCACAACCGTGACGATCTTCTCAAGCTGCTTGCGAACCTGTTCGAGCACCCGGTCGTCGCCCACGACGACAAACGTCATCCGCGATAAGTTGGGGTCTTCGGTCTCGCCGACGGCTAACGAATCAATGTTATAGCCGCGCGAGGCGAGCATCCCGGAGATGTGCGCGAGCACGCCGGGAACGTTCTGAACAACAGCGGAAAGTAAGTGGCGCATGACAATTTCGGGCGGTTTTGGCAAAACGAAGTTCCGATAATAGACAGGCTTTTCCGCATTGCCAAGGGGCTTCGGCAACGTCGCCACGGATGGGCTGCGACAGCCGAAATCCGATGCTACGGGCTTCCGAGTGTTCGAGTCCTTCGGATTCCATTCCACGGTTACTGTGACGCGGAGGAGGACTTTCGGGAGCGGCGCACCGAGGCGGCGACTCGTCCGTATCGCTCGCGAACGACTTTCAAATCCTCTTCCTCGGTGATGTTGGCCTCGATCGCTCGCAATGTCATGTCGGCGTGGCGCAAGATGGCCGAGCGGTCTTCGGCGCGGATGGCGCGCTGCATGACGTTGGCCAAAATCTCCAACAACCGAATCATCACCGCCGGGCTGCCGCCGCCGTATTGCCGAATTTGATTAAACGCAGCATCCAAGACATCCGGAAACGTGAAGTTCGGAGCGATCACTCGGAGCCGCCCGTCGTCGTCGCAACGCAGCGGCCGCGGCGGTCGGCGCTCGGCCAGTCGTCCCATCGCCGCTCCCAAACGATCAATACAGCTAATCGCCGTATGCGGATCGTTGATCCCGGCCGACAAGGCGCGCACGGCGACTTCCACCAATTCGCCAATCGCGCACTCCACATCCTGCCGCGGCGTGCGGCGTCGCCCGACAATCACGCATTCGTTCAACTGCCGTTCCACGTCGCCCAGCTCGTTGTCCGAAACATTCCACACTTCGGCCAGTGGTCCCTCGCGGCTGACGAAGTGTCCCGGCCGCTTCCGCAATTGAATGACCAAGTCGCGAGACGTCGCCAAATGCATCAGGCCCACGGCATCGATGGCTTGGATGTAGCCCTCGCGATCGCAACAGGCCATGTGGAACACTTCGCCCAGTTGCCGTTGCTGTTCCGCGGCTCGCGTCTCGTCCAATTCGTCGTCGTCCGCCGGCTGGCCGATATGTTGGGGAAACAATCGGTCGATCGAATGGTCCAGATCTCGGGCGACCGCCACGATCACATGCGGAGCTTGGATCGCCAACGCCACATGATGGATGTAGTAAATCAGCACCGACATGCTGAACAACGTCAATAACACGGCCACGGCGACGGAAATCAGCGGCGGCCCTATCTCCTCATGCTCCTCGACGATTCGCAGGATCATCAGGCAATACAAGCCTGTCGACAGAAAAGCTCCCATGCTGAATTGCGTGATGAAGTCGTCCATGAACGTCCGCAGCAGCCGGGGGCCGAACTGCTGGGAAGTCAGCGACAGCGTTACGACGGTGATGGAAAACACCGTGCCGGTCACGGTCATCATCGCGCCGGCGATGGCCGACAACGTTGATCGAGCGGCCAAGGTGGTCGTGTCGATCCAGGTCAGATAGCGATCGTCGACTCGCTCATCAACGACCGGCAAAGCAAACGAAGCCGCGACCGCGACGATTCCCATCACGGCTGGGACAAACCAAAAACTGGTTCGCAATCGATCCCACAGATTGATCAGATAAGCGTTCAACAGTCGGATCGCTGAAGCGGACGAGAATTGGCCAAGTGTCGTATCGTCGCGGGATGTCGGCTAAGCCACCAGCGACGGGCTGGGGCTGCCCTCATCGTCGTCCTCGTTGTTCGATTCCGGCACGTGCGGCGCCGCTTCGGCCCGCGCCAGTTCGCGGCGTCGATCGTACCACTCGTCCGCGCCGGGCCGCCCCGACGCAATCGCCATTCGAATGTTCTTCGCCAGATCGCTCACCGCCGCGAAAAACGACGGATAGGTAATTTCGCGATATGGCGAATCGGCTGGCAAATGTTGCATCAATCGGCGATGAGCGCGCCCCAAATTGTGATACGGAATCGACGGAAACAAGTGATGCAGCGCATGGTAACGCAGACCCAGCGGAAACACCAATTCCGTGGTCAGCCAGTTGCCTTCGATGTTCACGCTGTCGCTCAACTGATCCGCATGGGTCATCGGTTCGCCGTGGCTCATGTAACGATGAGCCACCAACGTTCGCAAATGATTCATGCCCAGCGTGAACATCGCCAGCAAATACATCTGCGGCAAGCGAGTCCAGTGCGTCGCACCGATGGCGACCAGCGTGAACATTAGCGCCACTCGCAGGAAACAGAGCCCGTCGATCACGGCCCAAGCTTTCAGCGGCGCGTTTTCCGGGATTTCTCGCCGATGTCCGAAATTGATGACGAACGACGAAGCCCGCTCCAGCACCCATCGCCGCAGCTTCGGATGCAAAAACGAAATCGGCGTGAGAATCAGAAACCGAAACACGACGAAGCCCGGCAGCAACAATATCTGCAACAGGAAGCCCAACAAGTTTCGCCAACGCCCAACGCCCAACGGCAGATACTCGCCATCATTCGCGGTGCCATAGTGATGCGTATTGTGATGCACCAAATGGCTCTCGTACAGAAACGACGGGATCAGCATCACGACGCCGGCCGCCATGTTCCACACAAAGCGAAACGCGCGCATCTCGCCGCGGCGAAAATGCACGATCTCGTGCATATAGGTCGCGGCTCGGTACAACGCGCATCCGCCCAGAAAGAAACAGAGCACGCGCAGAGCCAACGCCCCGTCGGCTCCCGCCAAACGCTCGGCGACGTTTTTGTCCAAGTAGATCGACGCCAAACCGTAGCCGATCGTCAGCGAAGCCAGCAGATCGAACCAGTAGATGAAGTGATTGGGCGTCAGCAGATCGGCCACTAACTTGCGGCCTTCGCGGAGCGTCATGCGATTGGCTTCGGCTCGGGACATCGGCAACTCGCGTTCGGGCAGGATAGATAAGGCGGGTGGATTCTAGACTATGCAAACGACGAACGAGGCGACCACCCCCAAGCGATAGAATCGGCACGGAGGTTCCACATTCGTTGAGAAAATGACGCGAAGCGACGAATCCGCCCGATTCAAGCCGGCAACCTAATTGCGAGTCGACTGACCGACGCGACGAACTGTGCTTTGCCGCGGCAAAACAGTCGCTACGGCACTCAACCGCTGCGGCAAACGGCCACGTCGGCCGACATGCAGACGCTATTCCGAAATCGCTCGATCAACCGCATCGAAACCGCAATCGCGGTGCGTTCCGTCGCAAAACGGACGATTTCCGGTTTGGCCACAGCGACAGAGTGCAACGCCGGGCTTGTTCGATGGAATCGGAAACTCGCGGCCGTCGGCGTCGATAATCCGCACCGGCCCGGTCACCACCAGCGGACCGTGATCGCGTAGTCGAATCGTGACTTCGGACATCATTGGCTCCTGACTCGAAGAAGCTTCATAACGCAATATTTTGGCGTCTGCATTGTACTTTCAACACACGTTCGTCCATGCTCGCCACGGACAATTGAAACGATCCGATCGGCGGTTAGGTATAATGCGGCACGTTGGATTTTGAGATACATGTTGGACTTTGAGATATCGGTCGCGAGTTCTCGGCCGTTCCCCGCTCTAGTCAGCACTCGCCTCGCATCTGCCCGGCACTCGTCCTTGCTTCTGGAGAAACGACGATGAATTCTCGTTGCGGCCGTTGTTGTTTGTTGCCGCGTATAACCGCGAGCCGCTTGTTGCTCGTCACGCTTGTTTCTGGGCGCGGTCGCATTCCCGCCGCACGATTTGCGAACGCCGAACGCTCGGCCGCCTCGCTCGTGCCAGACACCACGCTGCTGTACGTCGAGATCACCGAGCCCGAGGCGATCGTCGACTCGCTGCTGAATCACGCCCTGCGCGAGCCGCTCGAAGCGCTGCCGCAAATCCAGAAGGCGCGTGAGTCGAAACCGTTCTTCCAATTCCGCGCGGGCGTCGCGCTCGTCGAAGCTAAGCTTCTTCGCACTTGGCGGGAACTGGTTCAGTCGACCGACTCGATCTCGCTGGCTGTCGATCGCGCGACCGGCGGCGCGGTGCTGATGATTCGTTACGACGACGAACAGACCGCCACCAAATCGCCGAGACGATCGCCAGTTTGGCCAAGCTCGACGCCAGTGGCAAAGGCCGACCAAATCCGGTGAAGTCGGCCAAGCATCGCGAGATCACAATGTACTCGACTAACGAGGCCCATTTCGCGGGCCACGGTTCGTGGCTGGTCGTCGCCAACAACGAGCGCCTGCCGCGCGAAGTGCTGGACCGGATTCTCAACGACGAAAAGCTCGAAGCTGATCGAGAGCGACGGTTTTCTCGCCGCTCGGAAGTCCATTCCCGCTGGCGCGGTGGCGTGGGCGTATCTCGATCTAGCGACCGTCCGAAGCGGGCCGGATGGCGAGAAGCTGGCGGCAGGCCGCGCGGAAAATCCGCTGGCTGAATTGATCGCGGGCGGAGTGCTCGACAATCTCACGCGAGCTCCGTATGCCGCCGCGTCGTTGGAGTTCAACACGCATCGAGCTCGACTGCAATTCACGCTGCCGCACGACGCCGGTCAAGTGGCCGAGTCGCGACAGTACTACTTCGGCCCGAACGGCGCCGGCCAAGCGCCGCCACTGCTGGCCGCCGAAGGACGCATCTTGGCCATCAGCATGTATCGCCAGTTCTCCGAAATGTGGTTGCGAGCCGGCGATCTGTACGACGACAACGTGAACGACGAGATCGCGAAAGCCGAAAGCAATCTCACGACGCTCTTCTCCGGCAAGGATTTCGGCGAAGACATCTTGGGAGCGTTCGGGCCCGAATCACAACTGATCGTCGCTCGCCAGTCGTTCGCCGACGACCAGCCGCGGCCAGCGATTCAACTGCCCGCCTTCGCGCTGGCTTTTCGGTTGAACGATCCGGCCACGATGCAACCGGAATTGCGACGCACGTTTCAAAGCTTGGTCGGATTCCTGAACATCGTCGGCGTGATGAACGGCCAGCCCCAGTTGGACCTCGACATGGAGAAGACCGAGACGACGCAGATCGTATCGGCCAGCTACTTGCCGCCCACCGACACCGACAATCCGCTGCCCGGAGGCGGCGCGAAGATCAACTACAACTTCTCGCCCACCGTCGCGTTCTCCGGCGATCGATTCGTGTTGGCCAGCACCACGGGATTGGCTCGCGAGCTGATCGCTTCGAGAAACCAAACGGCGAAACCCACGACAGACACGGACTCGGCGGCGGCCGACGCCGCGTCCTCCGACACGGCAACCATCAACACCGCGGCTCAACTGAATTTCGCCGAATTGCTGGCGATTCTCGAAGCCAACCGCGAGCAACTGATCGCACAAAACATGCTGTCCGACGGCAATTCGCGCGAAGAAGCGTCCGCTCAAATCGACGCGCTGTTCACGTTGCTCAGCCGCGGTCGGCAAGCAATGCTGCGACTCGATCAACCGGCCGGCGCATTGCGGCTGCAGCCTTCTGACTACTCCAGCCACGAAAATCGAGAGGCGTCCGTTATGCCGATCAACTGGGACACAATCGATCCGGCCTGGGCTTGGTCCCCGTATCAACCGTCCGCCGAACAATCAGGATCAGCCGCCGCGCGGCTCATCTTTTTCGCCGCGCTGGCTTCGGGCAAGACGGCGGCCGAGTTGGTCGAAGCTGCAGGCATCGAGCCCGCAGCGGCCGTCGAACAATTGGTCGGATCGGCTTCCGACGGCGGCACGGAACGTAGCGATCCAGCTCTCCGACGCCCTGGCTCGTGCCGTGCTGGCCACGGGCGATCCGCATCAACTGGGGCGCGTGGTGGGCCTATGCGATGCTCGGCACACCGGCGCCGCTCGTCGAGAAGATGACGCTGTTCTGGCACGGCCACTGCCACCAGCCGCCGAAAAGGTGACCGACGCCGAGCTCATGTTTCGGCAAAACCGCCTTCTGCGGCAACACGCGCTGGGCGACTTCGCCATGCCTCACGGGCACGCCGTCGCTCGCGATCCGGCGATGTTGATCTACCTGGATTCGGCGACGAATCGCAAAGCGATCCAACGAAAACTTTTGTCGCGAATTGATGGAGCTGTTTTGCTTGGGCGAAGGCAACTACACCGAACGAGACATTCAGGAACTGGCTCGTTGCTTCACCGGTTGGGAGATTCGCCAACGTTCGTTTCGCTTCAATCGCTATCAACACGATGCGGGCGACAAGTCGATTCTCGGTCGCACTGCCCGTTTCCCGACAGCGAAGCAGTCGACGTCGTGCTCGATCAGCCCGCCGCCACGCAGTTCGTCGTCGGCAAGCTGTTTCGTTTCTTTGTCGCCGATGAGCCCGCGCCGACCGCCGCGCTGCTGCAACCGCTAGCCGACGATCTGCGCGAACACAATTGGGACGTGCGCGTGGTCGTGCGGCGAATGCTCAGCAGCCAGTTGTTCTTTTCCGACATCGTGCGAGGCCGCAAAGTCCGCTCGCCCGTCGATCTCTATCCTCGGTTTGTTGCGCCGCTGCAAGGCTCGACGAACACCTATCAGGTCGCCGAGACCTCGGAGCGACTGGCCAAGGACTGTTCTTCCCGCCCAATCGTGAAAGGCTGGGACGGCGGTCGAACCTGGATCAACTCGGCGTCGCTGCTGGATCGCAGCAACGCTGTCGGCTCGCTGCTCCGAAATTCGAAAACACGTTTCGGTGGCGAAAACTTGGGCGAGTATCTCACGCAACAACGCCTCACCCGCCGCGACACTAAACCAACTCGCCGAAATGCTGCTGGCCGTGCCTTTGCACGGCCACTCAGGCCCGGCTGTTGAACCTGTACGAACGATCGAACAAAGATCGCAACTGCGCCGCTGGATCGAAACGCTCCACGCCCTCGCCACGCTTCCGGAGTTTCAACTGTGCTAAACCATTTCCAATCCAATCGGCGTGAGTTTCTGAAGCAGACGGTCGGCGGCTCGTTGGCGTTGGGACTGGGCTGCTCCGCGCCGCGTTTGTTCACGCAAGCGGCGTTGGCAGCCGAACAGGCGGGCGGCGAACGAGTGCTGGTCGTCGTGCAATTGACGGGCGGCAACGATGGACTAAACACGGTCGTGCCGTACACGGACGACGAGTATCGCCGCCAACGGCCGAAGCTGGCGATTCCCACGGACCGCGTGTTGAAGCTGAACGACCAATTGGGGCTGCATCCCGCCGCGCGGGGGCTGGCCGATTTGTGGGAAGACAACAAGCTGGCGATCGTGCAAGGCGTCGGCTATCCCCAGCCGAATCGGTCGCATTTCGAGTCGATGGATATCTGGCATTCGTGCCACCGCAAGGAGTCGCCACGAGCCGATGGTTGGATCGGCCGCTATTTGGAACAAGCCGGCCCGGATCGCTCCGACGCGCCGGCCGTGCATTTGGGACAAGGCAAGCAGCCATTGGCTTTGGCCGCGCGGGATGTGCGAGTGCCGTCGATTGCGTCGCTGGAACGATTTCGTCTGCAAGCCGCGGACTCGAACATTCGCTCGGCCATCGCCGATTTGGCCGCGGCCGAACCGCCGGGCGACGACGAGCTGCTCGGATTCCTGCAGTCTAGCACCGCCGCCGCGATTTCCGCCAGCGAGCGGGTCGAACAAGCTCGCCGCGGCTATGAAACGCCGATCGCCTATCCAGAGAATGCGTTGGCCGAAAAGCTCCGCACGGTGGCTCAACTGATCGACGCCGGGCTGCAAACGCGCGTCTACTACGTCGAGCTCGACGGCTTCGACACGCACGCCCAGCAACCGGATGCTCACACGGCGCTGCTCGGCCAGTTCGCCGACTCGACGCTCGCTTTCCTGCGCGACATCGAACATCACGGTCACGGCGATCGCGTGCTCGTGGTCAGCTTCAGCGAGTTTGGTCGCCGCGTGGCGGAAAACGCCAGTGACGGTACTGACCACGGCGCCGCCGGCCCCATGTTTCTAGCCGGCCGTCACGTCCACCCCGGAACGATCGGCCCGCATCCCAGCTTGACCGATCTTCAAGACGGCGATCTCAAACACGCCATCGACTTCCGCCAAGTTTACGCCGCGATCCTTGAATCCTGGCTCCGCTGCCCCAGTGAACCGGTGCTGGGCGGCAAGTACGAGCCGGTCCCAGCAGTTGCCTAAGCAACCCCGAGGAATTCCGCCCACGCAGTCAGCCCGCGTCGCTAATCTCCCAACCGGCATGGCGGCATTGGCCGCGTAACGTATGCTGTGGACAGACGACTGTGGAACCTCTTCGTCGCGGATTTTCTACTCGGAACCTTAAGGACGAGCGAGGCGAGTAATGGCAGCACAATTCAATTTCTTTTCGTGGATCCGCGAGGGCGTCAAGCACTCGGTGATGATGGGCGTGGCCGACGTGCGTTCGAAGATTTGGGGCGATGCCTGAATCAGGATGAGGCCGCGCCAAGTAATGCGTTTTCTGACTTCATCCGACGAGACGGTGTTATTGCTGCTGGCTAGCCGGTTCGACCTGTCGCGGCGGAAACCAAAAACGTCTGGGCCGATCGCTGAAGGACGTAGCGGCGGAAACTTAATCCGCCGCACGAGCCAGAATCCGCGGTGGCATCGCACGTCACGCGATGCGAAACGAAGCATAAAGAGTGCTGCCGGAGCCAAACCGCGCCTCTTTTTGTTAGTTATCGTGGTTGACTAATGTATCGCCAACAGCCGCCATGAAAAAGCGAGTCCGTCCGCCGCCCGCACGATGACCGCGGCACGATAACTCCAGCTTACAATAACCTCGCCACGATGACCTCGACGGGCAGCGGCGGTCAACTATCGTCCGCTTCTGGGTTCGCTCAAGTGTAGCTCAGCACGAAATCCTCGAAACGAATCCGCGACGAGTTACCGGGTGTGCCGCGCTGAACATCATCGTCATCAACTGCTCGAATTTGCGGGGCATCGTGCGGTGAAGTTATGCTTCCTCGCGTCGCATCTCGATCAAACTGGCGATCGCAGCAGCTGCCAAGTGATGACTCACCGACGGCTGGCTTTGTTCCAGCAGACCGCACAACGTCTGCACGTTCGTCTCGCCACGTTCCTTCAGATACAACAAAATTCGCAGCCGCGTTTCATCGGCCAAGAGTTTGAAAATTGAACCAACTCACGGGCCACTTCATTGCCCAAGAGCGGATGATTCGGCGCACCCGATTCGTCGTCAAATTCGTGAGCGTCGCCGCGGAAAGTTTCGTCGCTTATCACAGTCGCCATCTCTGCCTCATGAAGAGTAAAAGAAAGGGTCGTTCCGTCGTCGAGATCGCGGCGGCACACTATCTGGCCGGCGCGAACCGCTACCATCCGTGCCTATCCTAGGCGTTCGGTGAGCACGTAGATCGAGCGAAAATTCAGTCAGACAAGATCCTCGGAATCAACTCGCTGGCCTAGCCGCCGCCCAGAACAGGGCATTCACGGGCGACCATCCATCACGCTTGTTGAATCAGTCGCCAGCTATTGTAACCGAACAAGTTCGCCAAAGGAAACGTTCACTCCGCCCAATTTCCCGAAATACCACGAGGAAATCGCCGTCTCGCCAGCAAGCATGGGTGACAATCAACCGCATGCGCCGGACCTAACGGAAGAATACCGCCGCAGCCCTCGCCTAGCGGCGACCAGCTTTCAGGCAAACGATCGGAACCGACGAACGGAGACAAAATACTTTTTTCCGCCGACACGAAACGAACGACGTCCGTACGCCCTTGGCTTCGCCGCATTTCGCGCCATTCAACCGCGATGTGAGCAACTCACCGAAACCGAAGCACTCACATCCGCGACACGATCGACGCAACCGACCAAACCCAACGCGAGCCCGACATTGACAACTCCCCACGGCAGCCCAATCATACAGCCATCGCGGCGCACCAACTTCCTTGCAACTCACCCCGCAACCCCATCGCCGCGAAGCATTGGCCGGATGGCGGAATTGGCAGACGCACAGGACTTAAAATCCTGTTTCCAGTAATGGAAGTACGGGTTCGATCCCCGTTCCGGCTACTGACGCGGGGAAGATTTGGGCGACGGTGGTTAAGCCTCGTCGCCGACAAGAAACACGCGCAGGCTCGGTTGTCTCGGGAGAGCGAGACGCCGAGCCTGCGCGTGGATGACGAACGATTCGACTTAACCGCGCTGCCGCACGGGCCGTCGATCAGCGTTTCAGATCGCGAGTTTCGGCCGGACGCATTCCGGCGGCGCGTTGATTCTCGCGCTTGATGGCTTCGTACACTTCCTGTCGGTGAACGGGGATATCTTGCGGGGCTTCGATTCCCAAACGCACTTTATCACCTCGGATGTCGACGATTGTTACCACCACGTCGTCGCCGATCATGATGCTCTCGTCACGATGTCTCGACAGAACCAGCATCGTTGGCTCCTTCTTCCAGACCGCGCGGCTTGGCGCGGTTAGTCCTAATGGTCTCTTTGTCTGCTTGGAATGACGCGAGGCCCGCGACTCGGCGAAGCCGATGGCCGTCGACGAAGAGACTTATCGGCCGCGCCCGCTAGCAGAAATCAATGCGCGGCCATCTGGACTGAGGAAATCCGCCAAAGTGCGTCGCTTCATGCACTCTTGCGCAATGTCAGCGGTAAGTCGCGGAGCGCGTGTTGCAACGGTTGTTCGTCGATCGTGACAACTTGGCAGCCAAGGCAGCGGTCCAGATTCACGAGCACCGGAGCCTGCAGATTCATGGTGAATTCGCCCTCGTGTTTGCCCAAGACACACAGCACATACAGCGAATCCTCGTCGGCCAACTGCAACGCTTCCAACTGTGTCTGGGAGACGCGCGCTTGATACTCCGGTACATAACGACGCGGGCTGACGACCGGCACGGCCATCTGCGGATTCGACAGGCATTGCAGCCAGCCGACCGACTCGTTCTGCGAATCGGCCAACAACACCCAGTGTCGATGCTGCTCGAATCCAATCAAGCCGTTAGGGAACACAAGGATGTCGTCCGCTTCAATTGAAACCGACCCGAATCGGGAAGTCATGATTTGCATGGCTAGATCCGCTGAATGCCAGAGACGAGAGACCGCAAGATGGTTAGTCTCTGTCGTAAATCGGCAGCCAGCGTCAGGCTTCGCCAGCAAAATCGGCAAAACTGGAATAAGTCCGGCGATCCGCAGGTGAATTCGGACTTACGACAAGGCAACAGCCCGCGTGTCTCCAGCGCGTCATCCAGCCGCGCGTCCACCTAGAGAGCTTCGACCAGCAACGCCGCCGCGTGCCCCATGGTCGACTGGCTCAGCTTCAACACGATCGGCCGGCTCAGTTCCAACGACTCGCCATGCACTACGTTCACCGGGCAGTTCGGATCGGGCTGCTCGTAATTCAGAGTGCGCGGCACCAACTGATTGCTGGCCGACAGCACGGCTCCGACCAATTCGACCGCACCGCTGCCGGCGCCGAGATGCCCGAAATAGCTCTTCATTGCCGTAACCGGCACATCGCCGAGCGTCTCGCGAATGGCTCGGGCCTCCAGTTCATCGAAGCGTCCCCAGCCAGCTCCGTGAGCATTCACGTGGCCGACATCGTCTGGCGATATTCCAGATTTCTCCAACGCTTGGCGAATGGCCCGCACAACCGAACGCCCTTCGCCCGGCTCGCGCAGCCCCGGCACCGGTTCGTAGCCGGTGCCGTAACCCAGGATTCGGCCCAGAATCTTCGCCCCACGCGACTCCGCACTGGCTCGGCTCTCCAGCATCATCGCGGCGGATCCTTCGCCTTGTACGATGCCGTTACGACGCAAATCAAATGGGCGAGACAGCGACGTCGGGTCGCCTTCATCGAATCGGGCCAAGTGCTGACATCCGGAAAAGCCCATGCGCGACGGAGCAATCCGCGAACCCGTGCCGCCTACGACCATCGCATCCGCCGCGCCGCGCCGGATAATATGCATCGCTTCGATAACGGCTGCCAAACTGGAAGTCTCGTCGGTCGTGAGTGTGTTGTTCGGCCCGCGAGCATCCAGCGCGATCGCCACATGACAGGCGGCCATATTAGGCAGATACTTCAGCATCCACAGCGGAAACACGTGCCGCATGGCGGCGTCGCCATAGCCGGTACACTCTTGATCGCCGGCCGCCAAGCATTCCTCATAAGCCCCGGCCAACTCTTCGACTTCGCCGTACAGCATCTCGCTGCCAAACACGACACCGATGCGGTCGGGGTCAATCGTGCCCGCTTCCACGCCCGCCTGCTCGGCCGCCATCGCGGCAGCGGCAAACGCGGTCTGAATTTCGCGGCCCATGACCTTCAAGCTCTTTCGCGGCTTGACATACTGCTTGGGCTCGAAATCGGCGATATACCCGCCATAGCCGTAGGCGAAATCGCCTCCCTGGAAATCCGGCAACAGCTTGACGCCGCTGCGGCCGTCCCGCAACGAATCCCATAGCGCCTCGCAGCCAATCCCAATCGGACTGACGACGCCCAAGCCTGTGATGACAACTTCCGTTTGCTGATCCATGCGAGGGCGATCGAGGAGCGGTGGACTGATTGACCGTGGGGACGAGGTGAACTCGTTCGATGCTAATTTCCCTCGGAAATGGAAACAAGGCGGTCCCGTGAGCTCGAACTGCCATACACGTTGCAATTATTGGCGACTACGGCACCCATCCCGGCAACTCCGCGGCTTGCTTGATCCAATCCGCCAGTTGCGTTTCGTCGAATTCGCCTTCGTGGAGATCGATCCAGCGAGCGTCTCCGCTGCGATCGGTGCCGCCGGGCGGGAGCGGGCTGAGCGAAATGCCTTCAGAACTGCGGCGACGGCACGCTTTACGCGACACCCAGCGAGTTTGTCCGCGACGTGCTTCGCCAAAAGAAACTGCAACAGGAAGCGGCCTCCGCCTCGAGAAGCGATCGTCGAAGGTTACCAAGACCTAATCGCCGGACGTGTGTTCCCTTACTCGGGCGATCTGAAGTCCTTGCTCGAGAAGTGCGAATAGTGAAGTCGAAAACTAAGCTGTTTTTGACACGACGAGCGTTGCGTGATTTCGCGGATATTGAGGCGTTCTCACGAAATCAGTGGGGAGCTGTCGCCCGGCGATAAGTCGCGGACTTGAAGCCGGGCTGGAAACGCATTTGCGACAATCCCGAATTGCTTGTCCCGAGCCAAATCTGCATCCGGGCGCTGCGTTTCTACTCCGTCGCCAAACATCTTCTTCGTATGCGACGTCGACGACAACGCAATCTACCTGCTCACCGTCTTGCACGCCTCAAGGGATATTCCCAGTCGGCTGCATGAAAGGTCGCCCGACCTGAAGCTCGAAGTGAATGGTTGCGTGGCAAGTTAGCGGAATCGAAAACCGCTGACGCGGCCATTAGAAGTTCAGCAACCGCCTCTATCTGAAAGCGGGCGACTACGGCACCATCCCGGCAACTCCGCGGCTTGCTTGATCCAATCCGCCAGCTGCGTTTCGTCGAATTCGCCTTCGTGGAGATCGATCCAGCGAGCGTCTCCGCTGCGATCGGTGCCGCCGGGCGGGAGCGGGCTGAGCGAAATGCCTTGCAAAAACGCGACTTACGTATCGAGTAATGGCCGTGGAACGAAACGAACCAGCCCCTGCCCCTCGACGCGGTAGAACGGCGAATTCCATCGCACGCCCTTCTGCACATTCGGCACGGTCCGCACGATCAACTCATCGAGCCGCTTTCCCAATTTTCGCTCTTTCCACCCCTGGCATCGCCGCGATGTAAGCCTGCACGGCTCGTCGCCATCCCCTTCGGAATCTGAGGATTCCCGCCGGAAAGCAACCGTACCGACTGCTCCTGCGTCGCCCCTGGACGCCACGCCGCATTTCCTACCTAAATTCTCTCGCGAGTTCGATTCGCCGACAGCCATCTCGCGTCTGCTCCTGCGCGCTGCCGGGGAGTGACCGTGCCGGACGATTCTCGCTTGCCTCCCTTCGACTTCTTTAGGCATCAATTAATCCTGATTAGGTCGTTCCCTTTGGCCCCGACGCGTCATCTCGCGCGGTTCCGCTGATATGGCATTTTCAAAGCCAACAACGCCAGTCTTCATCGCCATCCATCAACCTCCAAAGCGCCGCGATGCGAGAACTTTCGTTAGCCAGCAAAGCCGCCACGGATAATTCATTCCGTGCGACCACCCCGTCGCGAGTTGCCGTATGCCGCTCGCCGTTTGATTGAGTTGCTGGATGACGATCGCCACATCGATTGGCGAAGCATCCCCGTCACCATTGGGGTCGAGGAAAGGCGCCGACAGAAACGAACGGGCGGGAAGGCTTCCGGCGCCTTCGCTATTGATCCAATTGATGACCAGCAACGCGTCGATCGGGGATACAACGCCGTCCGCGTTGACATCCGCTCGCAGCAGTGAGTTGTGCCACAACGAGGACGTCGCCATTTTGGATGGCAAGCCCTGAAACAGAATCCGGCCGTCCGCAACACCATCCGCATCGCCTCGGCCTCCGTCCACAAGTTGCAAAAACGTTCGTCCGGCCCGCTGCCGAACGCCAACCATACCGTCAAAAACAAAGGCTTGGTTCGTCCGCTCCGGTACAATCCACCAACTGTTCGCGTCTACGTCACCGGAAACAAGCAACTCGATCTGGCAAGCACCTTGCTGGAGCGATTCCTCGAGTGCGAAGGTCAGCAGTCCAGCGGGGGAATTCGACACTGTCCGATGATGGCGGGGAGCCAACTGGAACCCAGCGTCGCGGATACTGACGCTCTCGCAAGAAACCACGGTATACGGGTTGTCAAGACTGTCTAACAGCGTCGCAATCCGCGCATCTCCATTGGTCAGCAACGCCGTCTTGATTGGCGTCGCCGCCGCTGGGTCCGGAGATTCAATCCATGTCGGGACGCCATCACCATCCCGGTCGCTGTCGATGACAAAGCGGAACGAGGCGGGAGAGCTTGTGAAGTCTTGATCTCCTACCGACACCGCAATGGTGCGAGTCAAGTCGGCTGGTCGATCTCCTCGAGATACCGTAAGTTACCGCACTCAGAATGGTTGCCGCGTCGGCGATCGGAAAGTTCCTCGGCCAAATTCCGTCATCGTGGTTTCGACGACGAAGCCACCCGTCAGTTCATTGAAACTCGTCGCGTAGGCGAACTTGGATCGTCCAACCATTTATCCAAGACGCTTGCATCCACCGCCAAGCTTTCCTCTCCGCCGTTCGCTGAGTCGATCCGACCGACACCGACTCACGACCTCTTCTGATCACTCAAAGAAAGGCCAACCGGCATAACCTCGCTGGTTCGCCCCCAAAAGATGCGTCGCATGCCATTCGCTGCCAGAAATCCCTAATTCAATCTCTGGTGGCTCATTGCTATCGAGAATCGTAAGCGTAGTAGGGGAAGTCGACAATATGAGGACCGTCGGTCACGCGGATCAAAATATCATATCGACTTTTCGTCTCGTAATCGATTTGAATTCCTTCGCGAAGTATCATGCAGCTATAAGGATCAAATTTGCTGGATCGATCCTGAAAAACTGGCCATCGGGATGGTCATCGTCGGAGACAATCTCGTATGTATAGTTGGAGAGTTGTGAAGATCTCTCAGTTCCTCGTCAGCTGCACGAAATTTCGCCCAACGTCCATCCATTGCCGTAGTTGGTCGGAGTATTTTTTGGCCAATTGGAGATTGGGGACGCAGCAAGCCAAGCGGAACATCGTTTACGTCTTCGATTGTTATGGTGATGGGGACTTTGAATTGATCGGGGGTGGAATGCCATCGTCGGTGACCCGCACGATCACGGTGGTAAGAGGACGCCTCCCTCGAAATTGGGAACGAAAGACGGCGAGGTTTGATGACTCCTGTGTGTGGATCGATCTCGAAACGGTCGTCCCATGAAAGGCTGCTGCGGGAAACTCTAAAGCGAAGGGACTGATGAATCTTTGTCCTTCGCAACGCCGCTGCCAACAATCGTCTCCGGCGGCGAGTTCTCATCAAGCGATAGGTCATGATTCTGAACTCGGGAGAAAACTCGTTTTCGTCCTCGACGCAAGGGTAATCTCGCGAAACGGCAAATCCCAGACTGTCGATGGCCGTGAGTGTAAATTCAACTTGGTTGGTCACTTCATGATCGAACGCCACGTGGGATTTCAGCTTCAAAACTCCTTCAACGACCCTGAAGCGATCGTCGGAGATAAGTATTGATAGTCACCATCGCCAGGATTTGTTGCGGAACGACGACGCGCCTAGGTCTCCGCCCAACACATTTTCCATAATCGTGACCACGCCGTCCCCCACGGTTATAATCATCGTTACTGACAGGCTTCACGTCCACTACGAATGAAGTCACCGATGTTGCAAAGCCATCGAATGCTTCCACTGTGACGGTCGCTTCGTCCAGTCACGCCGGCCGTTGGCTGGATGAACAGCCGCGACGCGGACCGGTTCTCTCCACTCGAATTATTAGCCAGATCGATAAGACTGGAATTGGAAGAACCCAAGTTGAGCGTCAATCTGACTGGCGTCATACGGATCTTTGAACATGGATTGCGATGGGGCCTAAGTGTATTCCGCGGCGACGACTCCGGTTGGGGATCGCGTCGACCAAAGGTGGGCGAGTCGAGACGAACAGTCGAGCTTGTCCGGCCCGATAGGGTGAACCAGGACCATCGTCTCGGCGCCTCCGTGCCGAGGTAAGCCCAATCGTCCAGTAGCCGAATCGAGTCCGATTCGTCCAGCCACACATACAGATCAGCGGAGGTTTCCGAAGCCTGCAACACAGCCAAACGATCGAGTGTTCAGAGTATTCGCGCTTCGCCGATCGTAAGTCGATCTTCTCGATGGATTTCAGCCGCTGCGTGCCGATCGAGATGAGGTTCAACTCACCGTGGGGGACTTCCCATACCAGTGTGTCCACACCCGTTCCGCCGTCCACGCGGCGGAAATCCACATCCGCGACGCTCAACTTATCATTGCCAGCCGCGCCTCTCAGCGAGTCGGCCCCGCCACCACCTCGAATTGTGTCGTCTCCTAAACCGCCGATTAACACGTCGTCGGCGGATGTTCCCTCCAAGACGTCGTCGCCTTCCGTTCCCGCGTGCGTCACCACACCGCGAAAGTCTTGGCCATAAACCAGAAAGCCGAACGGAAGATTGGGGTCCGAGGGCGTCCAAACCCTATCAGACCAATAGCGAAGTAGCATGTCATCGAACCCATCTCCGTTGATGTCGCCAACGCTGCGGACCCCACCCAGGTATCCTTGCTCTAGAAAGCTGAAGGGCAATGCCCGCGCACGGTCAAACGTTGTCGATGATTGATAGGGGCCGCCAAAAGCCAATCGTGAATCGTACGAATCCTCTTGATAGTAGACTCGTAGATCATCAAATCCATCGCCATCGATATCACCAAGGGGAGACAGGCTGCTAGAGGTGGGGAACGAAACACCGTCCTGTGGTGTGAGTTGTGGCAATTGCGGGGGAAATGTGGTGATCCCTCCCAGGCGAACAACTCCGCCGTCAACGGAATTTCCAACCGTATCCTCAATGCCATCTCCGTTAAAATCCCCCACATTTACCCGTATCGAGCTTCCGGAAAATCCGTTCGTTCCATCCAAGCTGTGGACGCCAAATTCTGGAAAGTCACTGATGTTGAAGCCAATGCCGGCTTCGCTGCCGAAAAACACCCCGGATTTGGCCTCCGTGGAGGATCGAACATAAAAATCATCATAACGGTCGCCATTAATGTCGCCGACCGGCAACACAACGCGGCCGAATTGATCGTTGTCGTCCTCCCCAAAGATACCGGACCCTAAGGAACCGTCGAAATGCTGAAACGGATGCATCGGACTTGGCAATTCGTCGTCCGACCCGTAGACCACTGCCACATACCCAACTAAGTCGAGACCTTCGGGCGTCCGTCCGAAGGTCCCGCTAACGGCAAAGTCGTCCAGGCCATCTCCATTAAAATCCCCGATTTCGGAGTGCCAGTCGCCTAGGAAAGTCAGATCGCGATCCCCTTGGATGACAACGCCATTCCGGCCATCCAACTCGCTATTTAGGTACTCGGAACGCAAATCCGAATGCCCAAACCAAATGCGAGCTTGCCCGGTCAAGGAACCTTCCGTCGAGTCGCCAGGACTCCCGGTTAATAAATCCGTCAGCCCATCACCATTGAAGTCCGCCGCGCTAACGTACCGGAGCGCGCCCTCGAAAGTTGCCACCGATTCCAGAGGTGACGTGTCGAGATTAAGTAGGGCGGGTCGGTCTTGACCACCTAGGAACAAATAGGCGGGCGCGGGTTGATCCGTGTTAACAAGGACAAAATCAAAGAATCCATCACCGTTGAAGTCTCCGGCCGATTCAAAGTTTCCTCGACGCCCCGACTCGGGCGCTAGCAATGCCACTCCCTGGCTCCCATCGCCGCCGTTTTCCGGAAACAGGCAGTTCAGGTCAATCAGGCTCTCGAAGCTACACAGCAGGTCGCGCGACTCCAACCGCTCGACAGACAATCGACGAACGGACCGCCCCATCCGTCGACCATTCCGAGCTCTCGACCGTTTCCAACTCACCGCCATTAGTTCACTTTCCGCGAAGCGAGTTCAAGCTCAAGCTACCGACGAAATCGCCGATTCACACATATAATTTGCCACGTCGGTCACTCTTCGTCCGGCGGTAATAAACGGATGGCGTCCGATCCTTAGACGCCCCGATCAACACCCAGCAATAAACGTTCGTAAAACCCACATGAATTAGCGGGCAAATCAAGTGTGGCTACGAACGTTTCACGTTGTCAAGCATTCTCGTAACGAGGTTGAAAGACGTGAGACACTGTCGCCTAGCTGCCTTCGCCGCGTTGGCAACGGGCCGCAATTGGCCGGCAAACGCGAAGGATCCCAACCATCACGCCGGCGCATCCGCTGGTTCCGACGCCGCGGTTTGATTTTCCTTTCGCGTGATGCGGGCGCGGGCGGTGGCGACGGCGTTGGTGATGTGCTGCGATAGCTCGCCGGCCAGCGTATCGAATTGCGGAGCGAACAGCCGCTGCGCCGTGACCAACGACTGGCGAATCGTGGCTAGGTCGTCTCGCAAGAGGGCGCGAGCCAATCGTACCGAGGGCGTCGACGTGCGTTTGACTTCTTCGCTCGCTTCGCGTTGTTCGATCAGGCTGTCGAAAGCCGACTGGGCCGTGCGAAGCTGTTCGACCACCGCCGACAGATTCAGCGTGGTGAGGTCGGCTTGGACTGGCGTGGAGCTCAAGTCCTGCAACAACGCTTTCGTCTCGACGGACTGCCGTTGATTGGCGAGCGAGTGGAGCGAATACTCGCGGCGGCGAATCATGGCCTGCAACCGACCGGCGGCGTTCAATTGCTCGGCCGTCCCGACGACCGTGCGGTATTCCACCGTGGCTCGCAGCTCCAAGTACGCGGCATCGCGAGCCTCGTCGGCCGCCGCGACATTCTCGGCGAACCCGCTGGCTGGGTCGCGGCCCGTCGCCACATTCATGTCGGCGATCTGGCGTTCGACATCATCGACAAGCGGTGCGAACCACGGATGATCGGGAATCAGACGGCGGATCGTTGACACCGCATGACCGCCAAGACCAATCAGCTCGTCGTCGCTCAAGATCGTGACCGGGAGATCTGCCACTGCCATTGTTTCACCCTCGTGAAAAGAAACGTTGCTGGGAAAAGCGAAATGCGTCGACCCCATCAATTTAGTGATTTACCCCTGGTGCAAGCAGATTTTTGCGATTCGTACCGGCACACCCGAACGCTCCGCCTCTGTTCTCGCGTCGGTCGCAGGCTCGATTCTACCGCTCGTGCGGTCCGTCGGTAGAAAACATGCGATCCATAGTCGTTGTAGATCAACCATTTGTGGCAGGATTGGCGTAGCGACCGCACTACAGCGCGCGTCACGAACCGCCCGGCCCTGGCCGCCGCCCAGCCGCACAACAAGATCTGCGCGGCACCTGGCTGCCGCCTGACTGCACGACAAGACTGCCGCGCGGTACCTGGCTCCAGCCTGACCAGCACAACAAGATCTGCGCGCGGTACCCGGCTGCCGCCTGGCCGCACAACAAGATCTGCGCGGTACCTGGCTGCCGCCTGGTCGCACAACAAGATCTGCGCGCGGTACCTGGCTCCAGCCTGGCCGCACAACAAGAACTGCGCGCGGTACCTGGCTGCCGCCTACCCGCGCAGCAGGAACTTTGCGCCCTACCGGGCGACAGCCTCGCCACGCAACGAGAATCGATCGACCGCTCAGATAGTAACTTGACTCGACAACCAGAACGGGACATGCGTCGCGGCCGCGAAAGTCCAAGCTGCGTCACGGGACGACTTGTACGGTGCCAAACTGCCGAAAATGATCGTCGAATGCGAATGCAGTATCGATTTGCCGTCGCTCCATAACGCTCCGACTAACGCAATCCGTGAAACTCCACGCCTTATCGTGAAATCGCCGAAAGACGTTCCATGCGGCAAGCACATCATCCGGAGTCACCCAATGTATTTCCGCGATGTCACCACGCAGCAACGCGTCGCCCAGCGCTCCAGCCCGGGCGAATTCCCCGCGTGCTCGGAGCAATGTCAGCAGTTCGTCGATCACATAATCAGTCGTGACGAGGGGTTCGCGATTCTCGCTTAGCCACTGGCTCGCGGCCGTATGATCTGAATCATTGGGGATGAAGGCAGCGAACCACGCCCCCGTATCGACAAAAATCATTGTTGCTCTTCTCCATAGAGCACTCGGTCATGATCACGGTTGGAAAGTCCATCGTCAGGATTCATGACCGGCAGTTGGGCTAACTCTTGGCGAAGATCGTCGAGGGCTTTCTTTCTCTTTGATGCGTCGTGTTCGGAAGGTGGCGAATTCTCGGACGCCGTATCCGATTGGTGAAGCGAATGGGCTAATCGCTCGAGCAGTTGCAACTGTTCCTGACGCGATAGTGCAGCCACGGCTTGTTCAATTGCTTCTAGAGTCACACGTATCTCCTTTCTTCGGCTACGGCTCGCCGTTAAACGCAAAGACTCATAATGACGTGCTTAGTTACCGGAGGGCTTGCGCCCTGCCGCTTCAATTTTTGATGTGGTTACCGGAGGGCTTGCGCCCTACCGCTTCAATTTTAGGCGAGCGGCACGTTAGGACATACCAGCACGCAGCGCAAGCTAGTGAGTGGGTGTCCGACACACTCGATCGCGCATCGTGCTTGTATTTCGGTATATTCTCATGCGCCGCTCGCCTTAGGTGCGGTTACCGGAGGGCTTGCGCCCTACCGCTTCGATTTTTGATGCGGTTACCGGAGGGCTTGCGCCCTGCCGCTTATATTTTAGGTGTAGACACCGGAGGGCTTGCGCTCTTCCGATTTCGTTTTGGTTGTTCCAATCGTGTATTAACTCTTATCCCGCACGGCTAACGTTGTGGCGTCGTGGACTGGGGTTGAGGTGGTTGTGGGGAGGGGGCGGTGTGGTTCCCAGGGGGTTGGAGAACTCATGATGTGAACCACGAAATACCAGAGCGCTAAGACTCCGCATAGTACGACGAACAACGCTAAGATGCCTTCGCGCACCAGGCGCGAACCCAAGGAGCGGACGGGACGGGTGGCTTCTTGTTCGCTCTCTTGCACTAAGACCATTAATTCCGAATCGCGCGGCGAAGCGTTCGCTTCGTTGCGTTCGGGCAATTGCACCGGCTCCAAGGCGGCAATCCAGGTTCCCTTATAGGCGACGCCTTTGGGGGCTGTGCTTAATGGATCCACATATTGATAGCGCCAGTTCGAGGCGACTTGGTCGAGTTGTTCGTTGGTCACTCGGTATTCCGGTTTGCTGTATTCATAACGGGCCGACGTATCACCTTCGCGGGCGAACAAAGGATGCTGCAAGATCGTGCCGTGGCTGGTTCCTTCACGCCCATCTACTAAAACGGCGAAGCGATCCGATTGCACATTGTCGTTTCTTAGTACCGCGAAATCTCCCATATTCACCGTCATCACCAACACGCCGATCGTGCGGCGGGTTTCGTTGTCGATCACGGGGGTCGAGATGGCGACTTTCCAAAGATTGGTCGTGGTGCTTTGGAACACGGCCGATAGATGGGAGGCCAACAGCGGCCGGATGGCGGGCGTTCGCATGTCGCGAGGCAATTCGACCGGGCCGCCATGAAAATAGGTTCGCCAAGCGTAATTGCCGCCCACCGATTTGGTGCTGACTTGTTCGTCGTCATACACGGCGGCCACGATCATGCCGCGTTCGTCGGTGATGAAAATGCTGGCGAATTTGGCGGCGTTAGGATCGTCGTCCAGCAGATCGAGATAACTGTCCAAGCGGGAACGCAGGTGCGCGGTGAGGGCGTCGCGTTCTGGATCGGCCACGAACTGCTCGCGCAGCGGTTCTCGCCGCGCGGGATCATTGTCGGCGGCATGCAGGCGGTCGACCAGCGGATAAGATCGCAGTTCGTTCAGCCGCGCTTGCAAGTCGGGCAGTCGCGACTCGCGTTCGGCGACGTCGAAATAGCGTTCGATCTCGGCTTCGAGCGCGCTGGCCACGAACTTGGCGGCGAAGGCGTTGCTTTCGTAAGCTCGCTGGCGGATCGCGTCGGTCGATTGCCGTTTGGCTTCCAGATATCCCCGCCAGCCGAAGACGGCCATCACCATCAACAGCAGCAGTGGACCGAGCACGCCCAGCAACATCAGCGGCCGACGCGTGCGCGCTTCGGCTCGGCGGCGGAGGGCGTCGAGCACCTCTTGGACGTTGGCAAAGCGGTTGTTCGGATCGGCGGCCAGGCAGCGGTCGATAATCGCGGCGAGCGCTCGATCGACGCCGCGCACGTGGGCATGTCGCGTCGGCGGTTTGCTTTGCCGAATCAGCCGGCGGTAGCGTTCCAGGCGTTGCGGCAGGCTGGTGGCCGATTCGATGTCGCGCGTGGTGGTGTTGTCGCGATGCGGCGGATGGCCGGTGACCATGCGATAGTAGATCGCGCCGAGGGCATAAACATCCCAGCGGGCGTCGGGCACGGCTTCCAAGTCGGCTTGTTCCGGGGCCATGTAGAACAGCGTGCCGAGCGCGGGCTTTTGTTCGGACGAGAGCCGTGATTGACCGAAGTCAGCCAGTCGCGGGCGATGATCTTGGTCGAGCAAGATATTGGCCGGCTTCAGATCGCAGTGCAGCACGCCTTTGCCGTGCGAATGCAGCAAGCCGATGGCGATTTCGTGGAAGAGCTGTTCGGCTCGGGCGGGCGGCAGCGCTGCCTGTTGCTGCAGCAGGTCTTCCAGCGAGCCGTTCTCGACATACTCCATCACATAGTACGGCGGGTCGGCGTCCCAACCGACGGCCAGCACTTGCACGATGTAGCGGTCGGCCGACAGCGACACGAGGTGTTTCACTTCGCGAGCCAGCAACGACCAATCGACGCCGCCGCGATGCAGGTAAAACTTGATCGCCACGCGGCGGCCCGTGTTGCGGTCGATGCCGATCCAGACTTCGCCGAACGCGCCGGCGCCCAGGAATTCATCGAGCGCGTAGCCCGGCACTTCGACCGGCGGGCGCGAGCGGCGCAGGCTTCGCTCCTGAGCTTGTCGTTGTTCTTCGAGCGACTGCTGTTGCGTATGATCGGAATGCGACATGCGGCTATGTTATACGGCGATTACCAACCGGGGGAATCAGTTGATGCGATGTTCAGTCAGGTACGCGGGCCGTTTGGCGGTGGTTCTATTGTGCGGCTTGGCGTGGGCCGCGACAGCCGTCGCCCAGGAAACGGCGTCGGCGGACGAGCCCTTGAACGGCCGCGAGGGCCGGCAGTTGTTGCTCGATCAGTTTCGGCCGCGTTCGATGTTGCGGGTCGAGCAGCATCTGTTGAAGCGGGCGGCTTATCCGGTTGTCGATGCGCATACGCACTTTCGCTATCGCTTGCATCATTCGCCCGAGCAGTTGGACGAGTTCGTGCGTTTGATGGATCGGAACAACATCGCGGTTTGCGTCAGCTTGGACGGACGCTTGGGTGACGAGCTGGTCGAGCATCGCGATTATCTGTGGTCGCGGTACAAGGACCGGTTTGTGTTCTATGCCAATATCGACTGGCGCGGCGATGGTCAGGAGGACGTTCCGGCGACCTGGGACGCTCATCGCCCCGATTTCGGCCGGCGAATGGCGAAGCGTTTGGCCGAGGCGAAGCAGGCGGGCGCGAGCGGGCTGAAGGTGTTCAAGCAGTTCGGGTTGGGCTATCGCAACCCCGACGGTTCGCTGATCAAGATCGACGATCCGCGCTGGGATCCGATTTGGGCGGCGTGCGGCGAACTGGGTTTGCCGGTCATTATTCATACGGCCGATCCGGCGGCCTTCTTTCTGCCGATCGACGAAACGAACGAGCGGTGGGAAGAGCTGCATCGGCATCCCGATTGGAGTTTTCCGCCGGACAAGTTTCCGAGCCGCGACGCGTTGCTGGCGTCTCGGAACCGCGTGATCGCTCGGCACCCGCGAACGACGTTCATCGGGGCTCATATGGCGAACAACTCGGAGGATTTGGCGGAAGTGGCCGAGTGGCTAGAGAAGTATCCGAACTTGGTGGTCGAGCCGGCTTCGCGGATCGGCGAGCTGGGCCGGCAACCGTACACGGCTCGCAAGTTCTTTCTGAAATACGCCGACCGCATCCTGTTCGGCACCGACGGTCCGTGGCCCGAGCAACGGATTCATCTGTACTGGCGGTTCTTCGAGACGTTCGACGAGAACTTTCCGTATTCGGAAAAGGAGTTCCCGCCGCAGGGATTTTGGAACATCTACGGAATCGGTTTGCCGGAGGACGTGCTGCGCAAGGTGTATCACGAAAACGCGGCTCGAATCATTCCGGGCGTGAAGGAGCGGTTGGAGAAGTTCGAGGCGCGTGATTAAAGGGCGATCGCCTTGGGAAGCGCGGCAAATGGAGATTTACGAGCACGCAGTGCCAGCAAGTGAGTCCGTCAATTCACTCGCTTGCGTCGTGCTTGTATTGAGTTCGTCAATTCGCTCGTTGCGCGTCGTGCTCTGATTTGCGAGGGCACTCGGAAGAGTAAAACGCAAGGACGCAGAGGCGCGAGGACGCAATGGGCGGAAGGGATGCGAACGGGTATGTAGATTTTCGACACCGGACGCGTCGGCGCCGCTTTTGTTGTCTTTCCGCGCTCCTTGCGTTGCCTTTCAAGGCGAGCGGCAGGTGAAATACGAGCACGCAAGCGCAAGCAAGTGAGTTCATCAATTCACTCGCTTGCGCTTCGTGCTTATATTGAGTCCGTCGATTCACTGCTTGCGCGTCGTGCTCTGATTTGGAAATGCTCTCAACCGTTTTTACTGGATGCCCAGATGTTGGGCGTGGCCTGGAGGCTGCCGGCCGGTCGCGAAAGTAGATGGATCGCCCGCCTTGCGGCCAGTCGAATTCGTTGATGGCGACGCCCGCCTGTCGTATGCCGACGCGCCGCGTCCAGTTCGGCCGGCGCTACCGCGAAGGCCAAGTGTCCCGGCCCAATTGCCGTGCGGCGGGATTTCACTATCCGGCTCGATCAGTTCGCTGGTCTCCGGTTGAACAGCAACAGCATCTGCCGTCCGCAGCGAAAGAACACGCCGATGCTCCTGCCGCCCAAGGCATTCCAGCCCCAACACCGCCGAATAAAACGCCCGCTGCCGGCAAGTCGTCGACATACAGACACGTTTCAAGAATGGCGTTGAGCTGTGGCATGATGGACTGGAAGGAACTTCGAGGCGACGAAGGGATTTGTGCAATGCAAACTGTTTGTTTTCGCGGACTAGTCAGCAACGTAGCGTCGCGGGGACAATTGATTCTGTTGCCGTGTTGCTTTACATTTTTGTCAAGCTGCCACGATCCATTTCGATGGGAATGCCGTCAGAGGTGACGAAATGCAACTTCCGCCGTTCGATGATTTGGTTGTTTGTTGCCAGAGACTATTGTTTGACATTTGCAGAATTGCGCGAATCACCTTGGTCTGGCCCAGCGACCCAGCCGAATGTCCCTGACGCGGCGTGGCGATCATTGACAATGCCGAGGTGTTAGTCCGCGAACTGTGGGAGGTGGTGTGGCCATGTTTTTCTCGATGGCTCCTTTGTCGAAGATAAGAATCACCAATGATATCGACGGGTACTTTGAGTGTTCCCTTGACGAATTGAGTAGCGGTCGCCTGCAAGCGAGGTTAAATGAGCTCAACGATTACAAGGTTTGGACATGGGATCCAGCGGCGCGGCGCGTCTACCGTGGCTACGCTAAGCGTCAATTGCCGATGTGGCATAAGTATCGGGTAGAACTTTATCCTCATGCTTTGGGAGTCCTGTCGGGAATAAGAGACGAATTTGGTCACGAGCTTGAGTTTCCAGCCGCTTTTCGGCGATCTCGTCGGGATGGTCGTCCCAAGGGAATCATCCAGATCATCCCGGAGAGTTAGGCCGAGAAGTGAAGCACCCCATATCGGACTGGGCATTCAAGCTCGAATGCACCTTGATTGTTATTGAATTCGCATAGTTGGCATCGTGTTTTGCGTCACGGGGCATGCATCGCTTGCCCGCATAATTAACTCATTCGCACGTTGGCTTCTGTGTAATTTTCCACATTCAAACAAATGTGGCCCCCATGATTCGAAACGAAAACGAATACCACGAGGCGGCCAAGCGGCTGCGTGAGGAGCGAGAACGTCTGGACGGTTTGCAGCAGCGTCTGCATTCCGAGCGGCGGTCGGCGGCGGAGATAAACCGTGTGTTGGACCCGCTCCATTCCTTTCACTTGCAACTGGCTGAGGAAGTGGAGAGCTACGAACGGTTGCGACGCGGCCAGTTCTCCGAGCTACAGAACCTTCACGGTCTCGGCCGGCTGCTCGTTGGATTGCGCATCGCTCGCGATATGTCGCAGCGGGAACTGGCCGAAAAGCTGGGCGTTCACGAATCGCAAGTGTCTCGCGACGAGCGGAACGAATACCACGGACTTACCGTGCAACGCGCCGCGCGAATTCTCGACGCCTTGGGCGCTCGACTTACGTCGCATGTCGAGATCGATGCAACGATCAGCGACTGAATAATCCTACCCCCGCGACGCATCGTGGCGGATCGAATCGATTTCACCGATTTTCCCGGACGGCAGCTACGGGTGGCGTGTCCAAGCAACGGGGCCTCATGATCGGCACGGCGGGAGTCCGAGCTAGGGCGGGAACCTTTTTCTGGCGTTAACTCTCTATGAACCAGCGGTTTAGGGCGGTGTCCCCCGCCGCGACTATTCCGCGGCCTTTTTTGTTCGGTATAGTTGTCTAGTCGATCGCAAACCCTGGGTCGGTCCGTCGGCGGAAATGGCCGCGGCCGAACCAAGCCCTGCTGAAATGGGCGGCGGAGACAAATCACTGTAAGGAGTCGGCGCGGCCGGTATATACGGCCGCCAACGAATGATCGAATCCACTCTATCGATTTCCGAACCGCAACTTGTGCTGTCGCTGTTCGGCGCGCGGGACCAGCATCTGCGTCTTTTGCGCGAACAGTTTGGCGTGACGATCACGCACCGCGATGGCGAAGTGCGGATTATCGGTCCCAAGGAAGCCGTGTCCGGCGCGACGAAGGCGCTCGAGCAGCTCAAGCGGTACGCCGAACGCAACGGCAATCTTGACGCGGAAACCGTGGCCGCCATCATCGCTCAGATTCGCGGCGCCAGCGTCCCCAACAAAGCTCGCGTGGATGTGATCAATCCGTCGCGACAGATTGTGGCTCGCACGGAAGGCCAGCATCGTTACATCCACGCGATTCGCAATCACGATTTGACGTTCGCCGTGGGGCCGGCCGGTACGGGAAAGACCTATTTGGCGGTGGCCTTAGCCGTGGAAGCGCTCAAGCAACGGCTGGTTCGCAAAGTCGTATTGGTGCGTCCGGCGGTCGAAGCGGGCGAGAATTTGGGCTTCCTGCCAGGCGATCTACAAGCCAAGATCAACCCGTACTTGCGACCGTTGCTGGACGCGCTGCACGAGATGATCGACTACGACCAGATCAAGCGGTTGATGGAACAAGATGTGATCGAGGTGTTGCCGCTGGCCTACATGCGCGGCCGCACGCTGAACGAAGCGTTCATCATTTTGGATGAAGCTCAGAACACGACGGTCAGTCAGATGAAGATGTTTCTGACACGAATGGGCGAAGGCGCTAAGATTGTCGTTTCGGGCGACACCACGCAAACCGACTTGCCGCCGCAAACGCGAAGCGGTTTGATCGACGCGCTGCATCGCTTGCAGGGCATCGAGGGCGTGGTCGAAGTTCGTTTGACGAAATCCGACATCGTGAGACACCGATTGGTGCAGGAGATTGTGCGAGCTTACGAAGAAGGCCCGGACGAATCGGCCGCGCGTAAGCCCGCTCGCAAATAGCCATGTCAGCCGGCAGTCAAAAACGAACTCGCTCGGACCGCGTCGCTTCGGTGACGTTGCCGCCGGGGCGTGTTGCGCGGACGCGATACTATCTTCAGCAGCCCGACGTGCTCGTGCGATTGGGTCTGTGCGTGCTGGCCGCGTTGGCCATGTGGCTAATCACCGGAGCTTGGACGCCGGCGTTTCCCTATCGCACGGGTTACGTGCCGCCGCGCGATGTCGTGGCTCGCGTCGAATTCAGCGTCGAGGACGCGGCTCGGACCGAAGCTCTGCGGCAACAGGCTCGCAGCGAAACGCTGACGCTGTACGAGAACCGCAGCCAGCCGTTGACCCAGTTACAGCAGGCGCTCAAGGACAAAGTGTTCTTGCTGACGGCCGCCGAATCGTATGACGCTCTGGAAGCCCCGGCGAAGACCGTGTGGCGCGAGTTTCTCCCGGAAACATTGCGGGCCGAGATGTCGGACGAGGCGGTCGTGTTTCAGGATTTCAAGGACGCGCTGCAACGCGATACGCAATTGGAATCGTTTCAGCGGGCGGTCCACAACGCGCTGACCGATTGGGAACGCGACGGCATCTTGAAGAGCTTGTCGCACGGTCCCAACGAAGGCAATCAATCGGTGATCTTGGTTCATCCGGCCGACGCCGAGAATACGACGCATCGGGTGGAAGTGAAGGACGTTCGCATTCCGGAGTTCGACGCCAAGCTGAACAGCCGGTTGGTCGAAGAGTTTCGCAAGGAAGGCGTGCCGGAGCAGCATGTTGACTTGATGGCCAAGCTCGTCTTCCACTGGCTGAAGCCGCGGTTGGAGCCGACGCTGACCTACAACGAATCGGCTTCGCGACGCATGGCGGAAGAAGCCGCGGCTCGCGTCAATCCGGTGATGACGACCACCTATGCCGGCCAGACCAAGCTGGCGCTGGCCGGCCAGCCGCTCACGGCCAAGCAAGTCGCGAATCTGTATCGCGAACACCGCGCGGTGCTGGCGAACATGTCTTACGCGCAGATGTTGGTCCGCGGCTTGGCGGACTTCGGCATGTTCATCGCCATGTATGTGTTGTGTGGCGTGTATATCTGGTTCAACGAGCGGCGATTGCTGACCGACATGCGCCGGTTCGCCACGCTGTTGGGCACGGTGGTCGCCACGGTGACGCTGGCCCAATTCGCTTCGGACGATCAATGGCGCGCCGAGCTCGTGCCGCTGATCTTGTTCGGCATGACGATCGCCGTGGCTTATCGGCGCGAGTTGGCGTTGGTGTTAAGCGCCGCGGTATCGCTGGTCGTCGCGATTTCGTTGGGACAAGGATTGGCCGAGTTCGTCATTCTCGTGTCGGCGGTGGCCGGAGCCGTGTTGTTGCTGGGGCGGATCCGAAATCGCACGAAGCTGATCTATGTCGGAGCATTCGCCGGTTTGGTCGTGACGCTGACCACGATCGGCGTCGGCACGGTCGTTGGCCAACCGCTGGGCTTAATGAAGATGGATACGGCGCCCGTCACGATCGAGCTGGGAAACTCCGAGCAAACGTTCTGGCAGACGTCGTTCGCCACGTCGCTGTTGGCCATGTCGGCTTGGAACGGCGGTTGCGCGTTGGTCGCGGGCATCTTGATGACCGGGTTGTTGCCGTTCGTCGAGCGGTTGTTCGACGTGCAAACCGATCTGAGTTTGCTGGAGATGAGCGACGCCGCGCATCCGCTGCTGCAAGAGTTGGCTCGGCGAGCTCCGGGCACCTACAACCATTCGATCAATGTGGCTTCGATTGCCGAAGCCGCCGCGGATTCGATCGGAGCGAACGGGCTGCTGGTCCGCGTCGGCGCCTACTTCCACGACATCGGCAAGATGCTCAAGCCCGGTTACTTCGTCGAAAATCAAGGCCAGCAGAAGAACCAGCACGAATCGCTGTTGCCGGCCATGAGCACGCTGGTGATCATCGCCCACGTGAAGGACGGCGCGGACTTGGCGCGGCAAAACCATTTGCCGCAGTCGATCATCGACTTCATCGAGCAGCATCATGGGACGACGCTGGTCGAGTACTTCTATCGCCAAGCCGAAAAACGCTGCGAGGAAGATCCGACGTTGGACGGCGTCGACGAATCCAGTTTTCGTTATCCTGGTCCCAAACCGCAGACAAAAGAGGCCGGCGTGATGATGTTGGCCGATGCGGTCGAGAGCGCTTGCCGGGCGTTGGTCGAGCCGGCGCCGGCGCGGATCGAAAGCTTGGTTCACGATATCGCGATGCGGCGGTTGATGGACGGGCAATTCGACCAATGCGGAATGACGTTGCAGGAGTTGCACACGATCGAAGCCAGCCTTATCAAATCGCTGATCGCCAATTATCACGGCCGCGTGAAATATCCCGGCCAAGCGTCGGCGTGATCGACGGGATGTCTGATCGACGGGAAAGCATTGTGATCGTGGTCGAATTGAATCAAACCGCTCCGCACGCTTGGATCGACGGCGAGCAACTGCGCGAAGCGATCCGCCGCGTCACCAGCAATGAAGGTTTCTCGCGCGGCAATGTGAGCCTGGCAATCGTCGACGATCCAACGATCCACGAACTGAACCGCCGCCATCTTCAGCACGATTATCCGACCGACGTGCTTAGCTTCGTGCTGCACCGCGAAGCCGACCATCTGGATGGCGAAGTGATCGTGAGCGCCGATACGGCGGAATCGACCGCGGCGGATTACGATTGGCCGCCGGCCGCGGAATTGCTCTTGTATGTGATTCATGGAACGTTGCATTTGGTTGGATTCGATGACAAGTCGCCCGAGACACGCGTTGTGATGCGAGCGAAAGAGGCCGAGTATCTGAACCTGTTCGGCTGGACTGTTCCGGCAATGGCCGACGAAGAAGATGAAGCCGACGCTGCGGGAGGCTCGCCGTGACCGTCGACTGGTTGCTTTGGACCGCGCTGGCTGGATTGGCCGTCACGACGTTGGCCGCGATCGGGGTGAACGTGCTGCATGAATTCTCGCTGCACGAACTGGAGTTGTATTGTCGCCGCCGCAATCGCCGCGAACGATACACGCGAATCCTGGATCAGCACGAACGAGCGGTCGTCAGCGCCGAATGCCTGCAAGTCGTCGGGATGGTCGTGACGTTGACCGCCGGCACGATTGGCTATTTCGCTCGCGAGTGGCGACTGACGGAACTGCCCGCGGCGGGCGACTTCGCGATCGTGTTGCTGGTCGCTTCGGCCGTGCTGATTATCGCCACGGCTTGGGTGCCGCTGGCGGTCGTGCGATTGTGGGCCGCGCCGTTTCTGTTTCACACATGGTGGTTGTGGCGGCTGATCAGTTGGGTGTGTGCGCCGTTGTCGCTCAGCCTCGACTTGGTCGATGCCGTCGTGTGGCGATTGGCGGGCCGCGAGGAAGAAGAGGAAGACGAAGAAGAGGCCTTCGAAGACGAAATCCGCGCGATGGTGAACGAGGGCCTGCGCGACGGGCTGCTGGAAGAAGACGCCCGCGAAATGATCGAAGGCGTGATCGAGCTGGGCGATGTCGAGGTCGGCCAGATCATGACGCCGCGAAGCGAAATCGACGCCCTGGAGGTCGAAACCGCTTGGCCGCAACTGCTGGCCTTTGTGGCGGAAGCGGGCCGCACGCGGATTCCGGTGTTCCGCGAATCGTTGGACAACATCGTCGGCATTCTGTACGTGAAAGACTTGCTGGCCGAATTCGCCACGAAGCCGGAACACGAACGCCGGCCGCTGAGCGAGCTATTGCGTGATCCGTGGCATGTGCCGGTCAGCAAGGCGGTCGATGTGCTGCTGCAAGAGTTCCTGCATACGCGAAATCACATGGCGATCGTGGTCGACGAGTATCACGCCACGACCGGCGTGGTCACGATCGAAGACGCGTTGGAGGAAATCGTCGGCGAGATCGTGGACGAATCAGACGAGGAAGAGGCGGACGACGTGCTGATGATCGACGACGCCACGTTCGAGGCGACGGGCCGAGCACACTTGGCGGACCTGAACGAAGAGTTCGGCCTGGGCCTGCCGGAGTCGGACGAGTACGACACGATCAGCGGCCTCGTGATCGCCCGACTCGGCTACATCCCGCCGGTCGACGAATCGTTGACTTGGCACAACCTGCGTCTGGTGGTGTTGGAGGCGACACCGCGCCGCATCGAGCGGGTGCGCATCGAAGTGCTGGACGAGGTGCAGCCGGAGTCGGCGTAGCGGGCGCGCAATCGTTCCTCGCAGCGGCGTAACCGCATCGTGCAGCGGCGCAACCGCATCGTGCAGCGGCGCAACCGCATCTCGCGCTGCCGTAATCGCGTCTCGCGCCGTCGTAATCGCATCTCGCGCTGTCGTAACCGCATCTCGCGCTGTCGTAACGCATCTCGCGCTGCCGTAATCGCATCTCGCGCTGCCGTAATCGCATCTCGCGCTGTCGTAATCGATCTCGCGTGTCGTAACCGCATCTCGCGCTATCGTAATCGCATCTCGCGCCGCCGTAATCGCATCTCGCGTTGCGTAATCGCATCCGCGCTGCCGTAAGGCGAGCCGCAGATGGAAAAATACCAGCACGCGGCGCAAGCAAGTGTGTTCGTCGATTCACTCGCTGGCACGACGTGCTTGTATTGAGTTCGTCGATTCACTCGCTCGCGCATCGTGCTTGTATTTGCGGCGACGCCGGGAAGGGCAGAACGCAAGGGCGCGAGGACGCGAAGGGCGAAATAGACGCGAACGGGTAACAGGGTTTGCGATACCAGACGGCTCGCGCCGTGCCGCGTATATCGACTTTGCGTCCTCGCGCGCTTGCGTTGCCTTCTTCGAGGCGAGCGGCAAATCAAGACACACCAGCACGTCGCACACGGGCCGCCATCCGCCTCGCTACCGCGCGCGGTATCCAATCGGTTACACTTCGACGCTTTCGCTACGTGGGTAACAGCAAGGAGAATTTCCTGCGATGGCTGATCAAAATCGGGCGGGCCGCCAGCATGAGGACGACGAACAGGAAGAACCGCAAGGGCCGTTGGAAATTGCGATCGTCGGGGATTTGAACGACCGGGCCTCGGACATCACCGAAAAGCTGCTCGAAGTGCCGATGGACGGCGAGTGCATTCTGTACTTTGATTCGCCGGGTGGTAGCGCCTACGCGGCCATGTCGTTGCTAACGATCATCGCCATGCGCCGACTAAACGCCACCGGGATCGTGACGGGCGAGTGCTCGTCGGCCGCGCTCTGGCCCTTCGCCGCTTGCCGCCGCCGGTTGGTGACGCCGTTCAGCGTGCTGCTGTTTCATCCGATGAAATGGCAAAGCGAAGAGCACGTGCATCACGCCGAGGCGACCGAATGGGCTCGCCATTTCGGCGAACTGGAGCAGACGATGGACGACGTGCTGGCTCGTTATTTGAAAATGCCGCGCAAGAAGCTGGCCGCCTGGATGCGGCCCGGCCGCTACGTCAGCGGCGCGGAGTTCGCCGCCGAAGGTTTAGCCGAGCTGTTCGAGATCTGATTGAAGTCGCACCACGCGCCGCATCCGCTACACAAACATGCAAGCGGTAGTGCGCAAGCACTCCGGTTTCGCGCTCGGCGCAGGTCACGCGCTCGGCGCAGGTCTCCCGACCTCGCCGAAACCGCCGACCGAAGGTCTCCTCTTGGCACTGCGAGGAGACCTGCGGTCGAAGAGGAGACCTGCGGTCAAAAAACGTGCGGGGTCGGGAGACCCGCGCACAGCGCGTGTCGCACCGGGCGGCTCGCGCCGCGTCCGCTACAAAATCATGGAAGCGGTAGTGCGCAAGCACTCCGGTTTCTCACCCGTCAACAAACAACGGCTTCAAGTGGCGGTCGTACAAATTCACCGTCACATTGCGGCTGACGCTCTCCTCGCACGCTTCGAGCATCTTCAAATACCGGTCGCCCATCTGCGCGGCGACCTTGTAGCCGACGTGCAACAACTGGCGCACGTCCGGATTAAACTCGGCGCGGCTCTGATCGTGTCGCACGGTGTTCGCCAGCCGCTCGGCCGACCAGCCTTGCACTTCGGCGGCCGACGGCAACCGCGCGGGATCGATGTCGATCACCGCCGCGTAAGGCGCACAAAGCGCGTCGCACTTTTCGAGCGCGTGGGCGTAGATCTCCTTGGCCAATTGCAGCCCGTCGCCGTCGGCTTCGGCCAAACCGATGATCTCTTCCAGCCAAGTCGTGCCGGCCGTCTTGATGTGCAGCCCCGCATCGAAACGCCGAATCGCTCGCCCCATCGGCTCGTAGATCGAGAACTTGTCGCTGCCCGAATGCACGCTCAACTTCAGCGTGTCGGGCAAACCGTATCGAGTCACCGCGTGCGCGATGACGGCCAGATCGTCTTGAAACTCCTTTTCAAACTGAGCCAGATCGCCCACGTAATCGACGCCCTTGTTGAAGCGGCCGGTGAACTTCGGCGCGATCGTTTGCAGCGGAATCTGTTCGTCGGCCAAGGCGGCCAAAATCACCAGCAGCTCGGGCGGCGTTTGCGGGCTGTCGGTCTCGTCCATCGAAACTTCCGTAACGAAACTGTCGGCGCCTTTCGCCGCCGCGATGTGGCGATAGATCGCACCGGCTTCGCGCACCGCTTGCAGATACTTGGCCGCGATCCGCCGCACGTCGTCGCGCGTGGTCGTGAACGGTTGGTCGATATGGGCGATTTCAATCTGCCCGACCAATTCCGGATGCCGGTCGACGAACGCTTCCACCGCATCGGACTCGGCCGGCTGGCCAATCGAATCGGCCACGTCGATCGTGTAGAAATCGGACGAAGCCAAAAAACGATCGACCGTTTCCAGTCGAATATGATCGGCGTCGACGTGATACGGTCGCGTCCAGTTCAAATCGCGCACCGCCGCGTCGGCCGCCGCGCGCACGCTGTCGGGTTCGGAGCCGATCGTCGTGTGCTCGCGATTCGACTTGTTCCAGACCGGCACGACTTCCACGCCTTGTTCCGCGGCCAAAATGCAAGCTCGCAGTTGCGCGCGAGCTTGATGAGCGAAACGGTCTCCAACTCCGAACGAATACTTCTCCAGTTTCAACATCGTGGCGCACGGGCTCCGCGTAAGCGTGACAGGCGAGATCGGGAAACATAACAAGCCCAGCATTATGCCGGTCGAGTCGCCGCGGGGGAATGGTCGCCGAATCGCGAATTCGCGGCGAAGCGACCGATCAATGGCCGCTGATACACGCGATTGATAACACTGGACTCGCTGTGACCACGCGTTTAGTCTGAATCAGGGGCTGCACCGCTGGTTTTCGATTCGAGCGTCATGCCGGTCGGCCTCGCCATCCGACAACTTCCCACCTCTCCTTCCCACCTTGAGGCTCGTCTATGTCACGCCCGTGGTCCGCATGGTTTGGCGGACAATCTGGTTTCGCCCGTGCCCGTCGCGCTTGGTCTGGCGGCTGGTCCGGCAACCTAAAGTTGGCAGTCGTCGCGCTCGGCAGTGTCTCGTTCGGTTTCGTTTCGTTGGCCGAAGTCTCGCGGACACTGGCCGCACCGCCCGAACCGCTCGCGATCGCGGATGCCGATGCCGATTCGGAACCGGCGATGAAGCCTTACGTCGAGTTGGTCGAGCATTCGGAAGGCAAGATCGAAATGTTGCCGATCCGCGGCGGTCGGTTCTTAATGGGCAGCCCCGACGATGAGGAAGGTCGCCGCGACGACGAAGGCCCGGTTCACGAAGTCGAGATCGATCCGTTCTGGATGTCGAAGTTCGAGATCACTTGGGACGCCTACGACGTGTGGGCCTCGGACTTGGATATCTTTCGCCGCACGGCGTTGAACATCCCGGCGAACGCGCGTGATCGGGCGGCCGACGTGTTTCAAATTTCGCAGCCGACGAAACCTTACACCGACATGTCGTTCGGCATGGGCAAGCGAGGGTATCCGGCGATCTGCATGACACAGCACGCGGCTCGCACGTTTTGCAAATGGCTCAGTGCGAAGACCGGACGGTACTATCGTTTGCCGACCGAGGCGGAATGGGAATACGCTTGCCGAGCCGGCACGCGCACTCGTTACAGCTTTGGCGACGACGCCGAACAGCTTGGCGATTACGCCTGGTACTACGAGAACAGCAACGATCGTTATCAAAAGGTCGGTCGCAAGAAACCGAACCCTTGGGGCCTACACGACATGCACGGCAACGTCGCCGAATGGGTGTTGGACCAGCATGTCGAAGATTTCTACAAGGAAGGCGACGGCAAGGTGAGCCACGCTCCGTTGGCCGTGCCGAAGACGCTTTATCCGCGCGTCGTGCGCGGTGGAGGTTGGGACCACGATCCCGAAGATTGCCGCTCCGCCGCTCGGATCGCTTCGTCCGAGGAGTGGAAGGAACAAGACCCGCAATTGCCGCAGAGCATTTGGTATCATACGGACGCATTGAACGTCGGCTTTCGCATCGTCAGGCCGTTGGTCGAACCATCGGAGGAAGAGAAAGCGGCCAAGTGGGATAAGTCCGAGCCTCCGCAGATCGACGAATAGCAATATCTCCCTCTCTAAACCTTTTCAAAGGATGCATGACCATGAACAAGTCCAACACCGGCGAATCGCGCCGCGAGTTTTTGAAGACGACGGGCAAGGTGGCCGCGGCGTCGGCATTGGTCGCTTCGGCCGTGCCCAAGGTCCACGCGGCCGAAGACAACACGATCAACGTGGCCTTGATCGGCTGCGGCGGTCGTGGCACCGGCGCGGCGGCGAACGCGTTGTCGGTGAAGAACGGTCCGATCAAGTTGGTCGCGATGGCCGACGTGTTTGAAAACAAGCTGAACAACAGCTATCAAAACTTGTTCAAGCAATTCCCGTCGCAAGTGGATGTGCCGGACGATCGCAAGTTCGTCAGCTTCGATGGCTACAAGCAGGCGATGGATTGCTTGAAGCCCGGCGACGTGGCGATCTTCACCACGCCGCCCGCGTTCCGCTGGGTGCATTTCACCTACGCGATTGAGAAGGGTTTGAACGTCTTCATGGAAAAGCCGGTCACGATCGACGGCCCGACCAGCAAGCGGATGTTTGAACTGGGCGAGAAGGCCAACGCCAAGAATCTGAAGGTCGGCGTCGGCTTGATGTGCCGTCACTGTAAGGCGCGGCAAGAGCTGTACGACCGCATTCAAAACGGCGAGATCGGCGACATCACGTTGCTGCGAGCTTACCGAATGGCGGGCCCAACCGGTTCGGCGGCCACCGGCCCGAAGCCGGAAAACATGAGCGAGCTGCTGTATCAGATCGACCGTTTCCACGCGTTCCTGTGGGCCAGCGGCGGCGGCTTCAGCGACTTTTTGATTCACAACATCGACGAGTCGTGTTGGATGAAGAACGCTTGGCCGGTTCAAGCCAAGGCTTGCGGCGGTCGTCACTATCGCAACGATAACGTCGACCAGAACTTCGATTCGTATTCGGTCGAATACACGTTCGAGGACGGCACGAAGCTGTACCTGAACGGCCGCACGATGCCCGGCTGTCATCAGGAGTTCGCCAGCTACGCTCACGGCACGAAGGGTTCGGCGATCATCTCGACCGCCTCGCACACGCCAGCCAAGCCGCGGATCTTCAGCGGTCATAACTTCGTGAAGAAGGATATGACTTGGCAGTGGGGCGCGCCGGAGCCGAATCCTTATCAAGTGGAATGGGAAGACCTGATCCAAGCCATCCGCGAAGACAAGCCGTACAGCGAAGTCGAACGGGGCGTGAAGGCCAGCTTGGTCACGTCGATGGGCCGCATGGCCGCTCACACCGGTCAGATCGTGACCTACGACGACATCCTGAATTGCGATCACGAATTCGCGCCGGATGTAAACAAGCTGACGATGGAATCGCCGGCGCCGCTGTTGGCCGACGCCAGCGGCAAGTATCCGATTCCGTTGCCCGGTTTGAACACGTCGCGCGAGTTTTAAGCCACGCGATTGAGTACGGTCGCTCGCCGCTGATCGTCAGCGGCCAGTTGTTGATGAGCAGAACAAAGGCCCGACGTTCACGAACGCCGGGCCTTATTTTGTTGGTGTCAGGTCATTGGTGTTCGGTCATCTCATTACCCGCAACGGAGAAACTAACGGTGGATTCGCTGAAGCCCCATGATCTGATCGAACATCCCGAAGGAGGCCGGTTCCGCGAAGTGTTCCGTTCGGCGACCGCTGTGACGTCGACGTCGGGCCAGCGTCGAGCGGCGCTCACGCATATCTACTTTTCGCTGGCGGCGGGCGAAGTCAGCCGGTTCCATCGCGTGGCCTCGGACGAAGTGTGGAATCTATATCGCGGAGCCGGCCTGCGGTTGTATCTGTGGGAAGGAGGCGATCGACTCGCAACGATGGTGGAATTGTCCAGCGAGTCGGATTGTTTTTGCCATGTTGTACCGGCCGGCGTCTGGCAAGCGGCCGAACCGCTCGACGAAGCCGTGTTGGTCGGCTGCTCGGTCGCTCCCGGATTCGAGTTCGCCGATTTCGAGCTAATCGATCCCGCCTCGGCCGACGCCCAGCGTTTGCGATCCGTCGCTCCGGACTTGGCGAAGTTCATCGAAACGTGAGCCGCGATCGTTGCCGCGCAAAAGAAAAGACCGGATCGCCGTGAAGCAATCCGGTCTTTCGATTTATCCTTCTCGCGCGGCGAAGCTCAGTCCGCCGCGAAGTCGCTTAGAAATTCGCTTGGCGTTGGCGGTTCAATTGAACGGCTTGGCCGATAATCTTCAGCACGCCTTCTTCAATCTCGAAGCGATACTTGGCGCCGCGCTCGATCAACGAGCCGGTCATCAGAACCGAATCGTTGTTCGACAGGTCCTTGGCCGAGCTGGCCAAAGTCATCAGCGTCGCGTTGCTCTCGTCCACCGACGAAGCAAATTCAAGCATTGGCACGACGGACACAATCAATTGGAACATCGGCAATTCGGCACCGGCCGCAGTGGCCGAAGCGTCGATCACTTTCTTCAAGAGATCAATGTTGCCGTTGCCGAAACCGATATAAACGCTTTTCGGAGCGACCGCCAAGCTCACATCCAAACGGTCGCCGAACACCTTGCGAGCTTCGTCTTCCTTTTCGGGAATCGGCACGCTCATGGTGTGAAAGGCGTAGTCCTTGTAGTTCTCGGCGTCGAACTTCACGCCGGGAAAATCGGGTTCGTTCTTCGCCAAGTCAACCAGCTTGCGGAAGCCCGACTCGACCTTCTTGCCATCGGAAACCAAACCGCCGGCAGCGAAGTTCAGCGACTCGTCGTTGAGCATCAACACCGCGCCGCCATTCATCAATCCGTTCTTGAGCGTCTCTTCGGCCACGTCGAAAAATGTGTTCACGACCTCGGCCGCTTGGGCCTTGGCTTCTGGCGTCTTCAGATCGTCGTCCTTTGCCAGTTCGTCTTGAGCTCCCTGCCGCATCGCTTGAATCATTAGCGTCGTCTGCTCGATGTCTCGATCGGCAATTCGGGTCGCGTAATGCACATTGGCTGCGGCATCCGGCAACAGGAAGCCCGCATGTTGCGACTTGACGCCGTGCGAAGTCGCGATTTGCTTCGCCAGCTCCGATCCCTCGACGGCCGTCATGCTCAAGTCGATGTAGGTGCTGCCGCTCTCTTGGTCCACGTTCAGACCGATCAGAACTTGCTCGCCGCCTTCGACCAACATCGTGATCGATTCGAGAGAATTGCGGCCCAGCTTCTCGACGATCTCGCGATTCGGCTGCTCGTCTAGCTGGTTCTCCATTCCGCGCTCGAACCCCTTCTTCATCTCCGCGATCGCCAAGTCGCGCATGTGAGCCGGGATGTTGCGGACGTGAACTTGGGCCGCGATGTCATAATTGGCCGGCAAGTCGCCCAGCAGCTTCGCCGGATCGGCCGGCAGATCGGACAACGAGCCTTGCTGGTTCGAGAAGAAAGCCCAATCGCCTTGCTTCTTCAGATACATCGGTTGCGGACGGTCGCTGCCCAATTCCATCACGCCGTCGCCCAAGTCTTCCGGTTCGCCAAGCTGGTCCTTCAGATTGCCCAGCACCAAGTCGAGATTCTTGACCGGCAGAAAACCCACGCTAATCGGTTCGTCATTCACGAACGTCATGTAGACGCCGGCCGGCTTCGTCGCATCCAAGCCTTGCGTGAACTGACCCGCGATCAGTTTGACAAAGTTGCCGACCTCGGGAGCTCCGGCCGAACTGGTCAAGTAGCCGATGTCGCCCAAAATTTCGTCCACGCCGGCGATCGATACGACTACGGCCGGCTTTAGCTCGTCGGCCGCCCGCGCGGGAGCGACCGCCGAAATCATCATGGTCAGTGCCACGAACGGCACGGCCATCCATTTTGCAAACATTTTCACAGGTAGACTCCTTCGGACTGATAAAGATTGGACAGAAACGTTGCCCAAATTTGGAAAGGCTGTGCGAGCCGACGGCCTCTCGGCTCCTGGCCGCGACAACCGACTCGGCGCGGAAAGACAGCAGACAATACTCTGCGATTGGAATGCCGGTTTCGATTTTTTCCCTCGGCGGAGCTGGCAAAATCGCGGGCATGCTGCCGACACAAAGGCCAGCGGAAACGGCGGGCGAGATTGCTACACAGCGATCCGATCTGGAGCTGAGCAACGGGCGGGCGGGTTTTTTCGGCGGAATAGCGCGACTAGCGTTCGCGGTAAATGATCCGGCCTTTGGTCAAATCATACGGAGACAACTCGACTCGCACTTTGTCTCCCGGCACGATACGGATAAAGTTCTTTCGCATCTTGCCCGCCACGTGCGCCAGCACTTCGTTACCCGTGTCCAATTGCACGCGAAAACGAGTGTTTGCCAACGCTTGCGTGACGGTTCCTTCGACTTCGAATGCTTCTTCCTTTTGGGCCATACGGTTCCTCAGCCAGTTTGTATCAACTTCATCCCCCGCCGCGAGCGATGCATCTTACCGCGCTTCCGCCCGCCGCGTCCAGGGTAACGAACCGGGAGAACGAGGCTCCTGCCGAGCCACGCGCACTAACCAATCCAATAACTAACTAACGCGAATCGGCGGTCGCGCTGCCCGCGAGAATCTCGGGCAACATCTTCAAATCCAAATTGCCGCCGGACAGAACGCCGACCACGCGCTGGCCGCGGAACCGCTCGCGTTGCTGATAAGCCGCGGCATAAGTCGCCGCGCCGGCTCCTTCGGCCAAATTGTGCGTCTGTTTCAAAATCTGATAGACCGCCTCGCGCAGCTCGTCGTCGCTGACCAGAATCACATCGTCCATCAACTCGCGCATGATCGCCAATGTCATCTCGGCCGGCACGCGAGTCGCCATGCCTTCGGCGAACGTGTCGACTCGCGAGCGCGCCACCCACCGTCCGCTGCGCCAGCTTGCGGCCACCGCATCGGCACCGGCGGCTTGCACGCCGATCACCTGGGTCCGCGGCCGCAAATGTTTGGCGACCAAGCACGTTCCGCAAACTCCGCTGCCCAACCCGATCGGAACCAAGATCACATCAGGCTCGGGCAACACCTCGAAAATCTCGCACGCCATCGTCGCCACGCCCGCAATCAGCAGCGGCTCGTTGGCCGAATGAACGTAGCGGCAACCGCGCTCGCGAGCCAACACCTCAACCTGCTCGCGAGCTTCGTCGAAGTCGCGACCGCGCTCGATCAATTCCGCGCCGAGCAACCGCATCGATTGCAGTTTGTCCGGGTTCGATCGCTCGGGAACCACGATCGTGCAACGCATGCCAACTCGCCGAGCGGCGAACGCCAATGACTGTCCATGATTGCCCGTCGAGACACCGATGATCCCGGCGCGTCGCTCCTCGTCGCTCATCGTAGCGACCAAATTCACACCGCCGCGCACCTTGAACGCGCCGACCGGCTGATGATTCTCGTGCTTCAGCCAAAACTCGCATCCCAGACGTTCGCTCAATCCTGGCCACTCTAAAAGCGGCGTCGCGCGCAGCACCGAGCGAACTCGCGGCTGGGCGGCCAGGACATCGTCGAACGTAACGGGCAATGACATCGGCTAACCATGCGGCACGAACATGCGACCTTCTTGCAAGCAATCGCAGAGCTGATGATACACTCGCCGCATTGTCGCTTCATCCGGTGTCGCGCCGATCGCATGGATGATGCGGCGAGCCAGCGGGCCGTGCGTGGCGATCGTGCGGAGCGGTTCTTCCCAGGCCTCGTCGGCCGCGACGCTGTCCAAGCCCATGGCCTCGAACAACCGCCCCCACAGCTTTCCGGCGGTCCATTCTTCACCAGTCGGTTCGACGCCAAACTGAGCCAGATAACCACGGTCGCGAATCACTGCTTGATCGGCGTCGCGCATCACGTCCAACAAAATCGCGGCCAACGACTCGGTCGACATTGCCAGTTGCCGTTCGGCTGGCGTCCATTTTTCGTCGACCAACATCTTCAGCACCGACGAAATCGCGGTGCATATGGCCACGTCGGCTTGCGGACACTCCTGAACGTCCAACACCCGAACTTCGATTGTGTTGCGATCGAAACGCGCGATCGCGCCCCGCGCATTCGCCCATTCGTGCCGCAACACGCCCTCGGGGTCGTATGGCGCGAGATCTTTGTAGATTCGCTCCAGAATCTGGGTTTCGTATTCGTGGCGAGTCGTCGCGGGTTCGGGGACCACCAATCCCGTGACCGACGGCACTCGGCTGGCGTTCGAGCGATAGAAGTTCAGCCGGTTGTCCAGCACGTTCGTCACTCGTCGCTCGACGATCGGCGAACTCGCGGCCAAAGCCGGCATGATGGGCAACAGCAACCGAATCGCCGTATGCAACTTGCCGAACTCGACATCATTAGCAAACGGCAAATTTAAATGAACGCTTTGCAAATTGGCCCAGCCGTGTCCGCAACAATTAAAGATGCGATCGAATGTGGAATAGACCGTATTGTTCTCGTGCGGCCACAACTGCATCTCGCGATCAGGATCCATCCACGGGTGCATCGCGGTCGGCATCAAGCGGCCGCCGTGTGATTGCAGCAACCGCCCAATGCGCTCGATCTGTTCTTGAAACAATCCCGGCAACGGACCCAACGACCTCGCTGGATCGGTCGTTTTCAACTCGATCACATGCAGGGCCAATTCGTTAGACCAGGAAATGGCGCCGGCGTCCAAATCCGACGCGTATTCGCCCACCACGTCGAACAATACTTTGTCGGTGACCGGCAACACATTCAGCGACTCGGCGTCGACAATCATGTATTCCAGCTCGACACCATAAGCTTCAAACAAAGGAATCGGCGTGGGGCGAATCATACGGAGAGAAATCCCGCTTTGCGTTGTTCAATGCGACTGAGAAATACGGACATGATGCGACGATACAACTCGTCTTTCAGAATCGCATCCTCGACGCCGCTATCCAAATTAGGGTTATCGTTGACTTCGATCACATAGAAATTGTCGCCGGACTGCTTCACGTCGACACCATACAAACCATTGCCAATCAAGTTCGCGGCCTTCAACGCGGCCCGCACCGCTTTCGGCGGAGCCAGTTCGACGGGCAGCGTCTCAAACTTGCCATACTTGGCTTTCCCATCGCTATCTTCGTGATTGATAATCTGCCAGTGCTTCTTGGCCATAAAGTATTTGCAGGCGAACAACGGCCGTTGATCAATGATGCCAATTCGCCAATCAAACGTCGTCGGTAGAAACTCCTGAGCGACCACCAACTCCGAATCGTCTAAAAATCTTTGCAATTCCGTTTGCAGTTGCTCGGGCGTGTCGACCTTAATAACTCCTAACGAAAACGCGCTGTCCGGCTTTTTCAATACACATGGCAAACCGAGTTCGGGAATGATGATGTCCGCGTTATCCTTATGCACCAACGTCGTCTTGGGGATCGGCACATGATGGCGCGTAAGCAACTCGGCCAAATACACCTTATTCGTACAACGCACAATCGACTCGGGGTCGTCGATCACCACCAGGCCCTCGCCCGCCGCTCGCCGCGAGAAACGATAGGTGTGATGGTTCACCTGCGTCGTCTCGCGAATGAACAACGCATCGAACTCAGCCAACCGGCCATAGTCATCGCGAGTTATCATTTCCACCGCGATTCCCATCGACTCGGCGGCCTTAATGAATTTCTTAATTGCCTTCTCATCCGACGGCGGAACCGCTTCGGCTGGATTGGTCAAGATCGCCATGTCATATCGTGTGGGCGCCGGTCGTCGCACGCGCGACACGCGTCCCTTGAAATGCTCGGTGGCCACTTGCACCACAAAGTCGCGATGGGTGATCGGCACCTCGCTGCCCGCGATCGTTGTCACACTGCGCAGCAACCACTTTTTGTCCTTGACGAACTGAGCCCGCATCAACGGCGACTGAAACAAGTTGAACAGTTGCAGCGCGAGCTTGTCATACCGTTTGGCCATATTGCGGCCGAAGTAGACGCTGAGCGTGAAGCGTTCCGACTGAATTGGCGCGAGACACTTTTGAATTAGGTCGTCCAGATCGTCCGAAACCAGCCGCACGATCGCTTGCGATTTCATGTCTTGCAGCGACGAGATGCTCGGCAAAGGCTTATGCCCGCGGGCTTGAGCCAACAGCGAGACATAATATCCCGTGCTCTGATAGGCGTAGGAACGACAGAGGTTGAACACCTTGACGTTTCGCCGCTCGCTGAACTCCGGCTTCGTCAAATAGGAACGGGCATCGACCACATCGACGCCCGGAATGTCGAATGGCCACTTTTTGGGGTCATTCACGACGATCAGTACCGACACGCGCTACTCCTTTTTCCGAGCGTTGCGGCTGGATGATCAACAAATTAGCGTCATACGTAATGACGCCCAGCAGAATCGCGCGAATCACTCGATCGACGGAAACTTCGTAAAAATGCTCGGGGCCCAGCGGGTTTTGCAGGAACGGATCGGCCACCAACACCTCGCGGCGAACGGCATCGTAACCGCACAGCACGACGAAATGCCCGACGGGATAGCCTCGCACGTCGTCCGCGTCACAGTTGGCGCCGTACTCGCGCGCCGCGTTGTACAAGTACGTGGCGCTCAATCCCGTGAGGATCGGCACCGAGTGACTTAGGTACTGACGGATCAGCCCCGGCGTAAACTCTTCCATCCGCACGCGGCCGCCGAGCTGCAGGTATTCCAAATAGGCGTCGGTGGCGATCCGCAGCTTTTCGCCGCCCTTGGCTTCCAATTGCAACGCCAGCCGTTCGCGCAGCGGCGGAGATTGCGGGCGAAACCAAGTCGGATCGAAGACATGCAGGTCCCACGTGTAGATCGTGGCCTGGTATCCGCGCCGCAAGGCGTGGCAAGCCAACTGGACGGACAACGCCCCGCCGCCTTCCAAGCGGGGCGATTCCTGGATCACTTGCGGCAGCGGCAATCGGTCATGGAAATACTGATAGACAGCGTGAAGGCAGGTGGGGCCGCACGTGACGTTGTCGGGTTGAGGAAGGATTTCTAAGCGCAGTCGGGTTTCCATGGCACGCCGCCGAAAGTGCGACACAGCGGGCATCGGCCATCGACCGCGCGTCCCTCGCGCCCCCACAGCCCCACACGCTCCGTGCATCGCGCGAAGAATCTTAACGTCCACCCACCGCCACGCAAGCCCGCAGCCAAATGTGCCCCGGAGCCGGGATTCTCCGTCAGCCGCGTCACAACGATCTGTTGCGACAAGGCCACCTTGCCGTGGCAACGGCGCATCGCCCCATGAGATGGTGAACGGCTGCCATTACCATTGTGTCGGAAATCCCACATCGCGGACAATTTTTTAGGACGTTTCGCAAAAAAGCGAGTTCACATTCGAACAAACGCGAGCTTGGCCGTTTTTGCGCGCACGGCATGCCCCGCAATACAGTGAGTGAAACTGAAAAGCATGCGTTCATGGTGATTTCTTCTTCTTGCATATCATGTTGCTTCCCGTTTCAACTCTTGAAATCCTTCGTTCAATGGTGTTAGGCTGAATTCGAGACGGTCTACACGGATCTGGTCACATATCGGAGCCCTTCGCACTTGGCAAGAATTTCCAGCGACAAATCCGTAACACGATACCATTGGTTTCGTATCGGTGCGTTAATGCCGTTTCTGTGTATTGCCGCGATCGAATGGGGCCTGCGACTCGCCGGGCGCAGGGCAAGATCCCATATTGATTCGACACCTCGCGCGAGCTTCAGATCCTTCTACTTTTTACGTCAACCCTCGAGTTGACGCTGCCTATTGTCGCGAAGATCTGCGAGGGCCGGAGCCTCGCAGTTTTGTGCTGCCGAAAAAGGCGAATACATTTCGCGTGTGCGTGCTGGGAGCGTCGACGGTTCAAGGATATCCGTTCCCATCCGAACTTGCGTTTCCTCGACAAATGGAGTTACGCTGCAGAAGCAGCTGTCGCAGACACATGTGGAAGTTCTCAATCTCGGAGTTATCGGATTGAGCGCTATGCCGCTTGTCGATATGACTCGACAATGTTTCGCCTCCAACCCCGACGTAATTGTGCTGTACACTGGACATAATGAATTTTATGGAGTTGGTGGAGTATGCACGAACGCCAATATCTCGGATTTGGGAATACGGTGCCGCAAGACGCGTTTAGGACAAATACTGGGAGACAACCTGTTCCAGGGCGCTGCGCCGCTCGCCCAACCGGGAAGCTCGGAGAACCTGTTAGCCGCTCTGCCACAACGTGTTCGAGTTTCCGGGGACAGCAGGTTGTTAGGCGAGGCGGAAACACAATTCCGAACGCATCTCAGAAGGATTATTGGGCTGTGCAATGACCGGGGAATACCGCTCATTGTCTGCACTCCGGCAAGTAATTTAAGACACCAAAGCCCCATTTCCATGCCCGGCGATCCGCGGAAGTTGCGGACAATCGGCCGGACGCTGAGTTCGGCCACGTCGAATGACGTTTCCAAAGCAATCGCAAAGGAGTTGGAAGCTCTCACGCGAGCTCATCCTCGGAACGCCGCGGCGCAATATCGGCTCGCCCAGTCTCTGGAACAAAGTGAGCAATACCGTCAGGCGATTTCCGCCTATTCGCTTGCGAGAGATTTGGACTGCTGCCGCTACCGCGCACCAAGTTCGCATAGTCGCATCATCAAAGAAGAATGCCAGCGTTCAAAGTCAATGACGTTCGTTTGTGATATCGAGAAAGCTTTCTTTGAGGCTAGCGGCAATTTTGCGCCGGGAGAGGAACTGTTTCTCGAACACGTCCACTTCACGATGGCCGGACATTGGCTCGCCGCGAACACGATCGCCCAAACGATTGTGGAATCGGTGATGCACGCCGAATGGCGAGAAAGCGATCTTCCGACCGTGAGCGAGCGTGATAAATGGCTCGGAATTCTGCTGGAAGATGAACTCGTCGCATATCGTCTGGCATATTTTGTGACAAAGTCCGCGCCATTTAACGACGCGATTGATGCGGATCTTCATGCCGTACGTCTGGAACACTGCTATGATTCGTTAATCGCTTCGCTGCCCCAACGCGAATTGGAAATCTTCAATTCCTTGAGCCCAGGTGAGAAGATGGACGATTTGGTCGATTCCATTGCAAGGAGTTATATGGACACTGGTGACACTGAGCGAGCATGTCAACTATTTGAGAAGTCGATTCGCCGTCGCCCGTGGATGCCAAACGGCTATGTTTTTGCGGCCGCGTGCCGCCATCGCGCCCACGATGATGTCGAAGCGAATCGTTTGCTTCAACTGTCCGATTCCACAGTCATACCTAAGTCAGCGAGACTTATCGAGGTTGAAAACAAGTTTCGTCGCGATGTAGAACATTAATTGTCGTCAACTCCACAATCTCCTCTTCGATAGTCGAAGCTCTTGCAGTTGAATTGCGTCGGGTCAGCAATGCTCTCGCTGAGTTATTAAATGATGGTGAATTCAAAACTCGGCGGAAATCACGACCGTATTGACGGACGGCAGCGGAAATTGTGCTTCTCGGGCTACGGCAGGTCGAGATAATGCGATTGTGGGCTCTTCGGCGATACCGTTGCGAACGGGTCTTTGGGGTCGAACGTGTTCGCCGGGGCAAAGGGGTCATCCGTGGATTCAGCCTCCCGGACGAGGAGTGAGCAGCCGTTTGTAGCCGACGTGGATATCCCATCACTTAGCGTATCCCAGTCGGGAACGGTCACATCCGAAATCAATTTGATCAGGGGTTCAAAGCGGGCATTTAAGCCGCTGTCATACCCAGTCAGATATCCCGCAAAACATCGCAACACAGGTAACGATCCACATCATGGACCGCAGCGAAAATCGCAGTTGTTTCATGGATCCCTCGACTCGGAAGACGTGGCTTCGGCGTGGCGGGCCAACAATTGGGCGGGGGTGGCGACGCCGGTTGTGCCGAGTTGCTGGACTGTGATTGAGGCGACCAAGTTGCCCACGGCGGCGGCTTCCGTGGGCGAAGCTCCGGCGAGGCTGGCCAGCACAATGCCGCTGGTCGCGCTGTCGCCCGCGCCAACGATGTCGACGGGGCCCTTGGCACGGTAGCCGGGAACCAGCGTCGGCGCTTGATTGGGTTCGGCAACCAAAATGCCGCACTCGCCCAACGTGCAAAAGGCGACTCGCCCGGTTTGGCTGGCCAATTGGGCGAGCGATCGTTCGACGAACGCGTCGTCCTCAGGCGTTGGGTCAAGGCCGGCCGCCAACAGCACTTCCCCGCGATTTCCTTTCAGCACGCCGCAGCCGAACTGGCCCAGAAACTCGCGGCTGTCGATAAACACCAGCTTGTGCGGTTCGCGTCGAGTCAGCTCGCGCAGGAATTCGCGGATCGATTCGTTCACGACGCCGCAGTTCGCTTCGCAGATTTGATCCAGCACGATCACCGCGTCGGCTTGGCGAAACGCCTCCAGCAGGTGTTGGCAGAGTTGCACGGTCGCGGTGTCGTCAAGCGGTTCGCGCGTGCGAACGTCCAGTCGATTCAGCTCTCGCCACTGGCCATCAACCAGCCGCATCGGTTTGGTGTACGTGGGCGTCAGCCGCCGAGGATCGCGAAGCACGTGCGATTCGTCGACCGGCAGCGAGCGAAGACATTGCCGCAGATCGAAACCGTGGCCGTCGTCGCCGATCACCGTGACCGGCAACAACATGCCGACGCCAAGTGCCGCGAGGTTGTTCATCACCGTGCCGAGCGCTCCGGCCGAATTCCGCACGCGGTGAATCTGATACGCTTCGAGCCCCGTTTCGATCGACAGCTCGTGGCTGCCTGGCACGAGTTCCAGATAGCGGTCGAGAAACAGGTCGCCCACCAACGCCACGGTCATCCGCGGAAACGATCGCAACAGCGATTCCAGGCGAGCGTGGCTGAGCATCAGGCGGCTGCTCCGGGCGGTTAGAACTTGAACTGTTCCGCGTCGCTGGCCGGCGCCGGTTCGTAGCCGAACGGCGTCATCGAGCAGCCTGCGCGGCCTTGGCTGAGGCTGCGGATCGCGCCGCTGTAGCCGAACAATTCCTTCAACGGCGCGTGAGCTTCGATCAGCGTTTGCGTCCCGCGGCTATCGGTGCGGGCGATGATCGCCCGGCGTTGTTGTAGGTCGCCCACGATGTCGCCCATGTAGTCGTCGGGCGTGGTGATGTCGAGCTTCATCACGGGTTCGAGCAGCACTGGGCCGGCCGCTTTCAAGCCTTCGTCGAAAGCCAGACTGGCCGCGATTCGAAACGCCACTTCGTCGGAAACCTCGGCATCGTATTCGCCGCCCAGCACCGTGACACGCAACTTCGACAACGGAAAGCTGCCGATTAGTCCACCGCCTTCGGCTCGCGAGCGCAGTTCGTCCATCGCGGCATCGACGAAATCCAGCGGCAGCGTATCGGGCGGCACGCGATTCAACACCACCACGGGCTGCACACCTTGATCGAACGGCTCGACCCGCACCTTGAGTTTAGCGAACAACTGCTTGCCACCCATTTGCCGGTGGCAATCGCCCACCACTTCGACGCCGCTGGCGACGGTCTCGCGATAGCTGACCCGCGGGTTGTGGACCTTCACGTTCAGCTTGAAGTCGCGCAGCAACCGGTGCTTAATCACATCCAGATGCAACTCGCCCATGCCGCTGATCAACGTCTGACCGGTTTCCTCGTTTTGCTTGGCGGAAAACGTCGGATCTTGCCGCTTCAACATCTCCAGCACTTCGGACAACTTATCTCGCTCCGCCGAGCTCTCCGGCTCGATCGCCATCGAGATCACCGTTTCGGCGAATTCGATCGTAGGCAGTTGAATCGGTTCGCGCGTGTCGCAGAGCGTGTCTCCGGTGATGGCGTGTCGCGGGCCGATCACACCCACGATATCGCCGCACGTAACCGCCGGAACTTGGCCGTCGCGTTCTTTTTTGGAAGCACGAATCTGCCAGAGTTGCGACGCATTTTCCTTCTTGTCGCGATTCGGGCACAGCAACCGCGAGTTGGCTTTGAGTTCGCCCGAGTAGACGCGAACCCAGTACAGGTCGCCGGTCTTTGCCGGAATGATCTTGAACACGAGACCACAGAAAGGTTCGTCAACCGAAGGCTTGCGGACTTCCTTTTTCTCGGGCTTCGTCGGGTGTTTGCCTTCGACCGGCGGCATGTCGAGGGGGCTGGGCAAGAAGGCGGCAACGGCGTCCAACACGGGCTGTACTCCAACGCCGTGCAAGGCACTGCCACAAAGGACCGGCTGGATTTGCAGATGCAGCGTCGCGTCACGCAACACTTTCATAATCAACGATTCGGGAATCGACTGTTCTTCCAACGCCAATTCCATCATCTCGTTGCTGTACGCGTACAGCTTTTCCAGCATCGCGTCGCGCCACAATTCCGCCTCGTCGCGCAGATCATCTGGCAATTCGTTGACGACGATCTGCTTCCCCTCGCTCTCCTTGTCGAACGTCAGCAGCTTCATTCGCACTAGATCAATGACGCCGCGGAACGGATTCGAGACGTGAGCCGGGCCGCTGCCGACTGGAATCTGGATCGGAACCGGGTGGGCGTCGAGCCGCGTGTCCATTTCGCTAAGCACGCTTTCGAAGTCGGCGCCCTCGCGATCCATCTTGTTGATGAAAGCGACGCGTGGCACATGGTACTTGTTGGCTTGACGCCAGACCGTTTCGCTTTGAGCCTCGACGCCTTCGCGGGCGCTAAACACCACCACGGCGCCGTCCAGCACTCGCAAACAACGTTCGACTTCGGCCGTAAAGTCCACGTGGCCCGGCGTGTCCAGCAAGTTGATGTGGCAATGCTGCCACTCGAACGTCACGCAGGCCGAATAGATCGTGATGCCGCGCTCTTGTTCCTCGGGATCGTCGTCCGTTTCGGTCGTACCCGAGTCAACTTCTCCGACGCGGTGTTTGGCGCCGCTGAGAAACAGCATTCGCTCGGTGACGGTCGTCTTGCCAGCATCGATGTGAGCGATGATGCCGATGTTCCGAATGGTTTCCAGGTTACGTGGCATGTTCCGCGTCGCTGTTGGCAATGAGCAAGTTGGGCGAGCAAGTTGGGCTGTCGTGAGCCAAAAAGCCTCGCGGCGAAAGGCGGCGGCCGTCTCGGCCAACGTCAGTTTCCGTCACGGGAATGATAAATATACGCGCAGCAAAAACGCCGCATACCCGTGGGGCGAGCGCGGCGTTTGCGTTGTTCGGTCTGCTTACCAAGCGAAGTGCGCGAAAGCCTTGTTGGCGTCGGCCATGCGGTGAACGTTCTCGCGGCGAGTCACCGCGGTGCCTTCGCGATTGAAGGCGGCGATCAGTTCGTCGGCCAGCTTCAAATAAGTCGAACGTCCCTTCTTCTCGCGAATCGCCATCAAAATCCAGCGGAAGGCCAGCGATTGCTGACGAACGCGATTCACTTGCATCGGCACCTGGTACGAGGCGCCACCGACCCGCTTCGAGCGGACTTCGATATGCGGCTTGACGTTTTCAACCGCCGAATTGAAAACGTGCAACGGATCTTCGTTCGGCAAACGCCGCTTGATCTCGTCCATCGCGTCGTAGAACACGTTGAACGCGACGGTCTTCTTGCCGTCCCACATCAGCGCGTTGACGAATTTGGTAACCAATTCCGAGTTGTAACGGGGATCGGGCTTCAACTGAGTCCGACTGGCGGTGATACGACCCATACTTTGTACTCTGTAGGCTCTCGAAACTTTTCAGGAGACGCCCCGGCGGCAAATACAACTTCGCCGGGATTTTTAACTGTGTATCGTTGTTCACGCTAACCCGAATTGCGACCGACAAATCGGCAACGCCATTTTCTTCGGGCTGCGAAGATAATTGGCCTTGGGTTACGGCTTCTTCGCGCCGTATCGGCTGCGGGATTGCTTGCGGTTGGCAACGCCCAACGTGTCGCGCGAGCCACGAACCACTTGGTAACGCACGCCGGGCAAATCGCGAACACGACCGCCGCGTACCAACACGATCGAGTGTTCCTGCAAATTGTGCCCTTCGCCCGGAATGTAAACCGTGACTTCCTTGCCGTTCGACAGCCGCACGCGGGTGATTTTCCGCAGAGCCGAGTTCGGCTTCTTCGGCGTCATCGTACGCACTTGCAAGCACACGCCTTGCTTTTGCGGGCACTTCTCCAACACCGGCGACTTCGAGAAAGTTCGCTTCTGCCGACGAGGTTTACGGACCAATTGGTTGATTGTTGGCATATCGCTTCCGCACAATCTGATCTGCTAATGCTTGTAGAAACCCAAAACGATACCGCTTTTCGTCTGGCTGTCAAGGCAGCCGAGAAGGACGATTTTCGACGGATTTCGCGCCGGGATCGTCCCGATTCCGGTTCCGATGTTTACCGCCCCTTTCAAAACGCGAAGGCCGAGTCCATGACCACCGACTCCGTAGCCGAATCCACTAGACATATCGTTACATTCCGATATTATGGACTAAGTCACTTTAGGCCGAGTGGGCGAATAGCCAGAAAGCGAGGCGATGTCATGTTTCGTTTCATGCAAAAGATGAATGGCGGCGAAGAGCATCCGCTCACTCGAAGAATCACGGCAAGCTTCGCCGTCTACGGACTACTGGCGATGGCCAGCTTCCTACTTATCGCTAGCGAAGCCTCGGCTCAAGGTCCAGGGCGCGGACGTGGACGTGGCTTCGGAGCCGGGGGTGGGCGAGGCCCCGACGCGGCCATGCGTGCCGACCAGGATGTCTTCCACTACTTGCTCGAACATCATGCGGAGATTCGCCGCACCGTAAAGCCGTTAGAAGATGGCGTCGAGACGCTAACTGAATCGGACAACCCGCAAGTCGCCAAACGGATTCAAGAGCATGTGGCCGCCATGCACGCCCGCGTAAAGTCAGGGCAGGGCCTGCGTTTTTGGGACGACCTGTTCGTCGCCCTGTTTCAACAGCACGCGAAAATAAAAATGGTCGTGGAAGACACCAAGAAAGGCGTGAAGGTCGTCGAAACTTCACCCAACCCCAGCGTTGTCACGCTAATCCAAGCTCATGCCCAAGTGGTCAGCCTGTTCGTGGCTCACGGTTTCGACGAAGCTCATAAGAACCACGCCGTACCCCAAGCTCGAGCGGCTGCTGGCGGCGAACTGGTGTTTCCCATCATTAAAGAGCAAGGCGGAGTGCGTCCGCGGCCGAATGCCGTCGAGCAGCCCGCGGCCGGGGTGCAAAGTGATCTTCGATGTAACAGCCGACTCAAAGCCCGACGAACCGAATAAAGGCCTGATCGCGCGGCTCGCTTATTGAACCTCTATGGCTCGGCCGGCCGAGAGGCATCCGACATCGCAATCACCGTCGTGCTGCACGGCGAAGCCACCAAATCCATCTTGAACGACGAATCTTATAAAAAGCGATTCGAGGTCGATCAGAATCCCAATCTTCCCCTGATCGGTAAACTCAAAGCCGCCGGCGTGGAAGTCTTAGTATGTGGGCAAGCGCTAAATTATAAAGGTTTCGCGGACAATGAAGTCGCCGATGGAATCCCCATCGCCGCCGCGGCAATGACCGCCGTAATCAACAAACAATCAAGCGGATACGCCTATTTGCCGGTGCCGTAAGCAGGCTAGTTTCCCCTACTTCCCGAACCGTCACTTGGCATCCAGGAACTGCTCTCGCAACTGCTTGAGAGGCGCCTGTCGCTCAGCCGAAGACATGTAAAAGCTGTATCCATACTCCTCTAGCTGAATACCGAGTAGCCTCTCGATGCCCATCGCCGCGAACTGCCGATTCAGCAGGTACGGATCGTCCAGTATTCGAAAGATGCTCGGCAGCAGGCTCCTGTCGTTCGCTCGACAGGCCGCGTCCGCGCCGACTAGTCGCACCGCTTCATTATCACTGTTCATCCAGCCTCGCGCTACCGCTTCCGTTCGGTTGGAATAACTCAGCGATATTTTGTCCTCGGAAAACTTCGCCCCGTACCATTGCGTCAAATGCTCCGTGGTCCAGTCGATCGAACGATCGGTGTGACAAAGATTGCAGGCATTCGGATGATTGGACTCGATCATGCTGGCATCGGTAGGGGAGTAGATCATGTGAGTTCTTACGACTGCCTCCAACCCCTCATTGATCCGCGGCATATGGCAGTTCATACAGCTTGCCCCCTCGCTGTCGACGTCATGGTGCGTGTGCTGCCGTATCGCCTCGGCAGTGCCAAACTGCTTGTGACACTGCGTGCATAATGCGTTATCTTCGTCACGGGTTCGTGCCCATTGCGTCCCCATTGCCTCGTGGGGATTGTGACAGGTCACACAAGTCATTTCGGAATAACAACTTCCTAGCATGGCATCCGAGTACTCGACGGAGTTCCATGTAGACATTCCCGCGGCGAATGTTGGGCGTTCGCCCGTGTGACAACGCCCGCACGCCCAGTTTACGTTTTGGTGATTGCGACCGAGTTGCAGTTCGTCGTGGTTGGTCTCGACGAACAGAAACGGGCTGTGTGGATGAAAGTCGGGCGGCACGCGCGGGTTGGCGACATGTTCGCGACTTCCCAGGTGGCAAGCTTCGCAAGCAATTCCCATCGCGACCGCATGCTCCGCCCCCTCATGCTCCATTAATCGCAGGGGAATAAAGTCGATTGACTCCGTTGGCACGTCCTCGGGGTTACCGAGGTTGCCCCACATATCGGGATGCTGCGACTGAAAATAGGCCGCCATATTCCAGTGCAGGACAAACGGCGCATGCTTCGCGACTTGGTGAGGTTTTCGCGTTAACTCGTCTCCCATCGGGAATGTGGTATGACACATATTGCAATTGGATGCGTACGGCGTGAAATTCAATCCCGGCGTCGGGACAAGGGGCGGGGCGAACGGATCTTCCCGTTCGTTGTCCGGAAGCTCGCGGCCCACATGAACGACCGGAACCCATGTCTCTCGAGATAACCAATAACCAAATGGAAGTACGTGATTGACTTGGAAATATGGGTGCGTTTCCGGGTAAGGGCCATTGATCATCCGACCGATATAATACTGAAAGAAACGCGACCCAATCGTCTCGCGAATGTGATAGACAATGGTTGTTTCATCCCTTGTCAGCCTCATGCGGAATTCATCACCATCGCGATAAAACTCGGCTCGCCCCCCTCGGTAGCCGATCGCCTGGCTTTGGTCGAAGCGCCCCAACACGTTCTTCTCAACGGCAAGGGCGTTCATGCGGCTATGTGGGTGTCGCAACCACTTGTCATAGTTTTGAGGATGACAGCGTTGGCAACTCGTCGCGCCCGCATAATCGTCGCGATGCATGTTGCTTTGGGGCCCACTGGCAAATGCCGTTTCTCGCACCGCTGCCGGCACGGCGTCCCACCAGAAGTTGAGATTCCCCGAGCCGATGCGACGTGGAGGCCTCTGGCTCCGCCTCGTGGCTTCGGATGCCGAAAACGTTTCGGTTGCTGACCCAGCGGACGCGGTGCGTGATCTCTTGGTTTCGTTCACGGAAGGCAACTTGCCACGCTTGACTGGCCGCCAGACGCCGTAGGAATAAATGGCCAGAGTCAATATTGATATGCCAACGGCCATTACCGGAATTAGTTGACTCTTGGTCATTAAATACATCCTACATGGGGCGCCCCACATAGCTCCTACGCAAAAACATTCGACGCAATTTGCCCCCGCGGACCTGGTGCGGGCTCTCGGATGGGTTCTTCGTGTTGCGCACGGGAACCGTGAAACGCGGGACAACGATGGAAACGGGCCTCACGCGACCATGATCGACTGGCGCAATGCACGAGCACGGGGCGAGATGCCCGCCGGACCGATTGTAGCACGCGCGTAGTTGCGGCGGAAACAAGTCGGTAGCGATCCGGCCCAAGCGGCCGCCGAAGCCGCTTGGAACGCGGCCAACACCACGGCGGGCGAGACTTACAGCACGGCGGCGGCGGGCCGAGCAGACTTACGCAACAGCCGAGATCGCGGCCAACGCTCAATCCGAACGCGACACCGCCACAGCTTCGGCCACGCGGGAAACGCAAATCGCCCGCTGGACGCGGCCTACGGCCCAACTGGAATCGCAGTCCTTCGCCAACGTCCTCGCCACGCTGGGCCTAGCCACCAGCAACCCCTTCGCCCAGTTCGCCCTGGCCGAAGCCCAGTCCACCGCCACCCATACTGCGGCCATTACCACGGCCCATCTCACCCGCACGACAAGCACGACCAACGCCACGCCAATGGAACGCCTGGCGGGGATTGATGCGGATCAAGCGGCAAACAGTGTGTTGGCCGCGGCGAACCTAACCAACGCAGCGGCAGGAGCCGCCGCAGGCTCAACAACCGCAGCGGCGGAGCCGCAATCGCCAAATCCGTTTGACAATGGACGAGCTGGGACGCCCCGTCCAGAAAACGCCCCATCCCCAAATGCGTCGGCGACTCCATCAGCAGCAACTGGACCGCTGGACATCGATACCATTCTCCTTGCTTATGAGTTATATATGGCGAAGAGGGGATGAAATACCTGAATTTCGTTCTTCGTGCAAAGCTAACCCTAAAGGTTGGCAATGTCGCTGGTGACTGGCATGTGACGGAGACACAATTTCATCTATTCGGGAATTTCCCGTTTGGTTCCACTACGGAACACGGGTTGTTTATCACCATCGAAAAAGACGTATCCGCATTTGAAGGGGCAGAATCCTTCACACCGCAATCATGGACCGGGCCCTAGAATTGCATTCGGTACGGAGTTGCCCCACGTCGGCTGAACAAGTCGAATGCGATGAGGCGTACACTTCGGCCCAGGTACGCGGTGCTGCTTCCGTTGCAAAAAGTGGAACCGAGGCTTACATTGTCGTAGCGACAACGGTTTGCGAAGCCGCTCGATTATGGCGCTGCATTAGCCGAGGTGTCTGGAGGACACTATGCAGCTGCCGCCGCCTTTCTTCCTGTCGTCCCCGCTGGATCGTTTAGTATATTGCGTAAAACAAAGGCGGGAGGACTCGTTATTGATATTGCCAAGGGTAAATCACGTTCGATTGGTAAGACCGCGCTCCACCACTTCGAAAACCATCATATCTGGTTCGGAGTGCTTGGCGGTACGGATGCACCAGACAACTTGATAAAAATGCGAGTTCAATTGCATCGGGGTAAGAAGGTTGGCGTGCATCAACATTTGATTCGAGAGCTAAATCTTAAGTCGATTCAACAACTACGCGACCTCTGGGTGTTTACTCTCTCGACAGGGCGAGCGACGGAAAAGCAAAAATTTGCACAGGATATCTACGATGCTTATCGCAGCTACTTTCAACAGAGCCCCCATGCGGAACGCATCCTCCGGGTTTTTAAGGAAGTAATAGAACTCGAGGCAGGCGTAACTTTAAGATAGGATCCGGGCTATGAAGATCGTTATTGGGATTGACGCTCCCGTTTTGTCTAGAAGGTGCCATGAACTGACGGCGGAATGGCAGGGTCTGAGGGGAGGGGACGGCTGGGATTTCACGCCTGAAGATGTGGAATCGGTCACCAAGGCTAAGCAGTTTTTGGACGACTATTTCGAGGAAGGCGTAGATGCTCACCTTGCTTACGATGTGGTTGCTATTGAAGAGATGGGCTCGCACGAGTTGGACGAGTTTCAGTATTATCTAGTTGCAAATATCGCCGACTCTTGTGTGAATGCGGACTCCCAGCGTCCGTGGGACTCGCTTGTGAAGTGCAATGAGTGTGGACATTCGCAGATATCCCAAGACAACCCTGCCGTGCCCATAAAGAAGAAGCTCCCGAAGTCCAAGGCATTCTTCTCGCTTGATGGATCGCTTAAGCTGTTCGCCAGGCGCTCGTTCATTGACGCGTACTCCGCGCAAGGACTTACGGGGCTTACGTTTCATGAATTCAACTCGGATCTCTACGATGTGAAAGTTGCGAGGCATAGTTGGGGCGACCGTAGTGGTGTTTGCGACGCCTGTGAAACAAAAACCAATATGTCTGGATTCCAATTGTTCAACCAGACCGAAAGCTATGTCTTTGACATTCAGGTTGTACGTATTAATCCGAGGGGGCATGCATGGATCCCGATGTTTGCTGTTAGTCGCGCGGCCATGAAATTTATCTCTCGGTTTACATTCGCGGCGGGCCGCATCGACTACTCGTTCCCAATAATTCCAGGGTACCTAGCAGAGTTAATTGGACCAGAGAACAAGATGTTTCGAGGTGGCGAGTGGCCGTCAACCGTTTACCGACAATCAAACAATGACAAAGGATGTGCTCGATTGAAGGCGGAATAGGGAAGTGAGGACACGCACAACTGGGACACGCGATTGGAGTAAATCCGATCGAGCCTACGCCGTACTTCGGAACCCAATCAACGCTGGCCACGGCTCGGCGGG
>JAWKTM010000029.1:0-87071 GCA_041399085.1 Pirellulaceae bacterium
GACATTTTGTGGTCGGTGCTGATGCTGCCGGAATTCCAACTTGTTCGTTAAACCGCGGCGAACTCGCGTTACAATACAACCTCGAAACCACTTCCCACCGCCGCACACTTCGCGACCTTGTGGAGGCCCGACATGCACCGCATCGAACAACGCCGCGACTTTTTGAAACAACTGGCCGCTGCCGGCGCCGCCACGCTGATGGCCGGCGAACCACGAATGCTCTCGGCCGCCGACGGGCAAGCGATCCAGCACCCGGCCGCCACCGCCGACTCGTGCATTCTGCTCTGGATGGGCGGAGGCATGGCCGCGCCCGACACGTTCGATCCGAAACGCTATGTGCCGTTCGAAGTCGGCGTGCCGGTGGCCGAAGTGGAAAGCACCTTCCCGGCGATCGATACCGTGGTCGACGACATCAAAATCACGGCCGGCCTGGAAAACATCGCCCAGGTGATGGACCGAGCCACGCTGATCCGCTCGCACGTGCTGCCCGACCTCGGCAGCATCCTGCACTCGCGGCATCAATACCATTGGCACACCGGCTACGTTCCGCCGCAAACGGTCGCCTGCCCGCACATCGGAGCGTGGATGGCTCGCGTGCTCGGCCCGTTGAATCCCGTGATGCCGCCGTTCATCAACATTGGCCAGCGGCTCGAGGGCGTCGGCGAACAAGAAGAGCTGAAAGCCTTCACCACGGCTGGTTTCTTCGGCAGCGAATTCGGCCCGATGAACCTGCCGTTTCCCGAAGAAGCCGCTCAATCGGTCCGCCCGCCGAAAGGCATGGACCCCGGCCGCTTCGCCGATCGCAACAAGTTGTTTCGCAAGCTGGTCGACCAATCGCCGCGCCGCGATTACATCGGCGATTTCCAGCGCGAGTCGCTGCTGCGTTCGATGGACAACGCCTATCGGTTGCTCAGCGCCAAGGAGCGAGCGGCGTTCGACATCTCGCTCGAGCCGCGCGAGAGCTACGAGAAATACGATACGGGCCGCTTCGGCCGCGGCTGCTTGTTGGCTCGTCGGCTGGTCGAGAACGGCGCCCGGTTCGTCGAAGTCACGACGGAATACGTGCCGTTCTTGCATTGGGATACGCACGCCAACGGCCACACCACGTTGCAGCGCATGAAGCAAGAGATCGATGGCCCGATCGCCCAATTGATTCTGGATCTGGAAAGCCGCGGGCTGCTCGACCGCACGTTGGTGATTCTGGCCAGCGAGTTCAGCCGCGACATGATTATGGAAGGCAAACCGGGCTCGAAAGCCAACGACCAGGCAACCGAGAAAGTCGACGCCTTGAAAGAGCTGAAGCACTACGGCCAGCATCGCCACTTCACCGGCGGTTCGTGCGTCGTGATGTGGGGCGGCGGAGTGCGCAAAGGCCAGCTCTACGGCGCCTCGGCCCCCGAACGTCCGTTCGTCGCCATCGACAAGCCGCTTACGGTGACCGACCTCCACGCCTCGGTCTTCACCGCGATGGGCATCAGCCCGCAGACGGTCTTCGAGATCGAAAAACGCCCGTTCTACGCCACCGAAGACGGCCTCGGCAAACCCGCGCTGGAGTTGTTCGGCGCCTAATGACGACGTGCCTGGGGTCGAGCGCCGCGAGCCCCCAGCCGCCACACTCCAGAGTTCCCATCATTCACCCGCCGCATCACACCGTCGATCCGCGACTAAAACGGCAGCGTTACCGCAACCGCTCACGCACCTCAAGAAACGCCCGCGGACGTTCAAGAAACCGATTCGGTAGGCAAAACAACTGATTCGGTAAATCGAGAAATGAGCTCGGTAGCTCAAGAAATGCCCCCGGCAGGTCAGGAAATCGGTCCGGTACGTCAAGAAATGACCGCGGTAGCTCAAGAAATCGCTGCGGTAGCTCAAGAAATGACGGCGGTAGACCAAGAAATGACCGTGGTCGTTCGAGAAATCAGCTCGGTACGGTCGGAAATCGATCGGTGAATCGAAGCAACGAGCCGGTAAACTCAAGAAACGGCTGCGGCCGCCGGATCAGCAAGTCGCGCAATATCCGCAACGCGATGGTAAATAAAGAGTTACGGATCGTCCGCTCACGCCTTGACTCGTCTCTGCAAATATTCGTCTTATAAAGTCCACCCGAGACTGGATCACGGCATATCGGCGCGATATCCTGGCGACGCTACACCCGGACAAGGCACCGCCTTGCAATCTTCGAGGTAGCTATTGTCCCCAACGTTTGCTTTCTCGGCGCCTCCGTCGAGCGCGCCGGCCCATTCCCTTCCGAATCTCGGAGACACGACGATGCGCGACCGCGAGTGGAATCGTTTGCGAATGTTCCAAACCGCTACGGGAATCCTGAACGACGAGAAATACAAACCGATCTGGCACGAGCAACGGCCGTTGATCTTCACGGCCAAGGTGACCGCCATCGAACAGGCGATCGCCGACTTCGAATCGGTGGCTCGTCGGCAAGAGACCAACATCACCGGCTCGGCGGCCGACAAGCGGCGCGAGGAAACCGAGTTGGAACAAGCTGCCCATCTGCTGGGCGGCGCGTTGGCAATCTGGTATCGCGACCAAAACAATTTGGAGGATGCGGCCAAGGTCGATATGACGATCACCGATTGGCGCAAGATGCGCGACGAGCAATTGCTGGGGCAAGCCCGTCTGCTGGAAGGCTTGGCCACGGCCGTGGTCTCCGGCCCCGACGCCGCATCCGCCGCCGATTATGGCGTCGACGCCGCGGAAGTCGCCCTTTTGAAAAAAGAGGCCGATGATTACGAAGCGGTCATCACCGCGCCGCAACAATCCCAAGCCAGCCGCGCGGCGATGACTCGCCAAATCGTCGATCGCGCGAACGGCATCGAGCGGCAATTCGAGGAGCTGGACCGGCTGATTCTGCAATACCGCCGCCACCCCAACGGCCCCGACTTCATCGCCGCCTACCAATCCGCCCGCGTGATCCGAGACCTCGGCGTCCGCCACCGAGCACCATCGACGGACTCGCCCGAAGATAATAAGAATTAGTCTCGCGGCCACAAACCAATCATGGTCAACGGTGCGCTGCCCGAATTCTGTTCGTCGAGAACATACTTCCCGCGAAAGGACCTGTGAATGTCTTCAACCCGCGCCAAGCGATTCGTCACCATCCTAATTGTGATCGTGGCGAACCTATCAGTCACACAGGAGAAAACATCGGCGGATGAGAGGCAACCGGACGCGGAAGCCTCAAAAGCTCCGCCATTTGATCCGCCACATATTTTGGTGGCTCGGGGAATTGATGAGGATAATCGACTGATCTTGGTTGGGTATCAGACGATCTTCATTGGCAATCAGGGCGAATCGTATAACAGCCCCACAATTACAAAGGCGCCGCTCGGCGATGTGAGAATCATGACCGTGGCGGGCAAAGCCGTGCCGATCGACGAGGCACGCCGGCGATTGTCCGAGCGAGATACTCCGATTCTGTGCTCATCTTGGGAAATGCAACTGCCGGCGTTCTACGCCAAGCTCTTCGCCGCCGACACGCTGCACTTTATTTTTCCACGCCAAGCGCCCGCCTGGAAACCCATTGCCGAACCTGGTCGTCCTAATCCCCAGAATCCATAGCTAGGGTCCGTGGTTAGTTACTCCTGCTCGTAACCAACGAATAGGCTTAGAATCGTCGCTGCCATCCGCGATTTTCGTTATCGGCTTTAATGTCGAGCCTCAAACGATTCGAGTAGGAGTACGAATACCGCATTGCTGAGCACGAGAACTGCTGTGGCGAGTAATCGTAGGTGAAAGACTCGGACGAACTTATTTGCGATCGCTCCCGGTGTCGAGGACGGCCATGAAGGCCTTTTGCGGGATGTCGACTTGGCCGATCGACTTCATTCGCTTCTTGCCTTCTCGCTGCTTTGCCCACAGCTTCTTCTTGCGGCTGATATCACCGCCATAGCATTTGGCCGTCACGTTCTTGCGCATTGCCGGCACCGTTTCGCGAGCGATCACGCGCGAGCCGATGGCGGCTTGCACGGCGACCTCGAACATGTGCCGGTCGATCTCTTCCTTCAGCTTCTTCACGACTTGGCGGCCGCGGCGGTCTGAGTCGGCCCGATCGCAGATCACGCTCAACGCATCCACACGCTTGCCGTTGACCAAAATATCCATCCGCACCAAATCGGCCGGCTGGTAGCCAAGCAATTCGTAATCCATCGTGCCGTATCCGCGGGTCGCGCTCTTCAGCTTGTCGTGCAAATCGTAGATCACTTCGGCCAGCGGCAGATCATATCGCAACATCGCGCGGGTCGGCGACAAATATTCGGTCCCTTGCAAAATGCCGCGCCGATCCTGGCACAATTTCATCGTCGCGCCGATATATTCGGTCGGCAACAGGAAATTCACGCGCACGATCGGTTGCCGAAACTCTTCGATCTCGCCGGAATCGGGAACTTCCTGCGGTCGATGGATTTCCTTCACTTCACCTCGCCGCGTGGTGATCTCGTAGGTCACGTTCGGGGCCGTCTGCACCAGGTCGACGTCCGACTCTTGCTCCAATCGCTGCTGGATGATTTCCATGTGCAGCAAACCCAGAAATCCGCAGCGGAAGCCGAACCCCAACGCTTCGCTCGATTCCGGCTCGAACTCGAAGCTTGGGTCGTTGATCGACAGCTTTTCGAGCGCGTCGCGCAGCTCTTCAAAATCCTGGCCGTCGGACGGGTAAAGCCCGCAGTAAACCATCCGCTTGGGCTTTTTGTAGCCAGCCAAAGCCGGAGCCGCGTTGTCGCCGGGGATGCTGACCGTATCGCCGATGTGGACCAAGTCGATCGACTTGATGTTGCAAATGATGTAGCCCACCTGCCCGGCACAAAGCTGGTCGCGCGGTGTCTGACGCGGCGCGAATTGTCCCAACTCCAGCACGTCGTGAACGGTGCCGCGTCGCAGGAAGCGAATCTTTTGGCCTTTGCGAATCGTGCCGTTCATCACCCGCACATAAGTGATGACGCCGCGGAACTCGTCGTAATGCGAATCGAACACCATCGCCTGCAGCGTCGCATCTGGGTCGCCCGTCGGTGGCGGCACGCGGTCGATGATGGCGTCCAACAGCTCTTGAATGCCGATCCCGGCCTTCGCGCTCACTCGCAACACTTCGTCGGGATCGACGCCCAACGACTGCACCATCTCCTCGGTGACTTCGTCCGGCCGGGCGTGAGTGAGATCGATCTTGTTGATGATCGGCAGAATTTTCAGGTCGTGTTCCATCGCGGCGTAGGCGTTGGCAACCGTCTGGGCCTCGACACCTTGAAAAGCGTCGACCAGCAACAACGCTCCCTCGCAGCAAGCCAGCGAGCGGGACACTTCGTAATGAAAGTCGACGTGACCCGGTGTGTCGATCAGATTCAGCTCGAAAAGTTCGTTGCCCCGCTTACAACGCATCGCGACCGCCCGGGCCTTGATCGTGATCCCGCGTTCGCGTTCCAGCTCCATGTCGTCCAGCAACTGCTCCTTCATTTGCCGCGACGAGACGGTGCCGGTGAACTCGAGCATCCGGTCTGCCAGCGTGCTTTTGCCGTGATCGATGTGGGCGATGATCGAAAAGTTGCGGATATGCTTGCCGTCAATTTGCGACATAAAATGGCAGTCGGGAAGTAAGGTGGGGTGATCGTGCGTTGCTTTCGAGCGGTTTTCGCCGGTTCCATCGTAGCCACGCGGGTCAATTTGGGGAACGTCGCCTGAAAAACCGCTTCGCACGGCGCGAACTAGTCCGAGCCGCTCAGCTCGCACCCGGCCATCCAAGCCCGATTACCGGCCGATTGCTCGAGCTGGTTGCTTGGTCGACGGCACGGCGAGCGAGCACTTACCTGGGTTAGTACCCTTCCAGTGACGAGAACTGTCGGGCTTGCGGGGGCATCGGAGAGCGGTGCGGCTGGGGGCTCGCTTTGTTTGACCTCAGGCACAGATGCTTGAACGGAAGAGGTTAATGGTTAATCGTGAATGGAGAATGAAAAATGCAGAATGATTGTTGATTGTTCTTTTCTTTGTGGTCTTTGAGCCCTTTGTGGCTGTAATGAGATTTGCGGCGAACGCGCCGTGCCGCTAGTGGCTCGCTTCGCTTGACCCGAGGCAGCGTGGGCCTTGGGGGCCGGGCTGCCTGGAATAGGTTTAGTCAGACGCCTAGTTGGTTTCCACTACCCAGATGTTTCGGTAACGAACCGGGTTGCCGTGGTCTTGTAGGTAGATCGGGCCGGGTTCCGGGCCGGGGCCGAGTGGGGCGGCGGTGGTGTTGCGGTTGCCGGGCAGCTCGACGTTGTCGTGAATCTTAACGCCGTTATGCAAGACGGTTACGCGCGGGCTGGCGACCAGCTTGCCGCTGTCGTCGTACTTGGCCGCTGTGTATTCCACGTCGTATGTCTGCCAAGCCAACGGCGGGAAACACATATTCACATCAGGATCCTTCACGGAATAAATGCCGCCGCATTCATTCTGTTTGCCTTCCAAACCAAACGAATCGAGCATTTGGACTTCATAGCGCGATTGCAGATAGAGGCCGCTGTTGCCACGGCCTTGGCCGCTGTCTTCCGGTTGGAATGGAAGCCGGAATTCGATGTGCAACTTGTGGCTGCCAAACTTTTGCTTGCTCTTGGTTCCTTGCACCAACAGGCCATCCTCGATGCGGCCTTTCTCCCAGGCGTCGGCATTCTTGCCGTCGAACAACACGACCGCGCCGGCCGGTGGCTTCTGCCCCAACGTCGGGCTCTTGCGATCGACGCGGTTGAGCGTGGCGTCGACTTTACCGTCGCTGCCTAAGTCGACGCTGAGCTTACCGTTTTCAATCGTGCCGGTGCCGTGATCGCTGCGGAACGAGACTTTACCGTCCTGAAGCTCGCCCACGCTTTCGGACCGCACCGGTTGTTCGCCGTTCCAGCCGTCGCCCGGCAGACCGCCGTGATAGCCGACCGAGCGGAAGCGCCCGTTGCCGGCGGCGATCACTTGCACGCCAACGCGTACTTTGCCGTCGGGCGTTTCCAGATCGCCAACGTACTCGCCCTGGATCGAGTAATCCGGGCCGGCTTGATTCGGATCGGTAAACGCCGGCCCTTTGGCTTGGCCGTGCGAGGCAATCATCAACGTGGCGGCGAGGCCGAGAAACCATCGCGATCGTTTCATGGTGGGTTCCTTGGAAAGGAGAGGTAGCAAGAGAAAAGCGGCGGCCGAACACGCGACCGCCGCCAGCGAGCGTCTATTGTTGGCACGAGGCCAACGGCGTGCAAGCGACCGCGTCGGTCACTTGGCCAACGATTGCAGGTAGTCGATCAACGACGTGAAATCGTCGAGCGAAATCTCCTTGACCAACCCGTCAGGCATGATCGAAACGGATTGCTTCGAGCGATCCTCGATCGAGTCGACTTCGATTCGCAGTTCTTCGCCTTGGCCGTCGCGGATCGTCACCACATCGGCCGCTTCGTTGGTGACGAACCCAGTGACGACTTTGCCGCTGTCCAGCAGAAAAGCGTTCGTAACGAAGCCCTGGGCGATCGACTTGCTGGGCAGCAACACGGCCTCGGCCAGTTGCTCGCGTTTGTAGGTCTTCGCCACTTGCGGCAGGAACGGTCCACGCAGCGGCTCGCCCTGTTTGACCGTATGGCATTTCGCACAGTTCAGCTTGCCGAACAGTTGCTCGCCGCGAGCGATGTCGCCCTGGCGTTTCAGCACGGCGGCGATCACGTCCTCGGGCTTCATCGTGCTGATCGGCGGGCCGGCCGGCGTGGGCTCGGGCGGCAGCTTCCAAGCATCGGCCACTCGGCGAGCCATTGCGGCGACGGCCTTGTCGGAACTGGCGAGCGACTGGCGGACTTGCGATTCGTAGTCGCGTTGGTTCGTCGCCTGGGCGGCTTCGAGCAACTGGGTGGCCCGAGCCGGATCGGCCCAACCTTCGGCCAGCGAGCGCTCGACTAGCTCGCGTGTCTCGGGCGCCAACTGCTTGCGCGTAGCCAGGCTGAGCAGTGCGGCATCGGCCCACAACGAAGCGGCGCCGCGGGCCTTCGTCGCTTGAGCGTTCAACGCCTCGGCTTGCAGCGGCAACTGTTTGGCGTTGCGGAGCGCGTTCCACAGCTCGTTCGTCCGATGCTTGTTGCCGTCCTGTTCGTCGCTGTCGGCCAGCGTTTGCAGGGCGGTGGCGAACGCGTCGGGATGATCGCTCTTGAGCAACGTCGCGGCGGCCGCGAGGCGGAGTTCGCGCTGAGCTTTCGCATCGCGAGCGACTCGCTCCAACAGCTCGGCGGCTTCCGGCGCGACCCGAGCGGCGCGGCCGATTTCCGCCACGGCGATCGGCAGCACCGAGGCGTCCTTCGCCGCGATGGTTATCAGCCGATCCAGCGTGCCGTCGAGCTGCACTTTGTGGCGAGCCAATGTGTTGAGCAACGTCGCGGCTTGATCGCCACTGGCTTGTTCCAAAGCCGCTTTCAACGCCGCCGCAATCCGGGGCGACGCCGCCCAGGCTTCGGGCTGATAATACGGCCCCGACGTATCTGGCCGCGTGCCCCAACTGTTGCCTTTCCACGGCCCGTCGACGTAGTGCAAGCGGCAGAGCGCTGTGAACAGACCTTGTCGCCGCTCGGGATTGGTTTCGGCGGCCAGGCGAGCGATCAACGCGTCGACCACCTCGGGCTCGTGGATCGATTGCAGAGCTCGCAGCGCGCGAGTGCGACGCGTTCGTTCGACTTCGCTGTCGCCAACCGCGGCTTCGATCGGCAGCAGGGCTTCGCCAGCTCGCAGCGCGATCAGCGCTTGCACGATGGTGTGCGCGATCACCGGGTCCGATTCGTCGAGCGAGGCGGCGAGGGCCTCGGCCGCTTGGCGTCGCGCTTGATCGTGGACCGACGAATTCGCGTGCTCGGCATCGGGACCGCCGAATCGAGCCAACGCGACGACGGCTTCCAAACGGGTGCGGGCGTTCTTGTCCGACAAACCGTTGGCGAGTAATGCGCTGTCGACGCCGCCCAACTGGTCGCCTCGATCGGCGAGCGCGCGAATCGCGAAAGCCCGAATCGTGGCATCAGCGGCCAACTGCAAAAGCGCCGGATTCGCTTGGGAACCAAGCGCTTGCTTCAGCGCGAACACCGCGGCGACGCGCGACGCGATCGGCTGCGAAGCGTCGACGGCGAGCTTTTCGATCTGCTGCGCGGTGGCTTCATTCAAGCCTCGACGAATCAACGTCCGTTGAGCTTCCATTCGGCGACGATGGCTGGGCGACTTCAGCAGTTCGATCAGCTCCAGGTCACTTGCCGCGGCGAAGTCCGGCAACGGCTCGGGCTGGTAGCCTTTCGGCGTCACGCGAACCACGTAGCCGACATCTTCGCCGGCATAGGTAAACGTCGCCCCTTTCCAACTGGTCAACAGAATGCCGCTCATCGCATCAACATCCAAATCCGTGACGCGCGGTAAGCCAGCGAACTCATGCTGCTCGGGCTCGAAGGTCGCTCCGTTCGGTTTCAGCGGATGACGATAAACCCAACTTCGTCCCCAGTCGGCCGTATACAACGCTCGGCCGTAGCCGGCGGGAAAGCCCGGCTCGTCCATGAACAACGCGCCGCAACCCGAACCGCCGCCGTAGTCCGCCAGCGGTTGAACGATCTCGTCGCCGAAATTCATGTACAACGACGGGTATCCGTGGTGTTCCAAGCCGGTGAAATGATGCAGCCGGATGTCCCAACCGCCACCGTCGTTCGTGTTGTCGCGAGTAAATCCGTTCAACAGCGGGTCGACCGCCACCTCCAAAATGTTTCGCGTTCCGCGCGAATAAGTTTGCAGCTCGGTACCGTCCGGCCGCACTCGCACGACACCGCCGCCTCGCATTTGCAGCTTGCGGCCGTCCGCTCCCTCGGCTTCCATAAAGCCGAAGTCGCCAATCGCCAGATACAGCCAACCGTCAATTCCCAGCGTGACGCCGTTCGACGTGTGATCGGCCGGCCGGTCCTTGAACGTGAAGGCCAAGTTCTTGACCAGCACCTGCTGCTCGTCGGAATGGCCGTCGCCATCGTGATCGATGAAGGCACTCAAGTGCGGCGGGTGCAAGACATACAACCGATCGTGGTCCCATACCAAACCGCGAGGCGAATCGACGTTGTCGACAAACAGCTTCGATTCGTCGGCTCGACCATCGCCGTCCAAATCTCGCAGGCGAATCACCGCGCCGCGATTCGCGGCGCGATCGAGCGAACCGTTCTTGTCGACGGAAACGTAAGCCGTGCCGTCCGGCGCGGCAGCGATGAAAACCGGGTAGTTCACGGCGGGCGGCGCGGCGAACAAGGTGGCGTCGAAACCATCGGGGACTTTCACTTCGGCCAACTGCGAGCGTTCGGATTCACGCAGCGCCGCAGCGGGATCGACCTTGATCATTTCGTCGCCGAACACGTTGACTTCCCACAGGCTGCTCCAGCCGCCCGTGTTGCTGCCGAGGAAAGTGAGTCGGACGAATTGCGTGTTGGGCGCGTCGAACTTATGGACAAACTCGGCGTCGTTGTTCTGCGATTCGTCGACCAGCATCGACCAGTTTTGTCCGTCCATTGAACCTTCGACCTGATAGCGATAGATGGTTGTCGACGATTCCCATTTCAGCTCGACGCCCTTCAGATTCTGCGGACGTCCCAGATCAACTTGCCACCACTGCGGCGCCGATCCATTGGCGGCACACCAGCGAGTGCCGGGGTTTCCATCGACGGCGTGTTTGGCAAAGTTATTCTTGCCGGTCTCTTCGCTGGATGCCTTGGTTGGCTTATTCAATGCCAAGTTCACCGGCACGAGTTTCTCGCCCACGGGCTTCAAATAGGTGTCGTCCAGCTTGCCGCAAGCCCACAACGTGCCGCGCGTCAGCAGATCGAGAAACTTGGGGTGATCCACGGTCTCGTTATGATGCCCCAGCGTCGTGCCGAAGACGCGAGTGCCGTGATAGTCGTTCGTCCAGACGCAGACCTCCTCGTTTCCTTTCTCGCGGTTCTTGGCGGAAGCCAGCGGATGGGCGGTCGGCCAGATTTTTTCGATCCAATACAGCTCGCCGGCCGGATTCGCCCAGGCGGCGCCGAAGCCTTGCATCACCGGATGCTCGGCGTCGCGGTTCAGCACTTCGTGCGGATAATGAGCACCGTGGCGATGCGAAGTCACGCCGCAGAACTCAAACCAGTTCGTCGTTCCGTCGCGATAACAATGCATCGCACAATGAATCACGACGCCCGGAAGACCCTCGCGATGCGGCTTCAGGATGCGTTCGGTCCAAGCAGGATCCTTCACGTCGGCGAAGCATTCGTCGTGGAGCACGATGTCGTAGCCGTCCGCCCAGTCTGCATTTTCATAAAGGGGAATGCGAGAATCCGTGGCGCTGCCGCCTTGTTGAACCACGGTGACCTCGATGTGAGCTCGTTCTTCCAAGCCCCGTTTGATCAAGTTTTTCTGGGCGCTGTAGTCGTGGCAACAGCCACCGGTAATCAACAAAGCCCGCAAAGGTTGCGGCGGGGCGGCGCCCAAAACTCTCGCATCACCGATTACCGCCACAATCACGACGACCAGTGCGGACCAGCCCATTAACTTACGATTCCACTGCATTAACACACCACGATGGAGTTCGAGACAAAGGTCTCGTTCGGCGCGCGGGCAGCGTGCCGAGCGATGAAGCAAAACGTCCGATTGTAGATGCAGCGACGCCAGATGACAGTCGCCAATGGGCAGACGCGTCGAGCAGCCAATGCGAAGACCCGAATGCTGTCAGCGCCGCGTTGCTATCGCGCCAGTCCGTCGTGTTCGGGAACTGTTCGCGATTTAGCGGTTGGTGAAGTCTCCGAAAGGGTGTATGTTCGGATGCATTGGCGAGTGTTGCGCGAGGGAACGTCGATTGCGGGTCGGACAAAGTTAGCGTGCCAAACGCTTTCGCCATAACCAATTCAAAGCCCGACCCAGGCTACTAATTTTACGGACGAGTGACTTGCCTCTACTTCGACACCGCACGGATCTTCGAACCCTGTTATGGGTCGTACTCGCCGTAGTTAGCGTGGCCATTCAATATGCCGTGCCAGCGACGATTGTGTTTCTGTGTCCGCTCAGTTGTTATCTGGCGACGGCTTGCGGCGTCATTGCTCATAATCACAATCATCGGCCGACGTTTACGGGTCGGCGGCTGAACAACGGATTCGGGCATCTTCTGACCGTGTTCTATGGATATCCCACGCTGATGTGGATTCCGACTCATAATTTGAACCATCACCGGTTTGTCAATCGGCCGGGCGACGCCACGATCACTTGGCGATATACGAATCGCAATCACCTAATGATGGTGCTCGCCTATCCGTTCGTATCCGGCTATTTCCAAGGCGACCCGATCAAGCACTATATCAACCGCACGAAGTCCGCGAATCGCCATCTCTACTCGCGAATTTGGTTTCAGTATGTGTGGTGGATCAGCGTGTACATAGGGCTGCTGATTCTGGCCGCCATGCTGCATCACCGCACGCGAACGGGACTGGGACTGTATGTGTGGTTCTTTTCGCTAATCTTGCCGGCGATCTGCTCGGTCACTTTGATCATGGTATTCAACTACATACAGCATGTGCATGCGGATGCCTGGTCCGAGCACGATCATTCGCGAAACTTCACGGGACGGTTATTCAATTTTCTGTTCTTCAACAACGGATTTCACACGGCACATCACGAACGCCCGGCGTTGCATTGGAGCCATTTGCCCCAAGCGCATGCGGAATTAGCTGGCGAGATTGACCCGCGGTTGAACGAGCGAAGCGTCTGCTGGTTCTTGGTGCGTCAATACTTGCTGGCGGCGATCTTCCCGTCCTTGGGGACTCAGCAAATTGGCGAGACGCCGGATCACGCTCCGGTCTCCGCGTCCGAACATGTGAGCTTGCCAGCCGATCCAACCAGCGGGCACGTTTGACGATCGCGACCAACGATCATGGGCCGTCGATTAGCTCCGCCACATCTCCGCGTAACGCTCCAGGGCTTGGCCGACAAAGCCGCCGAGCCCGTGAACCCAAAGAATTGGCGCGTAGAAGTTTTGCAGCCACATCGGAGGCTCGCTGTCTTGGTAGAAATAGACGACCGGGCCAATGGAGAGAACATACAACATCGGCATGACGAATAAGCCAAAGACGACGATGGCCGCAATCACCGCACTGCGTCCGCCCGCGGCGGATCGGCGAGAACTCCGCTCGTCCGACATGGTTCTGGCCCTCACAGAATAAAGCCGCCGCTAGCCTCGCGACATTTGGCGGCGAGGTCGAATTATGGATGTCCGTTCGTCTATGCCGGCCGGCGCTTGATCATGGTGATCGAATTGCCTGTTTCATTAAACGTCACTTCATCCATGAACATCCGAATCAGCATGATGCCGCGACCACTGGCCAGTAGCAAGTTTTCCGGGTCGGTTGGGTCGGGCAGCGTCGACGGATCGAAGCCCGGACCTTCATCGCGAATCGTGTAGCTGGCTTCGGTCGGCGTGAGTCGGGCCGTGACGTGGACGCGCCGATCTTTGTAGGGCGGTTGTTCGGATCGCTCGTTGCCGAGGCGTCGATAGGCGTTGTCCGGCGCTTCGCGCAGCGCCGAATCGAGTTCCAGATTGCCGTGATCGAGGGCGTTCGTCAGCGCTTCGGTCAAGGCCGTACCAATCTGGATCAAGTCGGCATGATCGCCGAACTCGATCTGAGCGAGGCCGTTTTGCAGGTGGCTAACTAGCGCTTGAACCGCGCCGGGTTGATAGCCGAATACAAACTTGGTCTCCGATTCGATCAATAACTGACGCGCCGTCTGCCGATCTTGGGCCGCTTCGGCCGCGTCCAACACGACGCGCAGCGCGTGTCCAAGATCGCGCCGCAGGTTCTTTTTCGGCACATAGCTGGCCGCGCCGTGCTTGAGCGCGGCGGCGGCCACTTCCTCGCTGCCGTGCGCCGTCATCAAAACTACGGGCACATCCGCATAGTCGCGGCGAATCGACTGGACCAACTCCAGCCCGTCCATTTCCGGCATTTGCAGATCGGTCAGCACGCCGTCAGGCTTCTCTTGCTCAATTCGCTCCAGCGCCTCGACGCCGTTCTCCGCGTAGATCGGAGTCGCTCCGAGCTGCTCGACACAACTGCCGGCCAACACGCGATCGATTTTCGCGTCGTCGACGATCAGGATAGTAGGCATGGGGGAAATCCGTAGCGAGGTTAGGGCGTTTAACGGCGGGACATTATAGCCGATCCCGCAGGCCGCACTCGCCAAAGCAGCCTATTCCGATATGATGAATCGCTCGCGTCGCCGCCGTGTCCGACAGACGGCCGCCGCCCGCTTCTTCCGTTCCCCACTTTCGACGCTGTTGCCCGCCACGGGTCGGTTCTCCGGCCTCCTTGCCGCTTCCATGACCAAGACCGCAACCGAATCCGAGTATCGCGAACAGCCCAGCGCCGGCCAGCCGAAGGGCAGCTACGCCTTCGTCAGCTTGGGCTGCCCCAAGAATACCGTCGACAGCGAGCGCATGTTGGGCTTGCTGCAATTAGATGGATACAAGCTGGTGGCCGAACCCGACGGCGCCGACTTCGTGATCGTAAACACCTGCGGCTTTATCGAGCGGGCGCGCGACGAATCGTTCGCTTCGATCGACGAGATGCTGCGGCTCAAGCAAGACGGACGCACGCGCGGCGTGATTGTCTCGGGGTGCTTGGCCGAGCGGCAGAAGGAACAGTTGCTCGAATCGCGTCCGCAGATTGATTCGCTGGTCGGCGTGTTCGGTCGCGAGGAAATCACGAAGGTGGCCGATCGGTTGCTCGGAAACTTGGCCGAACAACGAACCGTGTTTCAGCCCGCACCGATTCGCGCGTTGCCGGATACCGAGCGGCTGCGGATCACGCCGCGGCACTTCGGATACCTCAAGATTTCCGAAGGCTGCGATCGGCTCTGTACGTTTTGTGCGATTCCCAAGATGCGAGGCAAACACGCCTCGAAGCCGATCGAAGCAGTCCGGCGCGAGGCCGAACAATTGGCGGCCGACGGCGTCCGCGAGCTGATCGTGGTGGCACAAGACACGACCTATTACGGCTTGGATTTGTACGGCGAAACGCGCTTGGCCGAGTTGCTGCGCGAGCTGGATCAGGTCGAAGGCATCGAGTGGATTCGCTTGATGTATTTCTACCCGATGTACATCGACGACACGCTGATTCGCACCATCGCCGAATCGCGGCGAATCGTGCCTTACATCGATATTCCGTTGCAACACATCAACGACACGATGTTGCGACGAATGGCCCGGCGAGTCACTCGAGCCGAAACTGAATCGCTGTTGGATCGGCTGCGAGACGGCATTCCGAACCTGTCGATACGCACGACGTTCATCACGGGGTTTCCGGGCGAGACGGACGAGCAGTTCCAGGAGCTGGCCGAGTTCGTGGCCGAGCAGCAGTTCGATCGCGTCGGCGTGTTCACGTATTCGTTCGAGCCCGATACGCCGGCCGCTCAGTTGCCGGATCAAGTGGCGGAAGAAGTCAAAGAACAGCGACGCGAGCAGTTGATGGCCGTGCAGCAGGAAGTCGCCTTTGCTCGCAACGAAGCGCTGCTGGAAACCACGTGCGACGTGATTATCGACCGACCGGTCGACGAGGCCGCCGACGCTTGGATCGGTCGCTCGCATGCCGACGCTCCGGATGTCGACGCGTTGGTCTACGTGACCGCGAATCGTCGCAAGCTGCGACCCGGCAGCATCGTCAAGTGCGAGATCGTCGGCATGCGCGACTATGATTTGATCGGCGTGGCGGTCGGAAGACCTCGGTAATGGCGGACAGCGGATCAGGAGGCGTTATGTCGAGTGCGTCGAAGGCTCGTGCCGCGCAAGCCAAGTATTTCAATGTGCCGAATCAAATCACGGCCGTGCGTTTCGTGCTGTCGATCGTGGTGTTCCTGCTGATTCCCGCCCAGCAATACTTTCCGGCGTTGCTAGTCTTTCTCGTCGCCGCGTCGACCGATTGGGTCGATGGCTGGTGGGCTCGGCGATACAACCAAGTGACCAAGGTCGGCCGGATCTTTGACCCGTTCGTCGACAAGATCATCATCTGCGGCACGTTCATCTATCTGGCGGCTCAAGAGCACCTCGGTTCGGGCATCGCCGCTTGGATGGCGGTCGTGGTGATGGGGCGCGAGATGCTGGTGACCGTGATTCGCAGTTTGGTCGAACAAAGCGGCGGAGATTTCTCGGCCAAGTTCGCCGGCAAGTGGAAGATGGTGTTCCAGTGTGCGGCGGTCGTGGCCAGTCTGTTGCAGTTGATGTGGGCCGCGGACGCCGCGCCGCAATGGTTGCCGGCTGTCGCGCCCGTGTGGTTGCCCTACACCTTGGCGACCTTGGTTTGGATTGCCATTGGGCTGACGATCTATTCCGGCGTGGAGTACATCATCGCGGGTCTGCGATATTCGCCCGACTAATTCGCAAGGACCGCCGGTGGTGTTCGAGTTGCTGTTTCTTATCGTCATGCTGCTGCTGAGCGCCGTGACCGCCGTCGTCGTGCGTCGCCGTCGCAAGCCCGGTCAACCGTGGTTGCAGGTCGAGCCTCGGCCGCCGGCCACGTGGGGCTTGCTGGACGTCACGCGAACCTTGCTGTTGTTCGTTCTGTTTCAAATCGTCGCGCTGCAGGTTTTGCAATCAGCCACCTCGATCAATCCCGCGGCTGGTTTTGAAAACATGTCATCGTTCCAGGGCGGCTTGGTCATGGGCAGCGACGCGATCGTGAAGCTGACGGTCGTGGTCGTCTCGCTCGGTATCATCGCTCTGCGCGACCGCCAGCTCTATCGCCGGTTGGGCTTGGCGGGCGACACGTTCGTGCGCGATCTGAAGATCGGCGGCGTCGCGTTTCTGATCCTGGCGGGGCCGGTCTACACGATCCAAGGATTGCTGACGCAGATGTTCCCGTCGGAACATCCGCTGATGACGGTGTTCGAGCGTGAGCCGAGCTGGTGGCTGTTCGGCGTGCTGTCGTTCGTGGCGGTGATCGCCGCGCCGATTGCCGAAGAGTTCATGTTCCGCATGTTGATCCAAGGTTGGCTCGAAGACCTGACGCGCCGGCTGCACGGTTTCCAATCCCTGTCGCCCGAGCCAATCGAGTCGGAACCGGTCGAGTCGCAACCGGTCGCGGCTGAGCAAACCGCTTCAATGCCGCGGGGCGAACAAGTGTTTGCTGACGATATTCCGCCGGTTCAAGCGGACGCCGACGAACCGAACGCCGAGGACGGGAGCAACCCGTATGTCGCTCCGCAAGCCACTGAGCAAGACGCGGAGATCGTCCAGGCTGTTGAGGTCGCCCATACGAACGTGCCGCGTTGGCCGTTGTTCTTGAGCGCCGCGCTGTTCGCGATCTTGCACGCCTCGCATGGCCCCGATCCAATTCCGTTATTCATCTTGGCAGTCGGTTTGGGATACGTTTATCGAGCCACGCATCGCTTGCTGCCCTGCGTGATCCTGCATCTGTTGTTAAACGCCAGCTCGATGGCCATGTTGTGGCTGAGTGTAGGGGTGAACTGACTCGCCAATGCCTGAAATCTCACAACGTGCCTGGGGTCTCACAACGTGCCTGGGGTCGAGCGAAGCGAGCCCCAGCGAACCCACACCAAGGCGAGCGACAAATGAAAACATACCAGCACGCAGCGCAGCAAGGAGTTTATCGACCCACTCGCTCGCGCATCGTGCTTGTATTCGAGTCGAACTTATCGACCCACTCGCTGCGCATCGTGCTTGTATTTGGGTAACATCGCATCTACCAGTCGCCTAACAACAACCGTTCGAGACCACTTCGGAGCCTAACGATGCAACGACGCCAATTCGTGTGCCTTGCCGCCGGCAGCATCGCGGTCGGCGCCTTCGCCGTGCACCTAGCGTCCGGCGGTCGAGAAGACGCGGGGGCATCGTCGTCCAATTCCGTCGCGACCTTACCAACCCCGGCCGGCGACAACCTAATCGCCGTGAATCGAACGGCCCGCGCCTTCGGGTCGAAAATCAGCATCACCGTGCTGCACGCCGATCCGCCCACGGCCCGCGACGCCGTGGACGCGGCCTTCGGCGAGCTGGCGTTGATCGAACAGTTGATGTCCGTTTATCGCGACGACAGCCAACTGAGCCGCTTGAATCGCGACGGTTACCTGGACGATCCTCATCCGTATCTCGTCCGGGTGTTGCAGTTCGCTCGCCAAACGTCGCGGCAAACCAACGGGGCCTTCGACATCACGGTCCAGCCGCTGTGGCGATTGTTCGACACGGCCCGAGCGGCCGGACGATTGCCGAGCGAGGGCGAGATCGCGGCCGCGCGAGGCTCCGTGGACTGGCAGTGCGTGGAGGCGACCGAGCGACGCGTGCGGCTCGTCTCCGACCGGCGGCCGGAGATCACGTTGAACGGCATCGCTCAAGGCTTCGCGGCCGACCGAGTGATGGCGGCCTTGGCCGAACGAGGCATCGAAAACGCGTTGGTCAACACGGGCGAGCTGAGCGTTCGCGGGCATGGGCGGCGAGGCGACGCGTGGAGCGTGGGGATTCAACATCCTCGCCAGCCCGACGGCTTTCTCTCGCTGGCCCGCCTCACCGGCCGATGTTTGGCGACCTCCGGCGACTACGCCACGACCTTCTCCGCCGACCGCCGCCACCATCACATCTTCGATCCCCGCACCGGCCAATCGCCGACCGAGCTGGCCAGCGTCTCGGTGCTGGCGCCAACCGCAATGGCGGCCGACGCCCTCTCGACCGCCGCGATGGTGCTGGGTGTGGACGGCACGTTGCGGCTGGTGGCTAACCTGCCGGAAGTCGATACACTGCTGGTCGACAAGCAGGGCCGCCGGCATCGCACGGCGAGCTTCCCGGCGGGTACGGCCTAAGCCATTCCGCCCATGGCAGCGGACACGTTGTCGCTGACGAAGGTGCCGACAAGCAGTTTTGTGTCCATGTCGGACATGAAAAGGCAGGTGCCCCTTGCGGCGCGGTTTCAATCGCTGCTCGAACTAGAGCCATTCGGACTTGGCGCGGCCTGCCGGCGACCGAGCATGCTATTTCTCGGCATCCGCCTTCGTCTCCACCGCCTGCTTTTGGCTTTCCAGGTAGGCGGACGACGCCAGGCACGTTTTATCGGAATTGATATAGGCGTCGCCGGCACGTTTCGATATCATCCGCCGCCGGTCGGAGCAGCGCGCGGGATTGCGCGGTGGTCTGGGTTCGTGGAATGTGGCTCTAAAACCACCAACAACCCACCATCGTCAAACTCGCGGTCACGATTCCCAGAAATCCCAGCACGATCCACCACGAAGGGCGATCGGACCAGGGACTGGTGTTCACGGTGACGGCCGCTCCGCACGAAGGGCAAATTGCCGTGTCGTCGTAGATGTGGTCGCCACAGTGGTTGCAAACGATTAAGGCCGGTTCGTCTGACTCGTCGTCGTGATCCACGTCGTCGCGCCAGTCGTCGTCCTCATAATCACTTGGGTCGAAATCGTAGTCATCGAAATCGTCGTTGTGGTCATCATTCCAAGACATGAGATGGCTCGATGATGGGTTTGGTCAATAAGGTCTGCTGAATAATTGAATCGGAGCCATTAACCGCCGTCGCGAACGGAACCCGCCTCAGGTGTTCGCGATCGGTGGAACGGTTCCCGCACTAAGTCAAGGAGGACTAAGGTGCAAACGGTCAAAACCGCCGTCGTTGTCGTATTGTTGCTGGGCGTCTTGTACGGAGTTTACACCGTCCTGAACACGCCCGAGACGGAACTGCCGGAATTGCAGTGGCCGACCGCTTCAACCGCGCAGCCACCGGTCATCGATCTCGGACCAAATAGCGGCGGAGGCGACGCTGGCATGTTCAGCTCGCCGGCTGATATCGCCGCGCATCCAAACCATGACCACGGTTCCATGCCGCATCACGAAGCCGGTTCGGCATCTCCCACCGGAAGCGCCGTGGCCACCGATTCTCAGCACGCGATGACCTCGTTCGGAAACCAACAGGCCAGCTACGAGGTCGATGCCTCGTCGTCCTATGCGCCGGCAAACACCGACGCGGATTCAACGGACGCGACGATATCTCCGGCAACCAACGCATCTCCGGCGATGACCGCGACGAAGACTCCCAGCGTTTACGGTTCGCTTTCGCCTCCCGAGATTCCATCCGCTGGCGCCTCGACCGTGGCCGCCAGCGACTCGGGATCTTCGTCGCCCCGCAGTATTTATGACAGCCCCGCGTCACTAGATCCACCGGACCACGAGTTCGGCCGCGGCCGCTGCCAGTAGAGATTCCGTTTACGCATCTCCGACAGACGCCAGCAATACGCCACCGGTCTCCGCTTATGTGGATACCAGTGGTGCGACCACGGCCACGCCCGATGTCGCCACCGCCGATGTCGCTGCGCCCACCGACAGTGCTGCCGATGCATCGCCCAATTCGATTGGTGTTCGCGCGTTCCAAAATGCGAGACGCACAGCGGAAACCCATATCGCCAACGGCAACTATCGGGAAGCGTTATTCACACTGTCCATCTTTTATAACAGCCCCGATCTTACACCCGATGAACAGCAGCAATTAATTGATATGCTCGATCCGTTGGCCGGCAAGGTCATCTACTCGATCGAACATCTTATCACGACCGCTCATAAAGTAGGGCGAGAAGAAGACCTGTTTCAAGTTGCCGAACGGCATCAAGTGCCGTGGCAATTGCTGGCGAACATCAATGGTATCGACGACCCTCGCGTGCTCGTGCCCGGCACGGAACTGAAAATCATTCCGGGGCCGTTCCGCGCGGATGTCGATCTCGCGCGAGGCGAGTTGACTTTGTTCGCCAATCGTCTGTACGCAGGCCGCTTTCCAATCACCATGGGCACGGACCCCGCGCCTCAACCGGGAACTTACGACGTGCGCGACAAGCAACGCGATCGAGCCTATTACAGTGCCGATGGCCGCAGCTTTCCGCCCGGCGACTCACAGAATCCGTTTGGATCCGTGTGGCTGGATCTCGGCAATGGGTTAGCCATTCACGGCAGCCCGGCCGGGTCGAACACGAATCAAGGGCTCGGCTGCATTAGCCTGAGTCCGCGCGACGCCAACGACGTCTACGGCATTCTCTCGATCGGATCAAAGGTCATCATCCGCTAGACCGTGACCGTTCGACCGCGCTCGCCGCATCCGCTTTGCCAGACAGCCATCAAGGCAACGGAAGCGAATTCGGCGTTGCGGGAATAAATCGCACGGACCGTGACGAAACAATCGCATCGGCTTGGCTGTCCCCGAGCCGCGACACGTCACACACGACTGGTTGGGTGTTCCCACCGGCCGGTTTGCGCTAGAGAGTATGCCATGCGATTCCAACAACGGCCTTCTGTCTCTCAACAAAACTTGAACATGACCGCGATGATCGACATCGTGTTCCTGCTCTTAGTATTCTTTGTGATGACCTTTCGAGTAGTGGCGTCCGAAGGCGACTTCACGGTAACGATGCCCGCGAAGGAGGCAAGCTCGGTCAATAAGCCGACTGACACGCCGATCGAAGAGCTGCATGTATATCTCAACGCGGACCGTGACGGCGAGCTCACGGATATATCGCTTGGCGAACGATCGTTACCCGATTTCGTCCACCTCCAAGGCGCTCTCGCCGAAGTGGCGAATTCCCACACCACGATTCCAGTGACGATTCACGCGGACGAACATCTGCGGTACGAATGGTTAATCGACGCCATTACGGCGGTGGAAAAGGCAAATACCGCGGGACATCGCGCTTTTGCCGTGCGTTTGAACGGCTAGCGACGGAAGTCGCTCTAACGACTCTCATGCTCTCTTGGTATGGGCGATCCATGAGGATCAATCCGGGGCGCATTCGTTTCCGCGTCCAGCAAATCACGCATGGCAACATCGGTAAAGTGCTCATAGCGCTCGGCCTTATCGTGGATTCGCTCGGATTCCACGCCAGCCTGAGATATGAGATACTGCTCCCACAAACGATGTGAACGCACAAGCTCACGGGCACGCTCTCGCCCTCGCGCGGTCAACTCGCACCAACCTCCCGATGCCTCGGTTCTCCACAGCACGCTTCCCGACAATCGCAGCCAGCGGATCGTTAGTCCCAATGTGAACCGGTCGATCAACAGCGCATCGGCCAGAGAAGCGGGAGTTGCCTGGCTGTGTTCCTCGCGTTCATCAAATCGATAAAGCAACGCGACAACATCATCGGCCAGGATTCTCCAGGCCAGCTTTCGCTGCCGAATGAGTTTGACCAGAACGCCGTGACGTGGACTAAAAAGAATGGCCAGCCCAAGCATGACTCCGGCCGCAACGGCCATCATTCCGGCGGTCGAAGTGCTCTGGAAACCAAACCACGCCGGAACCGCAAGTGCTCCGACATGTCCCAAGATCGCCGATAAGGCCGCGAGTACGGCACTAACCACGATCATGCGCGGCAGACGATCGGTTAACATGTAGGCCGCCGCGGGTGGAACCACAAACATCGCCACGACAAGCACATTTCCGACACTTTCAAAACTGGCAACCGCGGTGACTGCCACCAAAATCATCAGCAAGTAGTGCATCAATCCGGCATGAACGCCGCTTGCGGTCGCCAAGGCGGGATCAAACGAACTGATCTTAAGTTCTTTGTAAAAGACCATAATGAACGTCGCGTTCACCAGCATGACGACGCCCAATGTTAATACCACACGCGGAACATCTAGCGGCCCTAGCGAAACCGTATCAAGCGGTGTTAATTCGATAGCTCCATACAGTACGCAACTCGGATCCAAGTCAACGTGATCCGCGGCTTGGACGATCATGACGAGTCCAAGAGCAAACAACGATGTGAAGACCACTCCCATCGAAGCTCCCTCGTCGACCCGTCCAACTCCCCGAATCCACTCGGTGAACATGGCTGTCAGAACCCCGACCACGACGGCGCCGAGAAACATGGGAATGCTGTTGCGACTGCCGCTAATGAGAAATGCCGCGGCTAGTCCTGGCAGAACGGCGTGGCTGATGGCGTCGCCCAACATACTCATGCGACGCAATACCAAGAAGTTTCCTAGCAGGGAGGATGCGATGGCACACAAAACTCCTGCCGCCACGATCCATCCGTCCAAAGCCCAATTCCAATCCGAGAGGATTCCCATCTCACGCCTCCGATCCTGGCGGGCGTAGCGACGGCGAAATGGATGCCGTTCCGAGGTCGTGCGGACTAGCCGGCACATCGGTGTATCGCCGAGCCAATAGGCCCTCCAACTCGGAAATAACTTCGGGCTCCAACACATGCTCAATTGCGTCAGCGTCTCGATCCACGCGACTGGGAGCAATTTCGGCGTAGGTGATCAGATAGAGCTCCCAGAGTCGATGTTGTCTCGTCAATCTCGCGGCTTCGACCATTCCTTCGTCCGTCAGCGTTATGTCGTCCCCGTCTACGCGAACCAAGCCATCACGAACAGCTCGCCGAATTGCGGTTCCCAAACGACCCGCGGACCAACTGCGTTTTGCCAGCAACTGCATCCGATCAACATCAAATCCCTGATTCCGAGTCGGCTCGAACTTGTTACGCGTGGCGCTAATCGTCAATTCTCGCAATTCGTAGATCGCTCGTAATAGATGCTGGCGATCGATCTGGCGGTTCAATCGGAGGCGACGCAAGCCGCGAATCAGCACCCCACGGCGACGCCCCAACAGCATGCTCGCGGAAAACAGTAAGGTGTAAACCAACACGATCATGGCACCCGATGGCAGCCGGGAAAACAGAGCGCTAATCTCCGCGCCTACCATGCCTCCCAAGGCGCCAAGTCCGCCGGAAATGGCAAACATGCTGGATAATTGATCCGTCCAGAATCGCGCGGCCGCGGCGGGAATGATGAGCAAGGCAATGACAAGCACAATGCCCACGGCCTGTAAACCCACAATGCAGATCGTGACGACGAGCGCCATCAGTACGATGTCCAACCGCATCACCGGAAAGCCTCGTGAGGCAGCAAATTCCTCGTCGAAACAGAGCAATTTGAATTCTTTGAACAACAGAAGACAGATACCAATACACACGATCGCGGCCAACATAATGAGGCGTATGTCGTGTGCGCCCATCGAGGCGGTCTTGCCATAGATAAACGACTCCAGGCCCGCCACGTGGCCTTGTTGCATCTGCTGGCTAACGCTTAGCAAGGCCAGACCGCCGCCAAAGAAAACGCTCAACACGGCGCCCAATGCCGTGTCTTCCTTGAGCCGCGTGCGTTGGCGAATCAGCAAGATGACACCCACGCCGAGTAATCCTGAGACGGTTGCTCCGGACAATAAAAATGGGAGTGATTTGCCGTCCAGCCCGAACCTCGTCGCGATAATGAAGGCCAAAACGATGCCAGGAAGCGTGGCATGACTGAGCGCGTCACCCATTAAAGCTCGCTTGCGCAGCAGTGTGAAACTACCTACCATACCGCCCGCACAACCGAGTAGTGTTGTGCCAAATACGACGACCCGAGTGTTGTAGTCCCGCAGAAATATGACACGCAGCGACTGATTCCAGGAAGTCGACTCCGTCCGTTTGTCGATCGAACGCGGCGATACTGGCGATGGTTGGGCATGAAGCGTGGAACATACTAGCAAGGCGCAGCAGGCAACCGTCAAAGCGGCCGTGCAACGTCGCGATATCATAAAGACCGCTCCCGCCGTCTCATGGCTTCGGACACCTGATCCAAAAGTGTGAGACGACCACCGTAAGTCTTTTGAAGATTCTCGGGGGTAAATATGTCGTTGGTTGGTCCATGAGCGACGACTCGCATGTTGAGCAGCACGACGTAGTCGAAATACTCCGGGACGGTTTGCAGGTCGTGATGAATCACAATCGCGGTCTTTCCGCGTTCCTTCATCTCGCGGAGAATTTCAACGATGGCTCGTTCCGTAGCCGCATCGACGGCCGCGAATGGCTCGTCCATCAAGTAGAGATCGGCGTCCTGCACCAGCGCGCGGGCCAGAAACGTCCGTTGCTGTTGACCACCCGAGAGTTGACTAATCTGGCGATGAGCCAGGTCACCGATTCCGACGCGATTCAGCGCGTCCTGGGCGATGTCGCGGTGCTTCTTGCGAATGGGAAAACACCAGCCGATCTCGCTATACAATCCCATCGTCACCACGTCCAACGCGTCGACGGGGAAGTCCCAGTCGACGGTCTCGCGCTGCGGCACATAACCCACGCGGCGACGATTGTGTTGGTACGACTTGCCGAATACTTGAATTCGCCCTGACGCACGCGGAATTAAATCCATAACAGCCTTGAGCAGCGTGCTCTTGCCGGCCCCGTTCGGCCCCACAACGCCAACAAGAGCGCCAGCGGGAACATCGAACCCAACATCCCATAACACGGGCTTGCGGTGATAGGCAACTGTCAGATCGTAGACCGACAGTGGAATGTCCGAAGATTCTCGCGAGTGTCCGGCATCGTTGTTCGTCGCACTTGTCGCCCGTTGGGGATTCATTTACGTGCCGCGTTCTTTTCCCTCTACTGTCAACTTGCCCGACATGCCAGCTTCGGGGGCGGAGCCTCCGAGCGCGTGGGTAACAACAGTAATATTGTGATCGAGCATCCCAATATAAGTGCCTTCATAAGTACCGGCCTCGCCCATCGCATCGGAGAATAGTTCGCCGCCCACGACAACTTGATGTCCGCGAGACGCAGCGCCCTCGATCAGCGCATCAATGTTCTTTCGGGGCACGCTGCTTTCAATGAAGACCGCGGCGACTCGCTTGGACACGAGGGTTTCGACCAACGCATTGACTCGTTGCAGCCCCGCTTCCGATTCGGTGGAAATCCCTTGCACACCCATTACGTCGAGGCCATACGCTCGCCCGAAATAGTTGAATGCGTCATGGGATGTGATCAGCACGCGGCTAGATTCGGGAATTGTTGCAGTCGACGCCAACCCGTATTCGTGCAGTTGCCGTAGCTGTTCGCGATACGAGTCAGCGCGGGTCTGATACGACTCGGCATGAGGCGGATCGAAATCACATAACGCTCGCGTGACCGAATCGACGCACTTCGCCCACGCGGACACATCCATCCAGACATGCGGATCATAGTGCCCAGACAGTGACTCCGGCTCTAACAGCGTCGCTTCGTCGAGATCTTCCGTTACCGGGAAAACCGGCTTCGTGCGGGCCATCTTCACCAACGTATCCGACATCTTCCCTTCCAACATCAGACCGGAATAGAAAACAATGTCGGCTTTCATTAGCGTTTGAACATCGTCTCGGGTTGGTTTGTACAGATGTGGATCAACGCCGGCGCCCATGATTTGAGTCACTTCGACTTGCTCGCCGCCGACATGCCGCACGATGTCGGCAACCATGCCCACCGTGGAAATCGCTCGAATGGGATAATCCCCGTTGAATTTCGCTGGCGAAGCTGTCGGGGCGGAATCCGGAGACGTGTCAGCTCGATAGCACCCCCAGCCCATGCCGAGCAAGATGAAGAACACAAGCGGCAAACGATTCAATTAGCGACTCCTAACACGAGAAGATTGCGATCCAAGCAAGGGACGGTGTAGCCATCGCTACATTTGACTGGCGCGATTGTAGCGTTTGCTACAAGTGTGTCAACGCGTTACCATTGCGGTGCAAAATGTTATCGCTATCTCCCTACGTCGAGAACGAACCGTGAACCGAGCGACAAGCAATCCGGAACCCCATCAACGCACACGCCGCGACCACGCCACGGAAACGGCGGAAGACTACGTCGAGGCGGTTGCGGACATTCTGACGGAAAATGGCAGTTGCCGCGTGACGGACTTGGCGCGGCGTTTCGCGGTTAGTCATGTGACGGTGAATCGGATCGTCGATCGATTGCAGAAGGCCGGTCTGTTGGTGACTCAGCCTTATCAGCCGATCGAATTAACGCCCAAGGGCAAGCGATTGGCCGCCAAGTGCCGTGAGCGACACGATATTGTCTATCGGTTCCTGTTAGCGATTGGCGTGGACGAACCGACGGCCGCCATCGATGCCGAGGGAATCGAACACCACGTCAGCCCGGCGACGCTGAAACGTCTGCGAGCGATGGTCGAACAGATCAGCGCGGATCGACTGACCGACGAACCGGCGTCTTGAATTGCTGTTCGCGAGCGTCATCGAGCACCGGAAATTCGCGTGGATGGTCGCTCGCATTGCCGAGATTAGCCATCTGGAGGCGTTTGGCGTAGACTGAATCCAGCCGGAGATGACTCTCGCGAGGTTTGCTGACGATGGCTTCGATCACGACGCAATACGAAGTTGACTACCCCGAATCGGATGGACGACCGATGGGCGAAACGGATGTGCATCGGCGCTGGATGATCCGCATTTTCGATCTGTTGAGTTACCGATATCGCCAGCAAGACGTCTATCTCGCCAGCGACCTGCTGCTGTATTACGAACATGGCCAGCCGTATCGGTTTATCGTGCCGGACGTGTTCGTGGTGTTCGGCGTAACTCCGCATGATCGGCGGACGTATCAATTGTGGCACGAAGGCGTCGCTCCCCAGGTGGTATTCGAAGTCACCTCGCGCGGCACGTCGCGCGAAGATCGCGAGACCAAGCCGGAGATTTACCAGCAAATCGGCGTGCGCGAGTATTTTTCTTTCGATCCGACTCGGGATTATTTGGTCCCGCCGCTGCAAGGCTACCGTTTGATCGACGACGAATACCAGCTCATCGAACCAGAAGTCGACGGGGCAATCGTCAGCGAGCAGCTTGACGCGCGTCTGGCTTTGGAAGGCGATGATCTGGTGATGTACGACCGGCCGAGCGGGCGGCGACTGCTGACGGAAGCCGAATCCGAGCGCGAGCGAGCCGAACGCGAGCGTTCTCGTGCCGCAAGGGAGCGAATGTTAGCCGAGCAAGAGCGAGCCCGCGCCGAGCAAGAACGAAAGCGCGCCGATGCGGCCGAGGCGGAATTGCGTCGCCTGCGAGCGATGTTGGGCCTCAACGCAGACGACGAAGCCTGCGAATCGTAAGCGACCGCTGAGTACGACTCGCCCTTTCGCCCAGGCGGCTCGTTGGCCATAATCGCCCGGCCTTAATCACTCGTCGGCCCACCGCCGCACGACCGTAGCGCTGGCTTGGCCGACGGGCGTCACGCTGATGTTGATAAACGCATCGCCAGTCGGCGTATTACGGTCGGTCACGACGTGAACCGGACAATCTGGATCGGGAGTTTCGTAGTTTAGCGTCGGGAACAGAGAACCGTCGCCGAAGGCCAGAACGCTGCCGATCAACTCGACCATTCCGCCAGCCGCGCCGAGATTGCCGAAATTGCTCTTGGCGGCCACGACCGGGATTGGCTTCGAGCGCGAAGCGAACACATCGTGAATCGCCTTGGCCTCCTCGGCATCGCAACGCAACGTGCCCAAACCGTGAGCGTGGATATGCCCCACATCGTCTGGCTCAAGCCCGGCCGACTTCATTGCCAATCGAAGCACATTGGCGATGGCCGTGGCCAGACAACCGACTCCCTGACGATCCATCACCGTTGACGATGCGTGGCCGACCACTTCGCCTAGAATCGTCGCACCGCGATTCTTGGCCGCCTGCAGTTCTTCCAGCACGATCGCACCGGCGCCTTCGCCCACAACCATGCCAGACCGTTCGCGATCGAAAGGACGACTCAGTTTTGTCGGATTGTCGCCCGTTGCGATCTGTTCCTGCAACATCACATGGACGCTGCGCATCGGATGTATCCGCGTCCCAGTGGCGCCGGCGACGATGCGGTCGGCGCTGTCTCGCAAGATCGTGCAATACGCCTCGCCGATGGCCAGATTCGCGGCCGCTTCGCGCATGGTGATCGAATTGTTAGGTCCCCGAAAATCGTTGTAAATGGCGATGTGGCTGGCCGGCATATTCGGCAGATACTTGAGCAACCACAGCGGCGTTACTTCCGGCAACCCTGCGTCGGCCCAGCGGTCAAAATGAAACCGTCCCTGATCGTCCATGCACTTTCGCACGGCGCCGGCGAACTCCTCGGGCATCGTCAGAATGTAGTCACAGCCATAGACCACGCCGGTCCGGTCAGGGTCGCACGAACCAGGAGCGAGCCCGGCATCGTTCAAGGCAAGCTGAGCCGCCGCCACGCCCATCTCGATCTCGCGGCACATCACCTTCAAATTCTTCTTGATGTTCCGCTGCATCGTCTTTTCCAGCGGCCCGAAGTCGCCGATATCTCCAGTGAACGATCGGCATTCGGCACCGAATGGAGAGGGCAGGTTGTCGGCGTCAAATTGAGTGATTCGGTCGACGCCGCTGGTCCCGCTGGACAAACCTTGCCACAGTTCCGCCGCCGAATTACCAAGCGGTGAGACGAGTCCGAGGCCAGTAATGACGACGCGGCGGGAATTCGATGTCATGGTTGGATTCAACGCGAGGAAGGAAGGCTTTGCGTCCGAGCGGCCAGTCCGTTAGTACGATCAAAGATAGGTCGCAAAGCAGGTGGAGGTCAGCGGGGGCGCCAACTCGCCGCGCGGCGAATCGCGTAAGTCCCTTGAGCAACGCCCTTTCGGCGCTGCTCGCCACCGACAAGCCATTTTAAACGAATCGGCTGACGACATAAGTGCGGCGACTCCGTCCGTTTCACGTCGAGATGACGGAACCCGCAACTCTGCTTCCCGCTCGCTCGAAGGTACCCGATTGCCTCGGCTACTCAGCATTGATCGGAAACAGCTTCTTTAGCTCATCCCGCTTAGGCTGGCGACCGTATTCGCACAACTCGAACGCCTCGGCGTATTGCACGTCTTTGCCGGCCTCGCCGTAATACTCGACCAGCAACTCGCGATACTCCTTGGCCGGCTGAGCGAATCGTGGCAAAAACAGCCGGTTGATCGTGTCCTTTCGCTGTTTCGTGTCATTCACGTCGATTGGGTTGTCGCGCTGCCACCAGTCGAGAAATTGGGATTCCAGTTGCTCAAGGGCCAACAGCTTTTGCTCCATGACGCTGTCGATCGCCACAATTACATCTGGCTGGAACGGATAAGGCTTCTGAAATCGATCGCTGTAGTACATGAACACCGGGTTATTTTTCAAGGCCGGCGTGTCCGGGCAGAAGTAGGGAATCGTCACCATGAACGCCGCGTCCTGAACTAGAACTCCGGTATAACGGTGGTCAGGATGATAGTCCCACGGGCGATGACAGAATACCAAGTCCGCCTCCCACTCACGTATCAACCGCGTTATCTTCCGTCGGTTCTCCAGCGTCGGTTCGAGTTCGCCATCATGAATGTCCAACACCTCCGTCTCGATTCCCATGACCTTAGCCGAGCGTCGCGCTTCCTCGGCACGCCGCTGAGCCAACGGACCACCCGCCATCTTGTGATGTCCAATGTCGCCGTTCGTAACGGAAACGAACTTTACCTTATGGCCTTGCTTGGCCCACAAGATAGCCGTGCCGCCGATCCGAATCTCATTGTCGTCCGGGTGAGCTCCGAATCCAATAATGCGCAGCGGTCGGCTCTCCTCGGCCGATACCGTCGTATCGAGAATCCCGACGCCGAATGCGAACACACTGACGACACCCAGCCACAACAACGCACTCTTATATGACATTAGATACTCCCCTAATATTGTTGACGCACTCCGACCTAATAACCGACAAACGCGTGCTACACTTTTCCTTCTGCCATCGTGGCTTCCGTTCCGACGCCCCCGGCGAGCAGGCATGCTCGGCTGGGGTCGCAGTTGCCCGCGGCGGAATAGGCGTTGGCGAAAGTCATTCTCTCTTGAGCCAGCAGCAATAAGAAGCCTGCGAGCCCAAAAGTCACATGCCGAGGATGCGCACTCCGAATCGCGGTGTCAAGCGGCACTAACGCTACGGCATCTCCCAGTCGCCACTGCCAGCGCTGCGAAAGATGGCCTCGATCACTTTCATATTCGCCACGGCGTCTTCGATCGGCGTGGGAACCGGCGTGTCGTCCAAGATGGCTCGCGAAAACAGGTCGCCCTGGATGCCGTACTGATCGCAGACGTCAAAGGTGACTTCGTCAATCGTTCCACCATGTTGATGCCACAATCGGCAAGGTCGATCGGGCGGCGCGTTGAATGGGATTTCAATTTCAATGCGTCCAGTGCCGCCGAAAATGTTCACACGTTGATAAGGAGCCAACTGAGTCGAGCAAGTAAACAACGAAGTTCCGCGGTCAAAATCCATGATCGCGGAACTCAAGCGATCCGTGCCAAACCGAGGGTCTCGCTCGACAATGCCCGACACTCGTTGCGGCTCACTCTCAAATAGAAATCGCGACAAGGAAATGGGATAACACCCAATATCCATCAATGCGCCGCCGCCAATCTCTTTCTGATTGCGAATATTCTGGGCGTCGTCGTTAAAGTAAGCGAAGGCCGTCTGGATCGTACGCAGTTCGCCGATAGCTCCGTCGCGCACCAATTCTCGCGCTCGCTGCCATTGCGGGTGATGGCGATACATGAAGGCTTCCATCAGCTTCAGCCGTGGGTGACGCCGTCCCGCGTCGACCAATTGCTGGCCTTCATCGGAAGTAAGCCCAATCGGCTTCTCGCACAACACATGCTTACCAGCCTCTAACGCCTGGATGGACACCGCCACATGCAAATGATTGGGTAGCGGATTGTAGACAGCATCGATCTCGGGGTCGGCCAGCAATTCTTCGTAGGAACCATAAGCCCTCGCGATACCTAAACGTGCGGCCGCCTGCTGAGCGCGCGTCAGATCGCGCGATGCGATCGCCGCGACCTCGCAACTTGCCATCTTCTGCATCCCTGGGATCACCTTCTCCGTGCCAATCTTGGCGGTGCTGATGATTCCCCAACGAATTCTGGTGCTCATTAAAACCTTCTCTCGAGTTCGCGAAAGGTGACATTCCGAACGGCTAATCGTCCACTAATCGACCAGGCGGCAGGTGAAAGCTTCAGTCGCTACGATGGCGCGGCAAAGCAGATCTAGGCGAACAAGTCCAGACGGCAACTGCTCCGGTTTCAATGCCGAGCCGCTGGACCGACTCGCTCGCGGTCTCGTCGAACCGCTTGAGCCACCAGCCCGCGGCCCAGTGTAGCTTTTTCGCGCCGCGACGACAGCTTTCGTGCGTTCCGACTATCATGAAGCCTTTCCCGATACTACTCACCGACGGAGACAACTAATGCGTTGTTGGCTATCGCTGGCGGTTCTCGCGACCGCCGTGCTCGGCATGTTCCACGAACCTACCGCCGCCGCGGACGCCGCGCGGCCGAACATCATTTTCGTAATGGCCGACGATCTCGGGTACGGCGACTTGGCCTGCTACGGCCAGAAGCTGATTCGGACTCCGAACCTGGATCGGATGGCCCAGGAGGGCATTCGTTTCACCGATTTCTACGCCGGCTGCACGGTTTGCGCGCCGTCACGCAGCGTGCTCATGACCGGTCAGCACATGGGCCACACGCATGTGCGCGGAAACGCGGGCGGCAACATCGACGTGCAAACGCTACGGCCGGAAGACGTGACCGTTGCCGAAGTGTTGAAGCAGGCGGATTACGCCACGGCGCTATGCGGCAAATGGGGCTTGGGTGACGACGCACCGGGAAACACTGGTCTGCCAAACGACCAAGGATTCGATTACTTCTACGGCTATCTGAATCAAGTCCACGCTCATAATTATTACCCCGAATTTCTCTGGCGAAATAAAGAGAAGTCGCCGTTGCGGAACGAAGTTGTCTCGAACGGCAGCAAGTACGCGAATTTCGCGGGCGGCTACGCGACCAAGCGAATCGACTACAGCCACGATCTGGTTTGCGACGAGGCGTTGCGGTTCATCGAACGAAGCCAAGACGGGCCGTTCTTTTTGTACCTCGCACTCACCATCCCACACGCCAATAACGAAGGCACTCGCGGCACTGGCAACGGTCAAGAAGTGCCCGATTATGGCATTTACGCCGATCGCGATTGGCCCGACCAAGACAAAGGCCAAGCGGCTATGATTACCCGAATGGATCGCGATATGGGACAGTTGTTCGACAAGCTTCGGGAACTGAACCTGGACGAAAAGACCATCGTCATGTTTACCAGCGACAATGGCCCCCACAACGAAGGTGGTCATAATCCCGAGCGATTCAACCCGTCGGGCGCCGTGCGTGGCATGAAGCGCGATTTAACGGATGGCGGAATTCGAGTCCCTTTTATTGTCCGCTGGCCCGGCACGGTAGAACCCGGTCAAGTCTCCGATCACGTGGGCTACTTCGGCGATCTCATGGCCACGGCCGCCGAACTATCTGGCGCCAAGCCACCCAAGAATATCGACTCGATCAGCTTCGTGCCGACACTATTGGGAAAACCGGAGCGTCAAGCGGAGCACGAGTATCTGTACTGGGAATTCTACGAGCGTGGCGGCAAGCAAGCCGTTCGCTCGGGGAATTGGAAAGCGATCCGGCAGCCGATGTTCACCGGCAAAACCGTTCTATACGACCTTAGTAAGGATATCCACGAAGACCACAATTTGGCGGACGACCACCCTGATGTGGTTAAGCGACTAGAAGCCATGATGAATGACGCCCACGTGGAACATCCGAATTGGCAAATCAGGAAGTAACGCAACCAAAGTTCGCGCGAATAGCAACAAGTTCAGCTTTTCCATACTCGATTGTTCCCAATCCATTATTCTTAAGGAAACTCACAAATGTCGCGTCTCACACTACTCGCACTCACGATCGCCCTCACGATTACCGCACCGGTGCTACGCGCCGCGGAACCCCTCAAGGCTTTGCTAATCACCGGCGGTTGCTGCCACGATTACGAAAAGCAAAAGGTCCTTCTAACTGAAGGCATTTCAGCTCGAGCCAATGTCGCATGGACGATCGTCCATGAAGGGGGCAAGAGTCTGGATCACAAGGTGTCCATCTACAGCCAACCGAACTGGGCGCAAGGCTACGACGTGGTGGTTCACGACGAATGTTTTGCCAACGTCAAGGATGTGGACTTTGTCGAGGGCATCCTAGCCGCGCATCGCGAGGGAGTACCCTCGCTAAATTTGCACTGTGCCATGCACTGCTATCGGACTGGGACAGATATGTGGTTCGAGTATCTAGGCTTGCAATCGTCGGGGCACGGTCCGCAAAAGCCGATCGATGTCTCGATCATCGAAAAGCATCCGATCACGAATGGTCTGTCCGACTGGACCACGATTAACGAAGAGCTCTACAACAATCTCAAGCTTTGGGAGAGCGCCGTGCCGTTGGCTCGGGGCAAGCAGGGCGAGGGCGACAAGCCCGGACGGACTGACTGTGTGGTCGCCTGGACCAACCACTACGGCCCGAAGAAGGTGCCAGTATTCTGTACGACTCTAGGTCACAACAACGACACGGTCGCGGACGCCCGTTATTTGGATCTAGTCACACGTGGCCTACTGTGGGCTTGCGGAAAGTTGAACGACGACGGAACGCCGAAAGAAGGCTATGGCGGCAAATAGCTCAGGCGTCGTCGCTCGTAGTCGCTCAGTCTTTCGGCAAGGCGGGCGGCGACGCAAGTCGTTCTAACACTGCTTGAAATTCCGTTTCTAACAAAAGCGGCTTCGCCATCGTGGCCGCTAAGGCATTGGCCCGTGCCCGTAGTTCCTCAACGATTTCGGGATGTTCGTCGGCGCGATTGTGTTGCTCGGAAGGGTCCTTCGCGATGTTATACAACTCGAAGGCTTGAGGTAGCGGCGTGCGCCAAACCAGCTTCCAATCGCCTCGGCGAATGCCCGCTCGGAACGGTTCAATATTGTAGACAACCTCCGTTCGCGGAGATGGTGCGTCGCGGCTAACGGTGTCCCACACATTCACGCCGTCCAACGGCTTGTCGGCTCGCGACTCGGCGCCGGTCAGAGCCGCTAGTGTGGGAAACATGTCGACCACGTGGATGAGACCATTTACGACACTTCCCGGAGCAATCTGCCCGGGCCAATTGGCCAAGGCGCAAACCCGCGTTCCGCCTTCATACAGCGAGGCTTTCCCGTCTCGATAGGGCCCGTTGTCACAAGGTATGGTCACCTTCGACATATCTCCTTCGCCGGCGAACATCTTGTTTTTCGTGCCGCCGTTATCGCTATGGAAGATAACGAGTGTGTCGTTCCGCATTCCTTTTGCATCGAGCGTCTCTACGACGCGCCCCACCTGTTCGTCTAGTGCTGTCACCATTGCCGCGTAAGCTCGTCGACTTGGATCTTTGATGTGAGCATAGCGGTCCAAGTATTCCTGAGGAGCTTGGTATGGAGTGTGAGGCGCGTTGAACGTCAGGTATAAAAACAAAGGCTGAGCCGGCTCATGCTGCTGGATTAACCGCACCGCCTCATTGCCAATCAAATGAGTCGAGTATCCTTCCTCGTCCAGTCGTTCGTTATTGCGATACCAGTCCAGAACGCCATGTTGCCGATGCGTGAAGTAGTCGATTTCGCCGATCAGCGGTCCGTATTGGTAGTCGAAGCCGCGTTGGCGTGGCCAGAACTTGCGGTCGGCGTGGCCCAAATGCCACTTTCCCACGATTGCCGTCGTGTATCCGACTTGCTTCAAAGATTGCGGCAGCAACCATTCATCGGTGGCCAGCCCGTAGGTATGAGCGGACGGAATCACCGCCGTTTGCAGGCCATATCGAAATGGATAGCGTCCAGTCATCAAACTAGCCCGCGTGGGCGTACACATTGGCTGAACGTAAAACGATTCCAGGCGCACACCGCCCTTGGCCAATCGGTCGATACTTGGCGTCTGAATGTCGGAGCCGTGAAAGCCGACGTCTTTCCAACCCAAATCGTCTGCCAGGATATAAATAATGTGCGGGCGAAGTGGTGTGTCGTCTGGCTTCTCGGCGAAGGCGAACGAAGGCAACGCGAACACGGCCAAAGCGAGCCAGCTTCGGGTGGAAATCATGAAAGCCTCTTTTGCACCGATGGGGGCGTTACGCATGAACAACGGTCATTGAGCACGACAAGCATACTCCAATTATGGTGAACTTGAGCTGACAAGTCGCCAGCTTTCTCGGCCACTGAGCCATTTGAGCCCAGCCCGACGAGGCGGACTGGCGAGCCTCTCGCTTGGCACAATCGGTAGGATCGCTACGTTCGCTACGAGCGAATCAGTTTCCGCCATGAATGGGTGGAGTTTGCCGAATGCAATCGCGTCGTTCTAGCGTAGCTTGCAAGCAGTCGATATCAACGACAACGGATTCACCTGTCTATGCTGTTCGAGTTGATGGAGCGACCGACATGCGCCCTGCCTCACACTGGCTCGCGATTTTGACACTCGTGGTCGCTTGTTGGCAACCATTCACCGCCGAGGCCTTCGATTGTGACGATTGCGCAAACATCGGGTGTACGGACCATTGGTTTGCGTCGGATGCGTGTTCGTATTCGAGCGGCGTTTGTGGTACGGCTGGTTGCCTTCATTGTCGCGAGACGCTTACCGGGGATTGGTTTGGCTATCGGACGTGTTTGGCCGAGAGCGGGCTTACTTTGGAAGCCGATTCGACTCAATTCTATCAAGGCGTAGCGCACGGGGGACGACGCGAACGCTTCTACTATGCCGGACACGATGATCTGTTGTTTGGTTTTGATCTCGGCAAGATGCTAGATGTGCAAGGATGGTCTCTCACTGTCCGCGCCGAGCATCGCTGGGGAGAACCGCTGGCACGCGACGCGGGTGTGATCCTTCCCACGGCGTTGCACGCGGCCACGCCGACGCCCGAATCGGATCGCTTGATTCTCACAAACGTGTTCTTCACGGGGGCGGTGGACGAGAACGTGACGCTGCTATTCGGAAAGATCGATACGCTTGACGGTGATCGTAACCCATTCGCGTCGGGACGCGGCAAGACCCAGTTTTTCAATACGAGTCTGTTAGTGCCGGTCAATGGACTGCCGACCGTGCCGCTCGCGACACTTGGGGCCGGGGCGATTTTCTCGGTCGATGGCATGCCATTCGCGCAGCTGATGGTAATGAATTCCAGCGATACGGTAACGACCAGTGGCTTTGAGGACTTGTTTGACAACGGCGCTGTGATTCTAGGAAGTGTGAATCTGCCCGTACCGATTGCTGGCAAGCTTGGGATTCATACGCTTTCCGGCGCGTGGAACACCAAAACGTTTACCTCACTCGATCAAGATGGCCGTATTATTATTCCCAATGTCCCACTAATCCAAACTGCCGGATCATGGGTCGTATGGTGGAGCGGCGCTCAGTATTTATACCAAGACCCCTCGGACCCAATGAAAGGTTGGGGGATCTTCGGTCGAGCCGGCGCTTCCGATGGCGCCGTGAATCCAATTCGGTACTTCTTTAATGCGGGAATTGGCGGGCAGAGTCCATTTGTGGGACGCGAGCGCGACTTGTTTGGGATCGGTTGGTTTTACAATCGGTTTTCCAATCAAATTGGTCCAGCGGCAACGGCGGCCCTGGGACTGGAGGCGGCAGCAACTGGCGTCGAGATTTACTATAACTACGCCGTGACGCCATACTTCAAGGTGACGCCCGACCTGCAGATTATCGAGCCGGGCACCAACCAAGCAAACACGGCCACGGTCGTTGGGATTCGCGCCGAGTTGGATTTCTAGTTGCCGGTCGATGAGGTTCCTGTGCTGTAGGGCGTTTGATTACGATGGATCTAGAGCGACGCGGCCGCCAAGGTGGTCGCAATGCGATCCTTCGATTCATCAGGCAGACCTCGCAGAACAGAATTGGCAACGATGTTTGATCGACAGCGCGACGGGCGGCGGCGTCCTAGTTCACGCGGCCAGCGATTCGTGGCAATTTCGCTTGCGATTTTGGCAACGTTGGCCGCTTCCACCAATCTTGTTCGCACGGTTCTCGCGGCGGACGAACCGGCCCCGGTTGTACGCTGGGATTTTGGCACGGAAGAAACGACGACGTTGGTTCCTCGCGGCGGCGTGCATCGCGATGTGCCAGGGCCGCGACCGCCGGTGTATCCCGATTTTGCTACCGACAACACGGCCGTGAAGCTGGACGGGCAGGGAGCGTATCTGGCTTTCGATGATCCGGGAGTGCAAAGTCCGTTCGACTATACCAACGGCGACGCGATCGCCTTGGAAGCTTGGGTGCAGGTCGACGAATTGCGGTCAGGCGAGAACGTCTACGTGATCGGCAAGGGGCGGACCGGTTCGCCACGGTTTGCGGCCGACAATCAGAATTGGGCCTTGCGGGTGCGGGAGGTTGGGGGCCGAGCCGGCGTGAGCTTTCTATTCGCGACACCGCCGGTCAGCGGTGCGGCCACGTCCGACGCTCACTGGCACCGATGGACTTCCAAGACTGGATTCGCACCGGGCAAAGCTTGGCATCACATCGCCGCGTCGTATCGGTTCGGCACGCCGGAAAGTCTGCGAGTTTGGATCGACGGCCAGCCGCAATCGGGAGCGTGGGACATGGGCGGTCCGACCGACCGAGCTCCCGTAGTCGACGACGACGCGATTTGGATCGGATCGTCGCGCGGCGGCGCGGCAGCCAACAGTTTTCGAGGCCGCGTGGATGCCATCGCGATTTATCGGTCCGAGCTGACGGACGCTTTGATCAAAGGGCGATACCGTCGCGAGGGCGAGGAGCCGGGCGTCAAACCGCGGCCGGAAACGATGCCGGACATGGGCGAATTGCCGCCGGGCCGCGTGCGGTTGACTTTGCACGAAGGACTGCCGGCTCACGACCGCTGGCTGAATAACGACGAAGCCGTACCGCGCGAATCGCTGACTTGGGACGCGGACTACATGCTGCTGGATCGATTGCCAGTGCGTTATGACGCTTGGGGCATTCGCGATAGCTGGCGAACTCCCACGTTGTTACGAATGGCGACCGACGCCCAATTGCCGCCGGGGCGTCATCGCTTTGTGATGCGAGTGCGAGGGCTAAGTCGCCTGTGGGTGAACGGTCAACTCGTGGCTCGTAGCAAACCACTGACTGGTTCGCCCAACGGCGAGGAGCCGATCACACCGGTTACCGAGCCGCTAACGGTGGGCATGCGTTTGGCCGAGCATCGTCAGCAAGAGTTGGTCGGTGAGGTGACGATTGGCGACGATGGACGCTGTCGCGTGGTGCTGGAATCGATCATTGGCGGCAAAGCGTTTCGAGCCGATCCGGGCGAGATTTGCGTGGCCGTACAATTGCAGTCGGAGCAAGCGTCCGGGTGCTTTTGGTTGTTGCCGGGACCGAACGCGGGAAGCTCGCCAGCAGCGCTCACCGATGCCGATGTCGAATCGGCGTTGGATCGCCAAGCCGCGAAGCTGCAACAACTGGACGACGCTAATCGACGCTCGGCCGCGGCAAGCCAAGATGCGTTTTGGGAGCGACGCCACGATCTGGCTCGCCGCTGGGTCGACGAGCATCCGGCGCCGTTGCCGGACGTCGACGCGTCGCATCCGATCGACGCGTTTATTCAGGCGAAGGCGGCTCGGGCTTTGGCGGCATCGGCCCAATCGTCGATCGACGAAGCTCGCAGCTTCCATAGTCGCGTGTTGCCGATCCTGCGCGATCAGTGTTTTCGCTGTCACGGCAGAAAGGCCAACGGCGGCTTGCGATTAAATTCGCGCGAGGCGGTGTTGAAGGGCGGCGATTCCGAGCTGCCGGCGGTTGTGCCGGGCGATGTGGAAGAGAGCGAGTTGATTCGTCGGATTCGTTCGACCGACGCCGACGAACGAATGCCGCCGGGCGACGAGAGCATGGGGGCCGAGGAGATCGAGGCGTTGGCGGCCTGGATCAAGTCCGGTGCTGCTTTTGGCCTGCTCCGCCCGTCACAGCCGACGCGGTGGCCGCGCCGGCCGTCGTCGACGATGCGGCTTTTTTGCGGCGTGCGTATCTCGACACGGTAGGCGTGCCGCCGACAGCAGCCGAAGCTCACGAGTTTCTGGAAGAGGCCTCGGCCGACAAACGCCGGCGGCTGATCGAACGTCTGCTGGACGACTCGCGTTGGGCTGACCACTGGACCAGTTATTGGCAAGACGTGTTGGCCGAGAATCCCACGATGATCAACGCCAGCCTGAACACGAGCGGTCCGTTTCGGTGGTTTTTGTACGATTCGTTGCGCGACAACAAACCGCTGGACCGAATGGTCACCGAATTGATTTTGCAGCGTGGCAGTCCACACGAAGGCGGCAGCGCGGGATTCGGCTTGGCCGGGAACAACGACGCTCCGATGGCCGCCAAAGGCCAGATCATCGCCAGCGCGTTTCTGGGGATCGAGCTGCAATGTGCTCGCTGTCACGATTCGCCTTATCACAGCACGAAACAACGCGACCTGTACGCCTTGGCCGCGATGTTTGAACGCAAGCCAGTGGTAGTGCCCGCGACGAGCCGCGTGCCCGCCGCGTTCTTTGAGAAGAAGATGCGCGAGTCGTTGATTCGCGTGACGTTGAAGCCGAACGAGCCGGTCGAGCCGGTGTGGCCGTTTTCGGAAGTGACCGGCAGCGAAGACAACGATACGCTGACTTCACGGATGCAGCGGGCCGACGATCCTCGCGAGAAACTTGCGGCTTTGGTCACTTCGCCCGAGAACACGCGGTTCGCTCAAGTGATCGTGAACCGAGTTTGGCGGCGGTTGCTGGGCGCTGGCATTGTCGAACCGCCCGACGATTGGGAAGGGCGCCAGCCAAGTCACCCGGCGATGCTGGATTGGCTGGCCAAGGAGTTCGTCGCTCATGGTTACGACCTGAAACATGTCGCGCGATTGATTATGACTTCGCAGGTTTATCAGCGCGAAGCGATCGGTAGAAACCGGACGACAACAGCTGAGTTGCGGTTCTTTGTCGCGCCGGACCGTCGGCGGTTGACCGCCGAGCAAATCGTGGATTCGTTGTACGCCGCCGCCGGACAACCGATGGCGGTCGAAGAATTGACCTTCGACCCTGACGGCCGACGGGCGGCGAGCAACCGGCTGACGTTGGGCGTGCCGCAGCGAGCTTGGATGTTCGCCAATTTGGCAAACGAACGGGATCGGCCTAGTTTGAATCTGCCAAAAGCTCGAGCCGTGACCGACATCCTGGAAGCGTTCGGCTGGAGCGGCGCGCGGCAGAACCCTCGTACCGACCGCGAGACTTCGCCGAACGTGCTACAGCCCGGCGTGCTGGCCAACAGCGCGGCTTCCGTGTGGCTGACGCGTGTGGTGCAAGATAGCGGTTTGGCCGAGGCGGCTTTGAACGCCGAGTCGCCCGAACAGTTGGTCGACACAATTTTTTTGAGCTACCTCAGTCGCTTGCCCAGCGACGCTGAACGTCGCCCGTTGGCGTCAGCATTAGGTGTTGGGTTCGACGAACGCGTACTTCCGTTGGAAGAAATGTCGAAGCCGGAGCTACCCGTCCCGTTGCCTCGCGTCACTTGGTCAAATCATCTTCGCAGTGAAGCGAACAGCATTGCTTTGGAGATGGAGGAACGAGCGAGACGCGGGCCGCCTGCCGATCCTCGTCTACGTGTTCAATGGCGCGAAGTTTATGAGGACGTTGTCTGGAGTGTGATTAATCTTCGTGAGTTTGTATGGATGCCATAAGAGAGACAGTCCGGCGTCCCGCTAACTCACACACTTTGCACGTCATATTAGAACAGTAAGACCAATACGGGAAACTCCTATCATGGATCGACGTCAATTCATCAGCACGACCGCTTCGCTGGCCTCCGCCGCCGCGTTGTCCAGTCTTTCGCGTCCGACGCTGGCCGCGCCGCTTCGAGGCACGGCCGAGCATGTCATTTCCATCTGGTTGGGCGGCGGCATGGGCGCGATTGACACGTTCGATCCGAAACGTCGTGGCGACGCCACGAAGAAGCAGGCCGGCTCGTATTATGAGGCGATTGATACGGCGGTTCCCGGCGTGCGGGTTTGCGAGCACTTGCCGAAACTGGCCCCCTTGATGGATCGTGTCACCGCGGTGCGGACCGTAAACCACAATGTGATCGACGAGCATGCGGCCGCCACGAATTTCATGCATACCGGGCGGCCAGTCAGCGGAACGATTGTGTATCCGTCCGTCGGTTCCGTCGTAGCTCACGAGCGTGGCTCCGTGGTCGACGGCGCGCCGCCCTACGTTTTGATCGGTTATCCCAATGTGACTCGCGGCCCCGGTTTTCTGGGCGCTCGCGACGGCTACTTGTATTTAACCGATACGACGCAAGGCCCCGCGGGCTTGTCGCGACCGGCCGAAATAACCGCGTCGCGGTTCCAGCGGCGCGAAGCATTTTTGGCTCATCTTCAAGCCCAACAGGCCGCGCCGACCGACGCGAGGCTGCGCGATTATGACGAGGCGATCGAGCAGAGTTTGAAGCTGAGCGGACCGGAGTTCAACCGCAGCTTTCAGTTGGATGAGGAATCCGCCGAATTGCGCGAAAGCTACGGCGGCGAGTTCGGTCAGCGCTGCCTGTTGGCTCGGCGTCTGATCCAGCGCGGCGTGCGGTTCATCGAAGTCTCACATAACTTGAACTTCTTGAACGGCGCTGGCTGGGATGTCCACAATCAAGGCATCTTGCAACAACACAAATTGATTCAGGAACTGGATACGGCCATGTCGGCGTTGATTGTCGACCTCGAGTCGCGACAGTTACTGGACAAGACGCTGATTGTGGTCACGACCGAGTTTGGTCGGCCACCCGAATTCGACAGCGGCGGAGGTCGCGGCCATCAAGGCAGCGCGTTTACCTGTGTGTTAGCTGGCGGCGGCTTGAAGCATTGCGGTGCCTATGGCCAGACCGACGAACTAGGCAAGAAGATCGTCGCCGATCCCGTAAGCGTGGCGGACTTCTTCGCCACCATCCACGCGGCCGTGGGCGTCGATTATGCCAAGAACCTATACGACGGCGATCGTCCGGTCCCCATTACCGACATGGGAGAGCCCATTGCGGCGCTGTTCGGGTAACTTGCCATATTTGTTTGCCACAGGTTTCCCAATCGTTCTAGGGGCAAGCTCCGGGAGTGTCGATTGTGATGGAGTATCTTGACGTTCTCACCCGACCGACTATTCGGGCGTTAACCGGACTAACCAATCGTCAGTCAGAAGACCTCGTCAACGATCTGATTGCCTTGTCGTGGAAAGTTCAGTGGATCAGGAAACGCTCCACCGGCGAGTCTTGAAGTTCATGCATAAAACACAGCCGGGGATGGAGCCGAGCGTTGACGAGATTGAACGGGCCACACGTGGATGACGCATTCCCGGTTGCCGCGGTTACTAGCTTATATCTCCCCGTCACGCTCCGCTTCGCGCTTGATGCGACGGTAGACGAAATAGAGTGGCATCTGCATTAAGGCCAGGGCCGCTAGAACTAAGGCCGCGATTACCAGCGGTTGGATCACTGCCCAGAGAAAGACGCCCAGGGTCAATGCGAGCACTGGGACGGCGAGGCAGATACAAAGAACGGTTGTGATCGTAAGCAGCGACCGAATTGAAAACTGGGTACGCTGCTTGGGCGATGGTGGATCGGCCTTCAAAGATCCCGGATTCATTAGGTTGCTTCAGCCGAGACAGAGTTCGCTGGCCAGCCGCGGGCGACTTCCACCAACGTCCGCACGAGGGCGCCGCTGCCACCGGCGTCGAGCCATTCCTTAGGCTTCTCCAAAAAGGCTGGCCCGGCGATATCAATATGAGTCCAAGGCGTACCGGCAACAAATTCTTCGAGGAACTTGGCGGCCGTGATTGCTCCACCCCAACGACCGTCGCCAATGTTTTTGATGTCCGCCACGGTACTGCGAATCTGTTCGCCAAATTCGGGGAACATCGGAAGTTGCCAAACTCGCTCGCCGCAATCGGCAGCCGCGGCAGCGATTGCCCCGCACCAGTCTTGATGGTTGGTCATTAAGCCGGAAACATCCATCCCCAAAGCCACAACGCACGCGCCAGTTAGAGTGGCCAAGTCGATCAAGTTCGCCGCGCCCCGTTCGACAGCTACGTCCAGCACGTCGGCCAATACCAACCGGCCTTCGGCGTCGGTGTTAAGCACTTCGATCGTCTTGCCGCAGCGAGCTGTAAGCACATCGCCCAGCTTGTACGAATCGCCGCTGATCATATTCTCGACCAACCCCACCAATCCAATGACGTTCACCGGCAGCTTCAGTCGAGCGATCGCGGCCATCGTCCCTAGGACAGTCGCCGCGCCGGCCATGTCACATTTCATTGTCTTCATGCTATCGCTGGGCTTCAGCGACAGGCCACCCGAGTCGAACGTGACGCCCTTGCCAACCAATCCTAAAGTCGGGCTCTCACCTCCGCCTCGGTAACTGAGGATGACCAGCCGCGGCGGCTGACTTGACCCACGGGCAACGGCCAGCAGCGAACCGCATCGTTCCTGCGTCAACCGAGCTTCATCCCAGACTTCGATCTCCAATCCCGAGTCGCTTGCGACGCGTTCGGCTTCGGCGGCGAAAGCGGCGGGAAAGATGTGGCTCGGCGGCTCGTTTACCAAGCGTCGAGTCAGATTCATACTTTCGCCGAGCGCGATCCCGGCTTCGATCGCCGCCGATGGCGCGTCGCCTGCCCAATGAACTTCGGCCAATCCGTGCAGCTTTTTTTCGGCCCGATAAAGATCTTGGCCGACGCCACCCACGATGAACCCGCAGGCGGCCGCTTCGACCAATGGCGCGGGCCATCCATCGCCCAGATAGAAACCCACTCGCTGTTCAGGCTTGGCGGCCAACGATTTCGCGGCGGCGGCAGCAATGCGAAACGCGTCGCCACGCGTCAGCTTCGTTGGCTCGCCCATTCCCACGATCAAAGCCTGAGTTGCCGAGATTCCCGCCGGCGCGAGCAACGTGGCCGTCTCGAATCGTTTGCCCTTCACGACGCCTCGCGACACCAGTTTGCTGATCGCGCCGCCGGATGCTTGATCGAGTTGCTGAGCGGCCGGCGTGAGCGAGCCGCCCTCCGCCACGCCTACAATCACGGCGTCGACATCCAATTGAGTTACATCCACGGTCGTGGTCGAAATCTTCACGTTAGCGTCCTTTCGGGAGCGAAGCGGGGAATGCACGGGGGCGTCGCGGACGCATCGGCGAACGAACGCCAACTGCGACTGGCGTGCCGACGCGGATCGGCGAGCACGTCCCCGGCTAGGCACGGCGACGTGGCGCGTTAGTTTACTCGGTCGCTTGCGGTTGTCCCAGTTGGAGCCGGCAGAGGGTCGGCAAGATGAACCGAAAGTACCGAGCAAAGTCGAGCGTGCGATGGGTTATCGCAATCTAAAGCAATGCGTTGTCGATTTGGAAAGCTCCGGGCATTTGATCCGTTGTGACGAGCCGGTCGATGCTGACTTGGAAATTGCCGAAATTCATCGTCGCGTGTATCAGCGTGGCGGCCCAGCCGTGCTGTTCACAAACGTGCGTGGCTGCCGCTTTCCGATGGTGTCGAACCTGTTTGGCACGATCGAACGAGCACGGTTCCTGTTTCGCGACACGCTGGAAACCGTGCGGCGAATGATTGAACTGAAGATCGAGCCGCTTGAACTGGCTCGCCGCCCCGGCCGATATTGGCGAGCCCCGTGGACGGCGATGGCGATGAGACCCGCCCTGCGCCGAGGCGGCCCTGTACTCAAGCATCAGATTCGCATTTCCGAACTTCCGCAATTGCGATCGTGGCCCGACGACGGCGGGGCGTTCATTACGTTGCCGCAGGTCTACTCGGAAAATATTGATCGGCCGGGGTTGTCGCATTCCAATTTGGGTATGTATCGCGTGCAGCTATCGGGCGGGCAATACGAACCGAATTGTGAGATTGGTCTGCACTATCAAATCCATCGTGGCATTGGCGTACATCACGCCGCGGCGATTCGGCAAGGCCGCCCGTTCCGTGTCAATATCTTCGTCGGCGGTACGCCCGCGATGACGTTGGCCGCCGTGATGCCGCTGCCGGAAGGCATGTCTGAATTAGGTTTTGCCGGTGCGCTAGCCGGCCACCGAATTCCGATGGCGAAGCCCGCGCCCGGATGCCCTGCCCTGTGTATGGCGAAGCGGACTTTGTATTACGGGAACGGTGGACCCAGAAAAACAATTGCCAGAAGGACCATTCGGCGATCACCTCGGCTATTACAGCTTGGCTCATGATTTTCCAGTACTGCGAGTTGAGCGGGTTTATCACCGGACCGACGCGATTTGGCCTTTCACAGTCGTAGGCAGACCGCCTCAGGAAGATACTGTCTTCGGCGAATTGATTCACGAATTGACAGGCCCCATCATTCCGACGGTGATACCTGGTGTTCGGGCTGTCCATGCAGTCGATGCAGCCGGGGTCCATCCCCTGTTATTGGCCATTGGCAGCGAACGATATACGCCCTACCGTCGGCCCGATAAGCCTCAGGAACTATTGACGCAAGCCAATGCGATTCTCGGGCAAGGTCAGATGTCGCTGGCCAAGTACCTTTGGATTGCCAGCGGCGACGACGATCCACATTTGAACTTGCACGACATCCCGCAATTCTTTCAGCATGTGTTGGCCCGCGTGGACTGGCGGCGCGATCTTCATTTTCAGACTCGCACAACGATCGATACGCTGGATTATTCTGGTTCCGGTTTTAACGAAGGTTCTAAATTAGTCGTGGCCGCGACTGGGCCCGTGCGCCGCGACCTTCCTAGAGCTTTGCCGGCGGAACTATGTGAGACAGCCTGGTTGCCGGACGGTTTTTCCGAACCACGGGTCGTCTGGCCAGGCGTATTGGCCGTGACGGCTCCGCGGTACGCGGGAACCGTCGAAACGCGCGCCGCCGATGAATCGTTGATGAAGTTTTGTGGGCGTTTTAACGCGAATGATCCGATCAATCGATTCCCGCTGGTTGTACTTGTGGATGACAGCGATTTTGCGGCGCGATCAGAAAACAACTTCCTGTGGGTTGTGTTTACGCGCAGCAATCCGGCAGCCGACATTGAAGGTATCGAATCGTTCGTTCAGGAAAAACATTGGGGCTGTCGCGGTTCGCTGGTGATCGACGCCCGGATCAAACCACACCATGCGCCGCCGTTGGTCGAAGATGCGGACGTGACTCGCCGGGTAGACGCTTTGGCTGCTCGCGGCGGACCTTTGTCCAAATACTTATGACAGGGGTTCTTAGGCCCCACGGGCATCGGACTGTGGTTTCCATCACATGATAAGCAACTGGCATCAGGCATAAAGTAGAGGAATGGCGGAGATGCTGGGGGCGCTATTCGGCGAAGTTGTCTATATCGACATCACAGGACCGCTGATGTGGTTCGCTGCGGCTTGGTTCACGACCGTGGGGGGTGGCATCGGCAGTTTTATGAACGTCGTGATCTACCGCTCGCCGCTGGGTAAAAGCGTCGTGCATCCAGGGTCGCGTTGTCCCCGCTGTGGATATGCCATTCGTTGGTATGACAATGTTCCGGTGCTCAGTTGGCTCAATCTACGCGGGCGCTGTCGTAATTGCGATCTGCCCATTGCGGCCCGGTATCCGATCGTCGAGGCGATGGTGTCCGCCATCTTCTTTGCCGTGGCCGTCCGCGAGTTGTTTACGGGCGGCGCGAATTTGTTGTTGCCAATGACGAGTCCACGTTTCGTACCGATGACGTTGTTCGGCGTCTACGCCTGTCAAATGTGGGCCATTTGCACATTAATTTGTGCCGCCTTGATTGAATACGATGGCTTACGTATGCGCAAGCGGTTGCTGATTTATGCCGTCGTCTTAGTTGTGCTCGCGTCGCCGTGGCTTCCAGGATTGCCGCCGCAAGCGGTGAGTGGCATACCGCTATGGCTTAATGGATTGGCCGGCGCCGGCGCGGGCGCGGTGCTGGGATGTGTCGCTCGACTGCGTTTCTGGGGCGTCAGCGTTCGCCGTTCGACTCCCGAACTTGAACTGATGTTGTTCGGCGCGATCGTCGGGTGGTCATTGGTCACGGTTTTTGCTGCGTTGGCTGCCGCGGTCGATCTACTGTCCGCCGTCTTCCGCCTGTGTGATCGCCGTTCGGGGCGCTGGCCGTGGAACGCAACCTTGGCAATCGGACTGTTCGCCTGCATCGCCTTCTATAGCGAGTTGGTGGGAAATTTACCGGCGCAATGGTTGGTCGATCCATTGTCGATTTTGGCCGCGGCCGGCGCTGTCGCGGTGGCGAGTGTATTAACCGCGGCATGCGATCGTCGCGTGGAAGCTTGGCAACAACGGGAGAAACAAATTATGGCTGACGAGTCGGATTCAAAGAGACGAAACAGCGGCACTCCTCACCAACAGGCGACTCACGATGAGAACCTGCAAGCGATTTTGCAATCGCCCAGTTATCGCATCGCGGCATATGACACGGATTTCTTACACCGCGAAGAATTACGGCCCGTGCGGCTTCAATTAGAACTGCTCAAGCCCGAGATGGCGTTTCAGGAAAATGGGATTCGTTCCACGGTCGTCGTCTTTGGCGGAACACAAATTGTGGATCAGGAGGAAGCCGACCGCCGCAAGTCGGAAGCCGACACGCGATTGGAATTGGCTCCCGACGACCAAGCTCGCACGCGAGATGTTGCTCGGGCTGAGAGAATCCGTGCCAAAGCTAAGTATTATGACCAAGCCCGCGAATTCGGCCGGATCGTATCTTCGGCTTGTCAAGTGAACGGGGATTGCGACTACGTTGTGATCACGGGCGGTGGACCCGGTGTCATGGAAGCGGCGAATCGAGGGGCGTTTGACGCCGGGGCCAAGTCCATTGGGCTAAATATAACCCTGCCGGCCGAACAGCGACCGAACCCTTATATCTCGCCGGAGCTCTGTTTTCAGTTTCATTATTTCGCGCTCCGCAAAATGCATTTTCTCATGCGTGCGAAAGCATTGGTTGTATTCCCTGGTGGGTTCGGTACGTTGGACGAATTGTTTGACGCCCTGACGCTACGGCAGACTCAACGCATGCAAGAGATTCCCATAATCCTCTTTGGACGAGAATACTGGGATCGCGTGATCGACTTCCAATTCTTAGCTGACGAAGGCGTCATCGCCGACGAACACTTGGACCTGATCGACTATGCGGAAACCGCGCAAGAGGCTTGGGAGATCATCTGCCGTTTCCACGAAAGCCGTGAGGCGGTGAGCTAACGATCGAAAGGCCAGCCTTCACTCAATGTCGCTTTTTGCAAGTCCGTGAGTTGACGAATGCCTTGGCGAGCGAGCGAGAGAAGCTGCCCTAATTCGACGTCATCGAACGTGGCCTCTTCGCCTGTCCCTTGTATTTCCACAAACCGGCCTTGTCCCGTCATGACCACATTCATGTCGACCGTGGCGGCGAAATCTTGTTCGTAGTCCAAGTCCAGAGTCGCGCGGCCGTCGACTAAGCCAACACTTACAGCAGCCACGCTATCGCTGAGAGGATAACTGGCCGGATCGGGCAAGGCTTCCCGCACGGAGTTCAACGCATCGACAAGCGCCAAGAACGCGCCGGTGATGCTGGCCGTGCGGGTGCCTCCGTCCGCCTGCAAGACATCGCAGTCGACCGTGACCATACGCTCGCCGAGCCGTTTGAGATCAATAATCGCTCGCAGACTGCGGCCAATTAACCGCTGAATTTCCGTCGTGCGACCATCGACTTTTCCTTCGCGTTCGCGGCGTTTTCGCGGACTGGTGCTATGCGGCAGCATGTTATATTCGGCGGTAATCCAGCCCTTCCCCTTGCCAACCAGCCACGGTGGAACCTCATTCGCGACACTGGCCGTACACAACACGATCGTCCCGCCCGATTGATATAACACACTGCCCGGCGACGACTTGGTGTAGTTCCGTGTGATTTGGACGGCGCGAAGTTCGTCTGCCGCTCGCGACATGCTTCCGATTCCTTGTTGTGAGAAAAAGTATGAGATCGTTGGGCACGCTTAGTCGATATCGCTCACCAGGAAAAAGCGCCTAACAGGCAGGCGATCAGTCCTTTTTGAACGTGCATCCGATTACCGGCCTGTTGAATGATCGCGCTTTGGGCACATTCAAAGACGCCGTCAGTGATTTCCTCGTCGCGACGAGCCGGAAGGCAATGCAGCACGATCGCGTCGGATGGGGCGTGCTTCATCAACTCCTCATTTACCTGATAGGGCGCGAGCGTTTTCAGACGAGCGGCGCTTTCTGCCTCTTGCCCCATACTGACCCACACGTCCGTGTAAATGGCCGTGGCGTTGTTGACCGCGGCGATCGGATCGGCCGTTTCGGTCAACTTGAGTTGAGGGCATTCGCGGCTGAGTCGTTCCAGAAATGGTTTGTCGAAACGATGTTCGGGCGGCGCCGCCACCGCCAACTCCACATCCATTTTCCCGCAAGCGATGGCCAAGCTGCGGGCCACATTGTTCGCGTCGCCGATATAAGCCAACTTCTGCTTCGACAAGTTGCCACGTCGCTCGCGCATGGTGAAGAGATCGGCCAAGGCTTGGCAGGGATGGGCCAAGTCGCTCAACCCGTTGATGACGCTGCACGAACAATGGCTGGCCAAATCTTCGATGCTGGAGTGCGATTTCGATCGCACGACAACCGCGTCGACGTACTCGCTTAAAACCCGACCGAAGTCCTTCGTCGGCTCGCGTTTTCCCCAGCCCACATCATCGCCCAAAAACAGACTGCCGCCGCCCAAGTGTGTGATTGCGGTTTCAAAGCTAACGCGCGTTCTTAGCGACGGCTTCTCAAAGATCAATGCGAGAACTCGTCCGGGCAACAGCGACTCGCGCACTCCGGCTTGCAGCTTTCGTTTCAGTTCAGCCGAGACTTCGAAGACTCGTTCGATTTGTTCCGCGGTAAGATCGAACAGCGTGACAACATGCTTGGTCGCCATCTCATTCTCCCCGTCGCCGTCGGGCTTCCTGCCGGATGGCGCGATGTCATTAAATGGGAAAAGCCAACACTCCGGCTGTTCATCAACCGGGGTGTTGGCCGTTGTGGAACTTATTTTGATTACGAAGCAACTTCCTTCAAGACTGCCGCGAGTAAATCGCATCCTTCCTCGGCCAATTCCTCCGTGAGGTTCATCGCTGGCAACAGGCGGATAACATTGCCTTGCGTGCAGTTAATCAGCAATCGTCGTTCGAGGCATTCTTTCACGACCGGAGCGCCTTCCACGGTCAATTCGATTCCTACCATTACGCCGACCGCCCGGACCTCGGCGATGATATCACACTCTTGTTGCAATTCCGTGAAGCGACGATGAAATAGTTCGCCTAGTTGCTGAGCGCGTTGCAACAATCCTTCCTGCTCCATCGTTTCCAATGTCGCGATGCCCGCACGGGCGGCGATTGGATTGCCGCCGAACGTCGCCGCATGCATGCCGGGCCGTAAGCTAGGCGCGATTTCGGCGCGAGCCATTAGTGCCCCGCCGGCAATTCCGCCGCAAAGCGCTTTGGCCAGCGTCATAATATCGGGCTCGACACCGAAGTGTTGGTAGGCGAACCAATCGCCGGTTCGTCCACAACCGGTTTGCACTTCATCGAAAATCAAGAGCAGTTCATGCTCGTTGCATAGTTCGCGGAGCCCTTGCAGAAAGCCTTCGGGGGGAATGCGTACGCCGCCTTCACCCTGAATCGGCTCGATCATGATGGCGCAGGTGTCATCGTCGATCCGTTCTCGTACGGCGTTCAAATCACCAAACGGGGCGTAGGTAAATCCCGCCACAAGCGGCTCGATGCCATCGTGATATTTCGGTTGCGCCGTGGCCGTAACCGCGCCCATCGTGCGACCATGAAAGCCGCCCTGAAATGTGATGATCTTATATTTCGATTTCGGTGTGTGCAGCCGAGCGAGCTTGATCGCCGCTTCGTTGGCTTCCGCCCCGCTATTGCAGAAGAAAGCTTGGCCGCCGAAGCTCCGTTCGCTTAACATCTGGGCCCAATGTCCCTGAACATCCATATGCCAAGTATTGGGAACATGGATCAGCGTGGCGACTTGTTCTTGCACGGCTTTGACCACCGCCGGCGGACAATGTCCCAGCAGATTGCAACCCCAGCCCGGAAACAAGTCCAAATACCGATTGTCCTCGCTATCCCACACATGCGAACCTTCGCCACGCACCAGATTCACCGGGTATCGCGTGTAGTTGGGAATCACATACTTTTGGAACAGTTCAACGGTGTCGGTGGAGCTTAGCATTCGCGTCACAACGGAAGATGGGTGAATTTGGCAACAACAATTCGTCAACGGGAATCGAAAGGTGAATGACCGCCAGCGGCCAAGAAGGTTCGCGGCTACGGAGCGGTTTGGATGATCTCGGTACCGACGCCGCTGGTCGTATAGATTTCCAGCAACAACGAATGCCGCAGCCGGCCGTCGATGATGTGAACCTTACGCACTCCGCGATCCAGCGTTTCCAGGCACGCTTCGACTTTGGGAATCATCCCCGACTCGATCGTGCCGTCAGCGATCAGCGCTCGGGCTTCATCGGCCGTCAATGAATGAATGATCGAGTCCGGGTCGTTCTTATCTCGGCGCACGCCGTTCACGTCGCTCAGATAGACCAACTTTTCCGCGCCCAGCGCTTGGGCCACCGTCGTGGCGGCCGTGTCGGCGTTAACGTTCAGCTTCTGTGGCGGCGACGAACCGGCCTCGATGCACATCGACGGAATCACGGGGACTTGACCGGCGTAGCAGAGATTGTCGATCACTGCCCGATCAACTTTCGTGACTCGCCCGACATAGCCCAGGTCGACTGGTTGGCCATCGCTTCCTTGCAAGGTGATGCGTTCGCCGTGAAGGACGTTCGTCGAACGGAAATTGAGGTTCATCGCTCGACCGCCGAGTTTCTCGATCTCGGCCGCGATACTTTCATTGATTTCGGTGGCCAAGACCCGCTCGACGATTTCCAGCGTGGCGGCGTCGGTGTATCGGCGACCTTGAATGAACCGCGGCTCGATTTTGGCTTCGTCCATCGCGCGGCTGATCGCGGCGCCGCCTCCATGAACGATCACGGGCCGCATGCCGACCGTTTCCATAAAGACGATATCCAGCAGCACGTGGCGCAGCGCGTCGGGATTCTCCATCACGCTACCGCCGAGCTTGATGACCGTGATCTTGTCGCGAAAGCGTCGAATCCAGCCCATCGCTTCGATCAGCGTGTCGGCTTTCTGAATCGCCTTTTCCAATGCCATGCTCCGGAGTAATTCGGGCGTCGCCCTGCCACGTCGAGGCGTCTCGACGGAAAAGAGCCGATTCTAGGTAGGGTGGCGTGGAGGTGTCAACGAGTTGCGGCCATTCGCCGAATCGTCCTTCCACGATCGTCGGTGCGAAGCGGCGCTGTGCGAATGAACGGGCCGCGCGAGCATCGCTGGCAGGTCGTCACCGAATGTCGAGACGACGGTCAAAAGCTGAAAAAAACCTGCCCGGCCTTGCGGAACTTTTTTGGACGACCGGTGTAGAAAGCCGCCTGGCGAGTGCGTTTCCCTTGATAGCCGCATGACTCATCTCCGGAACGATCGGTCCGCACGCGGCAACGAACCCGCGCGAAGCGGGCTCGACACTCATCCACCAGGAACAAGGGAGGCTCATCATGAAACGCACCGCTCGCAGTGCGCGCCCGCAACGCTCCAGTCGCTCGGATCGCCGAACTGGTTCGGCTCGCTCGAAGCCGCGTCGAAAACCGCATCGCCGCTTGAAGCTGGAAAGCTTGGAGGATCGCCGCGTGATGGCGGCTGGCGTGATGCACGGCATGATGCACAACGTGGCTCAGCCCGAAGACGTGAACGACGACGGTGAGATTTCCGCGATCGACGCGCTGCTGACGATTAACCAACTGAACTCCGGGCGCCCGGCTGGCGAGAACGCGACGGCAGCCGGCGGACGACGTGCGTTTCTGGACGTGAACAATGATGGGGATGTAAGCCCGATCGATGTGATGATGGTCATCAATCGGCTGAATCGCGGTCGGCCCGATCCACGTCCGCCAGTGCAAGGCGAACCGCGGTCGGTCGACGGCACGGACAACAATCCAGAGAATCCCGAATGGGGCTCGACCGACAGCGCCTATCTGCGGATCACCACGCCCGAGTATGCGGACGGGATCTCCGAACCGGCGGGCGCGGATCGGCTGAGCGCGCGGGAGATCAGTAATATTGTGTCCGTCCAGGATGGCGCCGAAGAGAACGCGCGGGGGCTGTCGGCGCTCACTTGGCAATGGGGACAGTTTCTGGATCACGATATCGACTTGACTTTGTCGGCCGATCCCGAAGAGTCGTTTCCGATCGGGGTTCCAGCCGGTGATTCTTCGTTCGATCCGACTGGTTCTGGCGAGCAGACGATTCCGCTGACGCGGTCAAACTTCGATTCGACAACCGGCGACTCGACGGACAATCCGCGACAGCAGGTGAATTCGATCACGGCGTTCATCGACGGCTCGAACGTGTATGGCTCGGACGCCGACACGGCCGAGTTGTTGCGGACGTTCGAGGGCGGCAAGCTGAAGACGAGCGACGGTGACTTGCTGCCGTTTGCCGAGAACCCGGACGGCTCGGTCGGGCCGTTCTTTCAAGCTGGCGACATTCGAGCCAACGAGCAGATCGGCTTGATTTCGCTGCATACGCTGTTCGTCCGCGAGCACAATCGGCTGGCGGACGAGATCGCCGAGCGGAACCCGGATCTCTCGGACGAGCAGATTTATCAACGGGCTCGGTCGGTCGTGGTCGCCGAGATGCAAGCGATCACGTACAACGAGTTTTTGCCGGCTCTCCTGGGGCGGAACGCGCTGGGGCCGTATCGCGGATACGACCCCAGCGTGAATCCTGGAATCTCGAACGTGTTCGCCACGGCCATCTATCGCTTTGGCCATAGCATGGTTTCGGATAAGTACGAACTGCTGGGCGAGGATGGCGAGCTGATTGAAGGAGGCGAGTTGGCTCTGCGCGACGCGTTCTTCAACACCGGTCCGGTGTTGGACAACGGCATCGACCCGATCATTCGCGGTTTGGCGACGCAGCTTTCGCAAGAGATTGACCCGCACGTGGTCGAGGACTTGCGAAGCTTTCTGTTTGGGCCTCCAGGCGCCGGCGGGCTGGATTTGGCGGCGTTGAATATTCAGCGCGGTCGCGATCACGGATTGGCGGACTACAACCAAGTGCGAGTCGACATGGGCTTGGAGCCGGTCGAGTCGTTCTCGGATATCACGTCCGATCCCGAGTTGCAGGCTCAATTGGCCGAAGCCTATCAAGGCGATGTCAACAACATCGATGCCTGGGTTGGGGCTTTGGCCGAGGATCATTTGCCGGGAGCGGCGGTCGGCGAACTCATTAGCACGGTGCTGACCGACCAGTTCCAGCGGCTGCGAGCTGGCGATCGCTACTGGTATCAGAATGTGTTCGCCGGCGAACGGTTGAACCAGCTCGAACACACGCGGTTGTCGGATGTGATCGAGCGAAACACGGGCATCGAGGGAATCCAGCCGAACGTGTTTTTCTCGCCCGATGCCCAACCGCCGCATCGGCCAGGCGGACCGGGTGGCCAGAATCCTAATGGACCGGGTGGCCAGCAACCGTTGCCTTTGCCGCCGCAAGCTGAACCGCCGTTCAATCAGCCGCCGGCTCCGCCCACGGGCAACAATCAACCGCCCGCAAATCCGCCCGCGAACGGGCCAAACGGTGGTCCTAATGGCGGTCTGAACGCCGGCCCAAATGGCGGCGGGCAAGGGGGCAACGCTGGACAAGGCGGTCAGAACAATCAGCCCGGTGGCCAGCAGGGCCAGCGACAAGGTCGTCCGACGCGCGTCGTTGCGGCAATACCGGCGAACGAGTTCGCTCAGGCCGCCGATGAAGTCTTTACCGAACTGGGTGGCGGGCTGCTCCGTTAGTTCAGCTCCTCAGAACTGCGGCGCAAAGAATAGCGGTGGGAACCACGAGCATCGTGGCTCCCACCGCTTTCGATATTTCTATCGCTAACAGATTTAGGCTCGCACCTTCGAACTACGGAACTTGCACGGCCTCAACGCCTTGCGCGGTGCTAATGCCTCGCCATACATTCAGGTTGATCGTTTCCGCGATGAAACGGACCGAGCCATCACACAAGGCAACTTGAACGCCGCCTGGGTGCCGGCTGCGCGAAGCGAACATGGTGGGTGTCGAGCCACCCGAAACCGCGCATGGCAGATTCAGTTGCGGAAGGTTATTGCAATAGCCAGCGGTGTAAATGCGGTCGGGCAGCGCGCTGTTAGGCGCTAGATACGACGTGAATTGAGACGCGTCGCTCCACCAAGTAAAGCCACGGAGATCCGACCCGCGACCTTGCAAAACTTCACCGACCAGCATCGTGCCGCTCAGGCCATCGATGATGTCTCGGAACCCATACTGGCGAACGGTGGTGTTATTCGGCGTATTGGCAAACGGAGCGTAGCCAAACCTTACACCGTTCAGCGTCGCCTGCTGACCATAACCCGTGTTGCCGAAGTTCGCGGCGTAGTTATGGCTGGTGATGCTGCTGATCGGAGCGTTCGGTTGGTCGCTGGGACAAGTGTGAGCCTCCAAACGAGTCCGTGTAACGGGGACATTCAACGAGCCGGAATAGCGATGATTGTTCGACACGAACTTTTGATTGTGATCGTACTTATCATATAGCGCCCGCTGTTCCATAAACGGCTGGATGGCGATTTGCCAAGTTCCCCAGCAACAGCCATATGCGCCGATCGGCAATAGCTTGTAAGTGTCGTGATAATTATGGTTGGCCAGCGCGATCTGCTTCATATTGTTCGCGCATTGAGAGCGTCGAGCCGCTTCGCGAGCCGCCTGAACCGCTGGCAGCAACATGGCTACCAAGACGCCAATAATGGCAATCACCACTAGTAACTCTACCAGTGTGAATCCAACACGTTGCTTCTTCATAAATCACCTCGCAGGAAAGAGAACTGTAAATGAGACTAGTCGAGACATGGATTCGCCACGGCAAATGCGGACGAACGAAGATGGTTACGGAATGTCAAACTGAAAGCTGTTGTCGCCGTCGGCCGTAACTTCGGCCGTAAGATTGCTCTCGACGTTGTACTCAGCCGGAATCAGCTCCTTGGGTTCTGGGATGGCTGACGAATCGCTCAGCGCGGCTTCTTCCGGGCGGCGCCGGCTTCGAAGGAACTGATCCGCACGATGTAGCTGCCCGGCGGCAATCCTTTCTCTTCCGGCAGGCTGAAGCTTCCGTTTGAAATGACCGTGCCGGTTTGGCTGCTGCCGTCACTGGCCACGAATTCGATGGTGCCGTCGTTGAGCGGCTGACCGCCCAGCGTGACTTGGCCAGAGATCGGCACTCGGCCGCCTAAGTCCGGCCCACAGCCGGCGACGCAGACCGCGATGCCCACGAGCGCCATTGCGACCACTCGGAAAGACGAAATACGCGAACTAAGCATTCAACGAGACTCCTTAAACGCTGCAAAAGATGGATGAAAAGACGGCGTGTCCGCGAGCGAGAGTTCGCTTGCGAAAAGCTCAGCCGCGTCTATTGAATCTTGTTTCCCATTGTTTTGCAAGTTTTATCGTTTCGCGTTTTCCGTAGACGCACTTCGGCCGCCCGTGTTTTTCCAAGGCTCCGAGCGCTTGCACCGCGAAAATCGCGGATTGCGGTAGACAGCGACGGGCCGTTTGCGTTTTCTAATATCTGGTTGTTTGATCGTCCGATTCGTCCGCCCCCAAGGCCAATTCTGGAGATTTCCGATGAAACTGAACTTGTTCCGTGGATTGTTGGTCGTCGCGATGTTTGCCGCTGGTTACGTCGTGGCTCAGCCGCCCGAAGGTCCGCCGCCGGGTCGCGGGCCGCGCGACGGTGGTGATCGTCCGCCGCGCCGCGACGACGACTTCCGCCCGCCCGTGCCGCCGTTGGTGGCGGCTTTGGACACCGATCGCGACGGCGAGATTTCGGCCGACGAAATCGCGAACGCTGCGACGACGCTGAAAACGCTGGACCGCAACGGCGACGGAAAGCTGACTCCCGAAGAAATTCGGCCGATGCCGCCTCGCGATGGATTCGGTCCGCCGGAAGGGCGCGGTCCAGACGGTCGACGGCCCGATGGCCCGCGGCCGGAAGGAGATCGGCCTCGTCCGGATGGCGAGCGACCGAATCCGCGCGGCGGGGATGCCGAAGCGTTTCTGGAGCGGTTCATGAGCCAGGACAAGAACGGCGACGGCAAGGTGAGCAAGGACGAACTGCCCGAGGAGCGTTTGCGAATGCTGGAGTTCGCCGACCGCGACGGCGACGACGCCGTGAGCCGCGACGAAGCTCGTCAGATGATCGAGCGTTTTCGTCAGCGCGGCCCCGCCGAGGGCGCGCGCGGCGAACGTCCGCGTGGCGAACGTCCGGAAGGCGACCGGCCTCGTGGCGAGCGACCGCCGCGCGACAGCGAATAGTCGACCCCGAGCTAGAGCGACATCAACGCCAACGACCGGCGCGTCTTTCAGGAGGCGATCGGCATTCGGAGCGGACAGAGTTCGGCTTGCATTAACTTGGCAGCCGGCAAACAATGACGTTCGGTCCGCCGATTCGGCCGCTGCACAGGTAGCGGCCTCCCGCCTCCTTATTCCTGCCGGTCTTTTCCATGCGCATTTTAGCTTTATCGCGCCGTTGCCTGTCTATCGTGGTGTGGTTGTCGACGCTTTCCGCCGCGACCAGGCTTTCCGCCAACGAGCCGGCCGAGCCGTTAACCTTTGAACGAGACATTCGGCCGATCTTGAAAGCCCATTGTTTGGATTGCCACGGGGCCGAGGCCGAGCCGAAAGGCGGGCTCGACTTGCGGTTGGCTCGCTTCATGCTGTCCGGCGGCGATTCGGGAGCGGCGATTGTCGCGGGTCAGCCAGCGGGCAGTTTGCTGATTGAACGCGTTGAATCGGGCGAGATGCCGCCGGGCGAGAAGAAGATGTCGGCGGCCGAGTTGTCGACGATTCGTCTTTGGATCGAACAAGGCGCGAAGACGTCGCGACCCGAACCGGAGAAGCTCGATCCGGGCATTGGCATCACGCCGGAGGAACGCGAGTTTTGGTCGTTTCAGCCGATCGCTCGCCCAGCGGTTCCCGACGTGAAAGACGGCGCGGTTCGCACGCCGATTGACTCATTCATTGCCGCGCGATTGGAGCAGCGCGGACTAAGCTTGTCGGCCGACGCCGAGCGACTGACGTTACTGCGTCGAGCTTACTTTGACCTGACGGGGTTGCCGCCGACGCGAGACGAAGTGGCCGCGTTCTTGGCCGACGAGTCGGCGAACGCTTACGAGCGGCTGGTCGAACGGCTGCTTGAATCGCCTCACTATGGCGAACGCTGGGGAAGGCATTGGCTGGACGCCGCCGGTTACGCCGACAGCGAAGGCTATACGAACAACGATGCCGTGCGACCGTGGGCGTACAAGTATCGCGATTGGGTCGTGCGAGCTTTGAATGCCGACATGCCCGTCGATCAGTTCATCGTTTGGCAGTTGGCCGGCGACGAGCTGGTGCCGCCGCCTCACACGAATCTGTCGGCCGAACAGATCGACATGCTCACGGCCACCGGTTTTCTCCGCATGGCGGCCGATGGCACGGGCAGCGGAGCGAACGACGAAGCGGCTCGGAATCAGACGATCGCCGACACGATCAAAATTGTGTCCACTTCGCTGATGGGTTTGTCGGTCGGTTGTGCCCAGTGCCACGACCACCGCTACGATCCGATTCCCCAGACCGATTATTACCGATTGCGGTCCGTGTTCGCGCCGGCGTTGGATTGGAAGGCGTGGAAGCCGCCTCAGCAGCGTTTGGTTTCGCTGTACACCGACGCGGATCGCGCGGCGGCGGCCGAAGCGGAAGCTGCCGCCGGCAAAATCGCGGAAGAGAAGAACGCCAAGCAGACCGAGTATTTGGCGGCTGCCTTGGAGCAGGAATTGGCCAAGTTCGACGAGACGCTGCGCGAGAAATTGCGAGCGGCTTACAAGACGCCGGACGCCGAGCGAACGGACGAGCAGAAGCAGTTGTTGAAGGAGCACCCGAGCGTCAACATCTCGCCGGGGGTGTTGTATCAGTACAACCAAGCGGCTGCCGACGATTTGAAGAAGTACGACGAACGGATCGCAGCCGAGCGGGCGAAGAAACCGATTGAGGAGTTCGTGCGGGCGTTGGCCGAGCCGCCGGGGCACGCGCCGGTGACGCATCTGTTTTATCGCGGCGAGTTTAATCAGCCGCTGGACGCGGTCGAGCCTGGCGACTTGACGATTGCCGCGCCGCCCGGCGAGCGATTCACGACCGCCGCGAACGACGAGTCGCTGCCGACCACCGGCCGGCGTTTGGCCTTCGCTCGGCATCTGGTCGATGGCAATCATCCGCTGTTGGCGCGGGTGCTGGTGAACCGCGTCTGGATGCATCATTTCGGGCGCGGGCTGGTCGGAACGCCAGCGGACTTTGGGGTGTTGGGCGAACGGCCGACGCATCCTGAGCTACTCGATTGGCTGGCCACGGAGTTCATGGCGGACGGTTGGAGTTTGAAGCGGCTGCATCGCCGTATCATGTTGTCGACGGTCTATCGACAGTCGTCGGCTTTCGATACTGAGAAGGCGGCCGTGGACGGAGCCAATTTGCTGTACTGGCGGAAACCGATCGTGCGATTGGACGCCGAGGCGATTCGCGATCGCGTGTTGGCCGCGGCTGGTTCTCTGGACGATTCGATGTTCGGTCCTCCGGTGGCGATGAAGCCGGACGATACGGGACAGATTGTGGAAGAGGGCGAGCCGCGGCGACGAAGCCTTTACTTGCAGGTTCGGCGAAGCCAACCGCACGCGATGCTGACGTCGTTCGACGCGCCCGTGATGGAGACGAACTGTGATCGCCGTCGCAACTCGACCGTGGCGACGCAGTCGTTGCTGATGATGAACAGCCAACTACTGGCGGATCAAGCGGCGAAATTTGCTGGCCGCGTGCGGACCGATGCCGCCGCGAGCGAAACGCCGCTTCCGCCCGCTCCGGCGGACAAGAGCGATTGGAACTTTGCCAACGAAGTGGGACACTCGCAACCGGCTTGGCATTACGGCTATGGCGAGTTCTCGGAATCCGAACAGCGGTTGACGGCGTTCACACCGCTGCCGCACTTTACCGGGTCAGCTTGGCAAGGCAGCGCGGCTTTGCCGGACCCGAGTTTGGGTTGGGTCACGATCAACGCCAACGGCGGACATCCGGGCGACGCCGCTCATTCGCCAATCCGCCGCTGGATCGCGCCGGCGGCTGGACGGCTGACGATCGAAGGCCAGTTGTCGCATCCGTCGGAAAGTGGCGATGGCGTGCGTGGGCGAGTGGTCGTGGGTGGCGATGTCGTGCGAGGCGAGTGGCTCGTGCACCACGGTTCGGCGGCCACGGCGGTGGCCACGTTCGATGTCGAAGCCGATCAGACGGTTGACTTTGTAATCGACTGTCGCGACAGCGTCACGTCGGACTCATTTCATTGGACCGTGAAGCTGTCGTTAGAAAGTCCAGCGGGAGGCACGCCGAGCGTTTGGGAATCAGCCGGTGGCTTTCAAGGTCCACAAGCTTTATCGACTCCTCCGCCATTGCCGCCGCAGATCGCGCTGGCTTGGCAGTTGGCTTATCACCGGCCGATCACCACCGAGGAAATGCAAACGGCCATCGAATTCGTCACGGTTCAATCGCATCGGCTCTCAGCCGCTCCGAACCAGGTGAAGCAGGCCGATGTACAATGGCAAGCGATGGCGCACTTGTGCCAAATGCTGTTGGCCTCGAACGAGTTTTTGTATGTCGATTGATTCGATTGAAAGTCCCGACAACGCCATGATCTCCGCCACACATTCCGCCGACCATGAGTGGACCGCCGATGACTTGGCGGCATGTTACGGCCCACTGCCGCTCAAGCGGTTGCGAACGATGCCGTCGCCAGGCGGGGCGGTCGAGCAAGATGTGCTCGATCTGCTCGACCACGAAGACCGCTTGTTCGAATTGCATCACGGCGTACTGATCGAGAAAGTCATGGGATATTACGAATCCGTATTGGCGGCGACTTTGATTCGTTTGTTGGGAGACTTCGTGGCCCGCCACCAGCTCGGCATCCTCGCCGGCGAGGCGGGACTGGTGCGGCTCGCACCGGAAGAAATTCGGATCCCCGATGTTTCGTTCATCAGTTGGCCACGGCTGCCGAACGGTGAAGTGCCGCGGGACGCAATCTCATCCGTCGTGCCGGATTTAGCCATCGAGATCGTCAGTCGCGGCAACACCGCTCGTGAGATGCAGTTCAAGCGGCAACAGTATTTCGAGGCAGGCGTTCGCTTGGTGTGGTACGTGTATCCCAAGCAACGCGAAGTCCACGTGTTCGTCGCGGGTGAAAACGACGGGAACGATGCCGAACCGTCCGTGCTGCGCGAGGACCAGACGCTGACCGGCGGCGAAGTGCTGCCCGGCTTTTCATTGCCGCTGGCTCGGTTGTTCGCAATGCCCAGCCCGCCGCCTGGGACGTCGCCGGAGGCAAGCGCGTGATTATCGCCCACCAGTCGACCGCTGGTCAAACGTCGTGGACAGCGACCCAAGTTGTGGACCGCTTCGGCCCGTTGCCGCTGGCTCGTCTACGCATGTCGCCGCTCCCAGGAAATGCGGTCGAGCAGGACGCCGTTGAGATACTGGCAGGCGAGCAACGTTTGTTCGAGCTGCACGACGGCATGTTGCTGGAGAAGACGATGGGCGCGTTCGAGTCGTACATTGCCGGCGTGTTGATTTGGGCGCTTAACGATTTCATCCGCCGCGACCGACTGGGAATTGTGTACGGTCCCGACGGACTGTTTCGTATCGCGCCGGACGAAATCCGCATTCCCGACGTTTCGTTCGTCAGTTGGCAGCGGCTGCCGAATGGCGAGGTGCCGCGCGACGCAATCTCTTCGATCGTGCCGGACTTGGTCGCCGAAATTATCAGTCATGGCAACACGCCGCGCGAGATGGAGAACAAGCGGCGTGAATATCTGGCGGCGGGCGTGCGATTGATTTGGTACGTGTACCCTAATGCACGACAAGTTCATGTCTTCCACGCATCTCCGTCCGACGCATCTTCGCCCGACGCGGAAACCGCGTCGCCAGTTGTGCTGAGCGAAAACGATCAGCTCACCGGCGGCGAAGTGCTGCCCGGCTTTTCATTGCCGCTGGGTGAGTTGTTCAATCCGCCGGCCCCTCCGAAGTAAATCATCCTCGCCATCGAAGGCAACCAACTATGTTCCGAGCATTTTCCACGCGTCGCGAATTTCTGAGTCATAATGCCCTGGGCGTTGGCGGGTTGGCGTTAGCTTGGCTGTTGCAACAAGAGGGCGCGGTCGCCAAACCGGCGAGCACCAACACGACGCCCGCGTCGTTCGACATGACGCCCAAGCCACCGCATTTCGCGCCGCGTGCGACCGCCATGATTTCGATGTTCATGCATGGCGGGCCGTCGCATGTCGATCTGTTGGATCCGAAACCCGAGTTGTCGAAACGCAACGGCGAAGAGTATCCGGGCGACATTCAATACAGCTTCGTGAATCGCGCGTCGAAGAAGCTGCTCGGCACGCCCTTCAAGTTCGCCAAGCACGGGCAATGCGGCACGGAAGTTTCCGAGCTGTTGCCGAGTCTGGCCAACATCGTCGACGACGTCTGCGTGATCCGCTCGATGCACACCGGCTTCAACGGCCACGAAGTTTCAATTCGTTTTTGGCACGGCGGCATCCCGGCGGTGCTCGGCCGGCCGACGCTCGGATCGTGGCTGACCTACGGCTTGGGCAGCGAGAGCCAGGATTTGCCGGCCTATATGGTGCTGACCGATCCAGGCGGACATCCGGTCGACGGCGTCAATAATTGGTCGTCGGGCTGGATGCCGCCGTTGTTCCAAGGCACCGTGTTGCGTCCGACCGAGCCTCGGATTCTGAACCTCCAGCCGCCGGCGCATCTGGCGGGCGACGTGCAGCGAGCCAATCTGGATTTGCTCCGCGCGCTCAACGAACGGCATCTGGAACGGCACGCGGGCGAAGCCGATTTGGAGGCTCGCATCGCCAGCTACGAACTGGCGGCTCGGATGCAAGTCGCCGCGACCGAAGCGCTGGACGTCTCGAAGGAATCGGCCGCCACGCAGCGAATGTACGGGCTGGATCAGAACGAAACCCGCGAGTACGGCACGCGGTGCTTGATCGCTCGGCGTCTGGTCGAACGGGGCGTGCGGTTCGTGCAATTGTTCTTGGGCGGCCAGCCGTGGGACAATCACAGCGACATTCGCGGCGGACTGAGTGCCGTTTGCCGCCGCACGGATCAACCGGCCGCGGCGCTCGTGCAGGACTTGAAGCAACGCGGGCTGCTCGACACAACGCTGGTTCACTGGGGCGGCGAAATCGGCCGACTGCCGGTGACCGAAAACCACGGGGATGAATCCAAGGCGGGCCGCGATCACAATGGTCAGGGCTTCAGTTGCTGGCTGGCGGGCGGCGGTATTCGAGGCGGAATGACGTTTGGCGAGACGGACGAGTTCGGCCACAGCGCGGTGGTCGACCGAGTCACGCCGAACGACATTCAGGCCACGGTGCTGCACCAGTTCGGCATCGAGCACGAGCGACTGGAGTTCGAATACAACGGCCGCAAGCAACGGCTGACCGACGGCCGCGAGTGCCGCGTGTTGAAAGAGTTGCTGTAAGCCCGCCGTCGGGCGAATCAAACATCGTGAGTTGCATTCCACGGGAGGTGTCTATGTCGTCGGTCGTTAGCGTCGCGTTGTTGTTGAGCGGATTGTCGGTCGGACAGGCCAGCGAGCCGTTGTTCGTGGCCAGCCCGTTGACGAAGCCAGGCGAATTCACGCCGGGGATCGAAGGGCCGGCGTGCGACAAGGCCGGCCATGTGTTCGCGGTGAACTTCGCGCGGCAGCAAACGATCGGACGTGTCTCCCCGCAAGGCGCCGGCGAGGTGTTCGTCACGCTGCCCGGCGACAGCGTTGGCAATGGGATTCGGTTCGATCGCGCGGGCCAAATGTATGTGGCCGATTACGTCGGGCACAATGTGCTGCGAATCGATCCCGCGACGAAGAAGGTCACAGTCTTCGCTCACGACGATCGCATGAACCAGCCAAACGATCTGGCCATCACGGCCGACGGTGTGTTGTACGCCAGCGATCCGAATTGGAAGGACAGCACGGGCCAGTTGTGGATGATCGACCGCCAAGGCAAAACGCATCGGCTGGCCGAGAACATGGGAACCACGAACGGAATCGACGTCAGCCCCGACGGCAAGACGTTGTATGTGAACGAGAGCATGCAGCGCAAAGTGTGGGCTTTCGCGATCGCCGACGACGGCACGATTCACGACAAGCGGTTGTTCGCCGAGTTCCCGGACCACGGATTCGACGGGATGCGTTGCGACGTGGACGGCAATCTCTACATCACTCGGTACGGCAAAGGCACGGTGGTGAAGGTGTCGCCGGAAGGCAAAGTATTGCGCGAGATCGACGTGCTGGGCGCTCGCCCCAGCAACATTTGCTTCGGCGGCCCCGACGGCCGCACCGCCTACGTGACCGAAGTGGAACACACGCGGCTAGTCCAATTCCGCGTCGACCGCCCCGGCCTATCGTGGCAGCGTCACAGCAAATAACGCCAAGCTCGCGCCATGCCAGGCAAAGTCACCTTTCGCTCCAAAGTCGCCTTTCGCTCCGCGAAAGCAGCGTCTCCGCGAAAGTCACATCATTTCACGGGACGACGATTATCACGCGCCGTGCTCAGGTCTACGGGCCCCGCACAATACGCTGTGCGCTGGGCTCCTGACCTCGCACAACGGTGAAACCTCAAGCACCCACTTCGTCAACCACGGTAAACATTCCGTCTCATAAACAAATGCCTGCGAAGCGACAGAAATCGAAGGGCCAGACCTCGAAGCCAACTTCGGGTTCTCTTCCGAAGTCTCGGATGCGACCGGCGTACCAAGTCTTCGTGAGCCATGCGACCGCCGACAAATGGATCGCAACCGTTATTTGCGAAAAGATCGAAGCGACCGGCGCCACGTCGTTTCGTGATGACCGGGACATCAACGGCGGCGACAGCATTCCCGAAACGATTCGGACGGAAATACAAGTGTCCCGCGAATTAGTCGTCTTGCTTACGCCGGAATCCGTCGACCGGCCGTGGGTTTTGCTCGAAGTAGGAGCGGCTTGGGGACGAAGGAAGGAGTATCGCATCGTTCCCGTACTTTGCCACGTCTCGTTCGATGCGATCCCCGATATAATCGAAGGAAAGAAGGCGTTTCACATCAACGATTTCGAGCGATATCTCGCTGAATTAGCACGCCGGGTGAATAAATAAATGACTACCGCGACTCTGATCTACGACGTGTTTATCTCTCACGGTTTGCATGATAAGGAGCTTGCCGCCGACGTTGCGAATCGTCTGCAAGCGGCAGGCCTGACGCCGTTCCATGACGCCAGCATTCGGGAAGATGAAGAGGTTAGTCAGGCAATTTGGGACGCCATCGCCGAATGCCACGCGTTTATTGTAATCGTGTCACCAAACTCAATGCCGGATGCAATGACGATGGTCGAACTGGGTGCCGCGGCCGCTTGGAATAAACCGATTTTGGTTTTGCGCAACGGTCCGGCTTCGATGCAACTTCCTGACGCGCTACGAGGCTATCGAGCGTTTCCGCTAAGCCGATTGGATGAGGTGTTAGGGCAAATACGACGCGGCATGGAGCCGATTTCCGATGACGATCGCCAGGTGCTGGCGGAGACTTACCGCGAATTCAATGTCTCGGCGGATCAATTGAGCCAGTCGCCTCGATCGTTGCAACAACTTGCCGAGAAGTTCAACACTCGATCCCAAAAGCATCTCTCGGGCGATCGGTTGTTGTCGGAGTTATTGCGAATGCGAAAGCATGCGAAGTTGCCTCGTCTTACTCGCCCGAGTCGCAAAATTAGCTAGTGCTTTGTCAATGCGAAAAGTGAGGGCGCCACTGGCTCGGCCAGAGTTTCCAAGTTCATTCGCAGCGAGGATTAGCACTCGCGCCATGCCAGGCAAAGTCGCCTTTCGCTCCGCGAAAGTAGCGTCTCCGCGACAGTCACATCTTTCACGGGACGACGATTGCCGTCTCGCCCATTCCGACTTTTCGGAACGCACAATTCGACGCCGTTCCACCCATTCCGACTTTTCAGAACGCCTAACCCGACGTCGTTTTGGCCATTCCAAGTTTTGGGAATACCCGATTCGACATCGTTTTGACCATTCCGACTTTTCGGAATGCTCAATCCGGCGTCGTTTTGCCCGTTCCGACTTTTCGGAATGCATCATTCGACGTCGATTTGCCCATTCCGAGTTTTCGGAACGCACGATTCGACGCCGTTTCGGCCGTTCCGAGTTTTCGGAACGCTTGGATCAGCCGCCCGTGAGCATTTGGTCGAGGGCTCGGAGGGCGATGGCCCAGCGGGGGCGGCCGGCTTGATAGGTTGACCACCAGCTCAGCAGCAGCGCGGGCAACTCGGCAAGCGGCGGGGCCGTGATGTGCCAACTGTCCAGCGCTAACTGCACGGTGGCGGCGTCCAGCCGGGCCAGCTCGACTTCCTCGGCCGCTCGGAGAATCGCCGGCAGCGTCGCCAGTTCGCCCAGCCGCGGCAGCCGGCGTTGGTCCACCTGTTCGCTGAAGATCGGCAGTTCGAGATTCAGTTGGGCGAGCAGCCAGCCGAGCCGCACGACTTCCGGCAATCGGGGATCGGCGTTCGCCAACAGACCTTCGATACGGACCGAGTTGTACAGCGCGTGAGCTCGGCCGTCGCCGCCCGTCGCGGGGCTAACGACCAACACGTCGGCTCGTTCGACCAGCAAGTCGGGCTCAGTGAAATCGGCCAGAGCTCGCATCAACCCCGGCCCGCGGGCTTCCCACTGCTGGCGCAGAGGCCGAGTACGCAGCTCCAACTGCCGAGCCGACTGGGCTTCGTCGTCGCCGGCAGCCAGGATCGCTCGCAGATGCCCGCTGATGGCGACGGCCGCTTCATTCGGGCAACTCCCGCCGCGAAGCTTCCGCCAGACCAACTCGGCCAACTCGCGCGGATTCGGCACGCCGGGCGACAGGGCGACGAGATGCGTCCAAGCGGCTTCGGCCGGCCAGCCGCAAGCAGCCATTTCGCGGGCGAGCGCCAAGCCCGGCTGGGCCACTCGCTCGCGCAGCGTCGGATCGACGATCGCTCGACCGGCGGCTGCCGCCCAGGCTGCGTGCAGTCGGCTAGCGGGGAGGCTGGCGTGCCAAGTGAGTTGCGGATTCATGGCCGCTGCTCCGTGAAAAATTCATTTTGCCGCATGGGGCAAGTTACCTTGCTTCGCTATGATTCGTCGTTCGGCTTCGGACGGCGGGGCCTGGCCGTTGCGGGGGTTGTCCGCCGGCGATGGTTCCGCGCGATTCCCGCCAGCTTTTACCACTTGAGAGGTTTCTGATGCTGCAAGACGCCACCCGCAATTGGTCGACCGCCGACGCCACCGAACTGTACGAAGTCGAGCGTTGGGGCAAGGGATACTTTTCGATCGGCCCGAGCGGCGACTTGCTCGTTCATCCGACGAAAGAAACTAGCCGGTCGATCAACATGAAGCAACTGATCGACCGCTTGCAGTTGCGGGGGATTCAACTGCCGATCCTGGTGCGTTTCAACGGCATTTTGCAGAACCGGCTGAAGGAGATTCACGACGCCTTTCAGCGCTCGATCGACGAGTACCAATACAAGGGCCGGTACTCGTGCGTGTATCCGATCAAGGTGAATCAACAGCGGCAGGTGGTCGAGCGGATTGTTGAATACGGTCGCGAGTTCGGCTTCGGATTGGAGGCGGGCAGCAAGCCGGAGTTGCTGGCGGTCGTGGCGTTGACCGACGAGAAGACGCCGATCGTCTGCAACGGCTTTAAGGACGACGAGTACGTGGAAACCGCCATGCTGGCCCAGAAGATCGGCCGGCATGTGATCCCCGTCGTTGAGAAATACACCGAGCTGGATCTGATCCTGAAGTACGCGGCCAAGGTCGGCGTGCGGCCGACGATCGGGATGCGGGTGAAGTTGGCGGCGCGCGGTTCGGGCCGGTGGCAATCGTCCGGCGGTCATCGCTCGAAGTTCGGTCTGACGGTGACCGAAGTGCTGAAGGCGCTCGAGCAACTGGAGAAGGCCGGCATGCAGGATTGCTTTCACCTGCTGCATTTCCATTTGGGCAGCCAGATCACCAACATTCGGCATGTGAAGTCGGCGTTGGTCGAAGCGACGCGCGTGTATGTCGATCTGAAGCGACGCGGGGCGGGGCTGCAATATATCGATGTGGGCGGCGGATTGGGCGTCGACTACGACGGCTCGCAGACGGCCTTTGAAAGCAGCATGAATTACACGCTGCAAGAGTACGCGAACGACGTGGTGTATCACATTCAGTCGATCTGCGACGACGCGGAAGTGCCGCATCCGAACATCATTTCGGAAAGCGGCCGAGCCGTGGTGGCCTATCACAGCGCGTTGGTGTTCGGCGTGCTGGGCGTGACTTCGCAAGGCAACGGCGAGCACACGTTCGATTCGATTACGGACGACGCCGAGCAACCGCTGCGCGATCTGCGCGATACGTTCCGCGATCTGACGGCTCGCAACGTGTTGGAAAGTTTCCACGACGCCCAGCAGGCGTTGGACGTGGCGATGACGTTGTTTTCGACCGGGTATCTGCCGCTGGATCAACGCAGCATTGCCGAGAATTTGTTCTGGTCGATCTGCCGCAAGATCAGCCGCTTGATCGCGGATGTCGAAGAAGTGCCCGAAGAGTTGCAGGGGTTGGATCGCGTGTTGTCCGACACGTACTTCTGCAACTTTTCGCTGTTCCAATCGATGCCGGATAGCTGGGCGATCAAGCAATTGTTTCCGGTGATGCCGATCCATCGGCTGACGGACGAGCCGACTCGGCATGCGGTGTTGGGCGACATCACGTGCGATTCGGACGGGAAGATCGAGCACTTTATCGACCGCCGCGATGTGCGTCGCACGTTGTTGCTGCACCCGTACGATAGTTCGCCTTATTACCTCGGTGCGTTCTTGTTGGGCGCGTACCAGGAGATCCTCGGCGACTTGCACAATTTGTTCGGCGATACGAACGCGGTGCATGTCGACTTGAACGACGAGGGCGAAGTCGTGTTGCAGTCGATCGTGAAAGGCGACACGGTGAACGAGGTGCTGGATTATGTCGAATTCGATCGCGGGCAACTGATCACGCGGCTGCAAAACGCCGTGGAAGAGGCCGTGCAACGCGGTCGATTGGATCACGAGTCGGCCGGCCGATTGCTCGAGTTTTACGAAGCCGGCTTGAACGGCTACACGTATCTGGAAGAGCCGCGGGAGGCATAGGCCGGCGGCGGCGCATCGCGCCGTGATCTTCCGCGCAAATCGCGAACCTACAGGAGCAGCCCAACGATGGCGATCGCGTACACGATCCTCGGCGTGCTCCTGTTGGCTATCGTGATTGCGATCGTGGCCGCTTGGCGCGTGATGGTGTGGATGCCGGGAAGGAAACCGCGTCGCAATGCGATGCCGCCGCTCTCCGACCGCGAACGGCAGGTGCGCGAATGGCTGGAAACGGACTTACGCGCCTTGGCCGAGGAGATCGGCGAGCGACATCTTCAGGGTCGCTACTCGCAATTGATCGACGCCACGGCGCTGTTCGAGCGAACGCTGACCGAAGCTGGCTACGCGTTTCAGCGGCAAGAGTTTGAAGTCGATGGACGGCGTGTGTGGAACGTGGAAACATCGCTGTCCGGTTCGGCGGACGCCGCGCCCTCGCTGGTCATCGGGGCTCATTACGACACGGTCCCCGGCAGCCCTGGGGCGAACGACAACGGTTCGGCCGTCGTGGCCGGCTTGGCGTTGGCTCGGTTGTTGGCCAATTCGCGGCCACGCCACACGATTCGCTTTGTGTTTTTCGTGAACGAAGAGTCGCCGTATTACATGACCGAGGCGATGGGGAGCTTGCGGAGCGCCGAGTCGATGCGCGACCGCGGCGAGTCGCTGATGGGCATGATCGCGTTGGAAACGATCGGTTGTTATCTCGAAGCCGCCGGCTCGCAGCGATATCCGGTCCGCTGGCTCGGTTATCTCTATCCGACGACCGGCAATTTCGTGGCCGTGGTCGGGAATGTTCGTTCGCGACGCTTCGTGCGGCAGATCGTGCGCGGGTTGCGGCGAGCGGCGTTTCCTTGCGAAGGCATGGCGGCGCCGCGGTTTCTGAAGGACATTTTTCGCTCGGATCACGCGGCCTTTTGGCACTGCGGCTATCCGGCGCTGATGATTACGGACACCGCGAACTTTCGTTACCGCCACTATCACACGCCGCAAGATACGGTGGACAAGATCGACTTCGATCAGCTTGCTCGGTTGGTCGTCGCGTTGGAATCGACAGTGCGCGATTTGACGCGATGCGAATGAGGCAGCGGCGGCTTGTTGCCTTCCGGGAAACGGGGCGACTAAAATTGCCGAGTCGGATGTGCGTTGAACAGGTCGAACGACGCACGGGGTCGCGGAGCGGTCCGTCTCTTTTCAAAGGAAGCTTGCCATGTGGCCAACGATCGGAATCGCGGGGGCGGTGATCGGCGCGGGGTTGATCGCGGTATTGGTGTTGCGGCCGATTGTGATGCGTTCGGTCGAGGCTCGGCGGCGGAAACAGGCGCGCCGGATGTTCGCGCTGCGACGCGAGTGGTTGGAGGCCGAGTTCCTGTCGCTGGCCTCGAAGAGCGGCAAACCGCGCGGGTTGGCTTGGGTGAATTGCGATTTCGAGAATCACGAAACCCTGGCCCGCGATCGGAAGACGGGCGAGCTAAAGGCGTTCGTCGGCGTGACGATCAGCTTCGACGCGATCGAAGGCGGCGGCATGGAGCATGTCGAAGCGGTCGGCAATTTGCGTGCGGCGACCGCCGTCTTTTCTTATCTAAACGACCGCTGGACGACCGATGGCATGGCGTTGTTCAACGTGAACCCAACCGAAGCCATCAAGCGTTTCGAGCACGAAGTCGAGTTGGTGGATTGAGCGACCCTTTGGAGTGCTCCGCCCTTTTGGAGTGCTCCGCCTTGTCGGAGCTTTCTCTTCGCCGATGAGGAGTCGTCGCTCCGAAGAACGAGGTGAGGACGCCGAGTCACGCAATCGGATTTCGCGGCGGAAGACCTGGCAGGAGCCTCGTTCTCCGTGCTCAGTCGATGCTTCCCGGGGCAACGCCGCAAACGCTCTTCATAGTCAGCGCGGGAGCGCGACGTCGCGTGTTGGCCTGAATCGCGTCGCGCAACGACGGCGAAGCCATGGGAACCACGGCTCGCGATCGAAACGGCGAGCGGCGATGTCGGCGGCTTCGTCGCTGTTGGCCGTGCGGCTGTCGGATCGGAGTCACCGGCCCTGCCGAGTTCGGCCTCCGGCACGGCTGATTGTTTGACGTGTCGCTGTTCGACGCGGGCTGACCTGGGCCACCGTCGCCGCGTCGCTGGGCGGGAGGCGATTGGTCGGGCTTTTGCCGTGGCCGCGTTCGGTTGCTGTCCAGGTTGAGCCGCCTGGGACGCTTGGGCGGCGGTCAGGTGGCGGCGTTTTGAGCCAACGCCCGGACCAGCCGGCGAAGGCCTCGGGGCCGGCGATTTGCTGAGCCGTCGCTTGCGGGGGCGTTCGGGACCATGCCGACCTGAAGGCAGCCGGTGAAAGCGGGCTGCAGGCCTGGCCTCGCCGCATTCGGCTGACCAGGTTGGCCGGGTTGCCCTTGGCCGGGTTGAGCTTGTCCGGGCTGGCCTTCGCCCGCTTCGCCGTTGGCCGGCTGAGCTTCGCCCGCTTGTCCGTCGGCCGGTTGTTCGCCCGCGGGTTGGCCTTCGGCAGGCTGAGCGTTGGCCGGTTGCGAATTGGCAGGCTGGGTCGCTGAAGCATCGGCGGGCGAAGCCGGTTGGGCTCGCCGAGCGGTCCGGCATCGGCCAGCATTCCTTCGGCTGGATCGGCGGCCGGGTTGGTCGGCAGCTCGATCGGAGCCAAATTCGACGCCGTTTCCAAAGCCTCGCGGATCGGTTGGTTGGCGACTTGCTGTTGGCCCGAGACGGCCGCGGCGCCCTGGCCGGTGGCGCGCTGCGCCTCGGCGAATCGCTGCGTCGCTTGATCCAAGGCTTGGGCCGCCGCGATCTGTTCGGCCGTGGGCGGCATCGCGCCGGCGGGACTCTCGCCGTTGGCCGGTTCGCCGTTCGCTGGTTGGGCATTCGCCGGATCGCCTTCGGCCGGCTTCGGCTGGTCGCCCGCTTGGGACGCGCGGCTTGAGCCATCTCGGCCAACGCGGCGGCTTGGCGAGCGATTTCGTCGCGAGCCATTTGTTGTTCTTGAGCGAGCTGAGCCAGCGCTTCGGCAATCTGCTTGTCGCGCATGATTTGTTGCTCGCGCGCCGTCAGGCTGGCCGCCGCGTTGCAGTGCGCTCGACCTGTTGTTGGGCATCGGCCACCTGCTGCGCGCGTCGGCGGCTTGGTTGGGCATCGGAGCAGCGGCGCACTGTTGGCCGCCGTTTTCGGCAGGTTTCGTGAACTCGAACTCCGGCTACTCGCCGTTGGCTTGCTCACCCGCAGCTTGGCTTCGCGGCGACTTGTTCACCCGCTTTCGCCGCTTGTTGAGCTTGTTGCAACGCGGCGGCCGCATCGGCGTCCACCTTCGATGCCTCGGCTGCCAATTGTTTTCAGGGCATCCGCCTGTCCGGCCAGTGCGTCTCTTTCGCGGCAGCGGCGGGCTTCGTTGATCGCTTGTTGCAAATCGCTGGCGGCTTGAGCGAGCGACTTCTCCCGTCGCGGCTTGAGCCGGCTGACTAGCGTCCGCGTTGCCGTCGGCGATCGCATCGGCTGCGCCATCGCCTGCTTCAGCCTGAGCCAGCTTCTCGGCGGCAGGGCGCCGCGCCCGCTTCGGCCGCTTGTTCGCCCGCATTAGCGGCTTGTTCCGCCACGGCCTGTTGAGCCGCCGCGTCGGGGCGTTCGCCGGCTGTTGCATCGCTTCGTCACAGCTTCATGGGCCGCCTTCTGAGCCTCGGCGATGGCTTCGTTGGTGGCTTGCCGAGGCTTCCGCTTCGATTGGCTTTGCCCGCCAGTGTTTCCTTGGCGGCGGTTGCGGCCGCTTTGGCAGCCTGCTTCAACGCCTCGCCCACCGGCGTGTCGCCCGCTTGCTTGGCGGCTTCGGCGGCCGCGTCGGCCACTTCCTGTTGAGCGGCCGCGGCGGCGAGCGGCGTGTTGGCTTTGCCGGCCGCCAAATCCGAGGCGGTTTGTTCGCGGCGTCTTGCTTGCGGCCAGTTTGCCGACTTGATCCGCTTGCTGCATGGTTCGGCGGCCGCTTGCTTGCCGGCCTGCACGAAGCTGATTTTTGCGCGCTTGCTTGACGTTGTCCAGCGTTTTGAAGCTGTCCGCCGCGTCGGTCGTGCGGCCTCGGCCGTGGCGAGCGCTCGTCGACCGGCTTTCGCACGGCCGCGACTTCTGCAATTGTTCAACGGCGATTGTTACGCTGCGAGCTTGCTTGCTTGCAATCGCAGTCGCGATGACGCGCGAGTTGAGTGCAGCGCGCTGTGCGGCTGGCTGCTTGTTTCGCGGCACGACACCAGCTACTTCGGCGGCTCGGCAGTTATTGTTGGAGTTCTTTAATGCACGCTTCTTCATGGCTTCGGTCTATTGAAAAAGTTGGATGCTCGCTTCGGAGGCCGTTGCTTTACGTTCACTTCCGATAACTTCTGCTTTTTACACGTTGCAAACGCTGGCAGGCTGGTAGTTGCTGAGTTTCCGCGGGGTTCCACGCAGGTCGGCTTCGGCTGTCGCATTGCGTGCTGCAGATGTGCGTTTGTAGCGCGGCAGGTGTCAACGCTGAGTGCCAGTGCAGCAATCTCAGCTGATTTCGCATGCTTTCTGCTGCGTCGCAGCAGCCGTATGAGTTTTCGGTTCGCAGCTTAACGCTGTTGAGAACGTTTAACAGGCTCATCGCCGCTTCCTCGCGAGCCTCCGCCGCTTCAGCGCGGCGTCCGCCAGTGCGGCGGTCGCTTCTTCGACGGCGGCTTGAGCATCGGCCAATCGCGACCCGATCGCGGCCGGCACGGAGCCTCTTCGGTCGCTTGAGCCGCCGCTTTTGTTCTAATGTCTTGCCGACCTGCTCTTTGTTGCTTCGCGGCCGCCGCGGCTTCGGCTGCCTTCTCCGTGGCCGCGGCCTGTTGTTCGGCGGCCTGCTCCAATTGCTCCTGTACCCTTTCGAGCTGCTCGACTTCGGCGGCCAACTCGGCGGCGCTCTTGTCGGTCGAGTCGGCCTCGATTCCCGATTGCAGCTCGGCTTCGATCTGAGCCAAATTGCCAATCACTTTCGATTGCTCGGCGGCGGCGGTTTCCGTTTCGCGATCGAACAATTCGGCCGTCGCTTCAAACGCGGCGGCCTTCGCCTGCTCGACCAACGTCTCGGTGCTGGGAAACTCGGCCAGCGTTTCCGCCAGCTTGCCCAACTCCTGATTCAATTCCGATTGTTGGTCGACCAATTCCTCGAACTTCGGATCTTCGGGCGAAGTCTTCTCGGTCTGCTCTTTCAGCTTTTCTTGCTTCTCGATCATCTCGCGAACCATCTTCAACGCGGCTTCGCGATCCGAGCTGATCAGGCCCTGCGTCTCTTCCAGCTTGTCGAGCAACAAACGCAGGCCGCGAATCACCGCCAACTGGCTGGCCGCGGCGTCGGCATGGTTGGCCGAAGCCAAGTGGTTGTCGGCCAAGTCCAATTCGCCGCCAACTTGAGCCGTCTTCAGAATTCGCAGCCCGTCGGCCGCACCAGCGCCGGCCGGACCGCCCCACGTGCTGACATCGGCCAGCGTTTCGACCAGCACCAGGAACAACGCCTTCACGTCGCGCTGATCTTGGATCGTCAACAGCGTCAAACGCTCGCGATCCGCCGCCGGCAGTTCGTCCAGCGATCGCGTCGTTGTCATGGCGGCCGTTTCCATTTGGATCAACTGGCGGACTTGTGCCGATAGCCGCGCGATCTGCAATCGCTTCAGCAGCTTTTGCCGCTCGGCCATCAACGTCATCACCACTTGCCGGACGCTTTCGCGGGCCTTCGTGAAGTTTTCGATTCGCTCGGTCTGCGAACCCTCTTGAGCCTTGACGAGCAATTCGACGACGTCGCGCATCTCGGCGTCGACCAATTCGTTGATGTTCACTCGCATCTGACGGATTTCGCCATAGATCGGCAGTTGCGTCAGGCCGTTCTCTTCGAGCTGCCGAACCTGAATGTCGAGAATCCCCGAGACCAGTTCGCGTGTTAGCAGGCGGGCCTTTTCCTGAGCCGCTTGCTTTTGCCGCAGGGCGTCCGTCTCCACGGCCCAACCTTGCGAAGCGAACAGGCCCAGCAACGCAACCGCGATGAATCCCGCACACGTCCGCGTCATGGCGAATCTCCGATGCCAAGTTGTTGTTTGATGATTTCCGTCATACGTTCTTCGCTGCGTTCGTCGGCTTCCGAGATAGCCGCCAGTACGCCGCTCTCGTCCGAGATTTCCAAGATCAACGGGTCGGCCAGTATCGTAACGCCCGGCGACTCGCCGCGATAATCGGTCACTTCCAACGTTAGCTTCAACCGATCTCCCTTAACCAATCCCAGCGAACCAAGATCGATCGGAGCTTCGCCACGTCGCGGCAACTGCTCAGCAACCAACGGGCCGCCAGCCAGCAAATCGACGTGCGACGATTCGGTAGAGGTGGTTGCTTCGGATGGAGCCGTCGCTTCCGCGGAAGTCGCCGCCGAGGATGATTCAACGTTGGAATCGGCGGGTGAAGCGCTGGCGGTAGTCGGCTCCGCATCGGAATCTTCGGCACGATAACCATCCGACTCGCGAGCCTTTTCAATCTGCATTTTCAACCGCACATTGGCCACGCCGTAATCGTCGGCCACGCGGTAGATGATCGTCGGTCGCGCCGTCGGCAACACCACGCGATGCACGATCTCGGCCGAACCAGTCGGCGGCCGATCCGGTTTGATTCCGATGTAGGCCCGCGCGGGCGAAGGCAGATGCAACCCGTCCTCGTCGGTCACTTGCAGCTCGAATCGCAACGGCCGTTCGATCCGCTCGAGAGGCGTGCCCGATACGTCTAGCCGCCATTGCTGTTGCTCGTCGTCGACCGGCTTCAATTCCAACCGCAACGGCTCGGTCTCGTCCTTAAGCGTCAGCCACACGCGCTGCAACCGCTTGTTGTTCGTGCAGTTCGCCGCCACATCGATGCGCGAGCCTTCGAGCGCCGAAACTTGCCGGCTGCCCGAATCGCGGGCGGTCGTCGGAGCCGCTTTGGCATAAGCCGGTGGAGTCGCCGTCAGTTGCAGCTCCAACGCGGGCGCCGGAATGATCTCGACCCGTGCCGAATCGGTCCACGCATCTCCGAGGTAAATCTGATAACTGACCGGCTCGACCAGCCGATCCAGCCGAGCGCGAAACACGGCGGCAGATTCCGCTTCGTCGGGCCAGGCAGCCAAGCGGTCATTCAACGGCTCCGTGGCCAAAGTCAATCGCTCGCGATCGCTCAGCGAGGCATCCGAATTGCCCGAAACAATCGCCGCGATTTCAGCCGCCGCATCCGAACAGTCGTAACGCAACAACGCGGCGACCTCGTCCGCCCAAGGACCGACAACGTCTATCTGCGGATCTTCTTGAGCCGCTTGTATGCGAGCTTGCGCGTCTTCTAAACGCAACCGCCGTTCGTCGAGCGAAAGGGGCTCGAGCTCCAACACGCGCCGTGCATCGCTCGGGCCCGAGACCAAACGAGCTTCGCCCCGTTCAGGCAACCGTCCGGTCACTCGCACCAGAAACTCCAACGGCAAGCCTTCGGCCAAGCGAACGTCTCGCGGCGTCGGATGCTCGGCGTTTTCCAGCACCGGCATGCCGCTGACCCCGATCGTGCGAATCTGAGTCCAAGAGGGATAATGTGTCGCGCCGAGCGCAAGTCGCTGGCCGAACACGCGCGCGTACTCGGGAAATACTCCGATAAACGTCGCGGCGCCCGCCACCGCCAAAATCAACCAAGCCACGCGGCGCACCGTGGGTCCACTGTCGAAACCGTCGTGAACATTCAATCGCCGGTGTGCGCGGAAGCCGCCTTCGATTACCGCTTGGCGAAGTCGCGGCGAACCGACGGCCGACGCCGATCGCTCTTCGAACTGTAACGCCGCCACCAAATCGCTGGAAATCCGCTGCCGCCGTTCCACTTGCAACGCCAGGTCGATCTCCGTTTCCGCACGCCCAGCAGCGCGCGGTGTAGCGCGCGAATGCCCACACGACGCCGACCGCCGCCACAACCATTACCGCCACGCGCTGCGGCACATTCAGCGAAAACAGAAAATCCAGCACGAACACAGCCGCAAGCGCGACCAGCACCGCCGTCAGCCACGCAGCTGTGCGCGGCCATCCAACGCTGCGATTGCCGAGTGCGACGCAATCGAGCCAGCTTGCGGCGAAGTAGATTCAGTTGAGACATGAAAGAATTGGGCAGATAGAGTCGGGTAGGTCAATGGACGCGGCGGGCAAAGCGATAAAGCCGACGAGACAGTGTAATCGTTCGCCGAGCATAAATGAAAGCGAATTCGTTGGCGGGTTGGAATCAGCGGCCGCGCAGCTGAATCTTTCCGTTAAGTCTTTTTGACCCGTTGAATTTCGCAAGCTACGTTTCAGCGAGGAAAGGTAACTTCGAGGGCAGCCGCCGCGCGACCCTTGTACTTTAGCGAGCGGGAACGAAGCTCATGTCGCAGACCGTCACTCTACCGCCGGATGTGTTCGTCGATCGTCGAAACTACGATGGCGGCGGCGAGGCGCCGGGGATTGAACGCCGGCAGTTCAGCAACAGCCACGAAGGGCTTACACCGGAGGCCAAGGAATTGGCAATCGCGGTGGACGAGTTCAAGTTGAGTCATCGCCGACGCTTCATCACGTATGAAGAAATGATGGAAGTCATCACGTCGCTCGGTTATCGCAAAGCTTAACTTGCCTGAATCGGCCGCGCGGCCGGACGACACGACCAATTCGGGTCGGCTGGCGCGGGTCGCAATCGCTGGGCAGAACAATCGGCCAGTCGGATCGGGACAACGACGGCCGTTCAGCCAACCGGCAAACTTCACGGTAGCGCGAACTTTTGCGCAAGCCGCGTGTTGGTCCGCAACTTGAGAAAAAAACTCGTGACGGCGGCGTGGAAAAACGCCTTGCTCGACTGCCAGTGGTATGGTTGCGGTGTCACCGCGATTTACAACTCGGTCCGAGCAGGTCACAGTTATGCTAATGCGACATCCCCACCCAGAGCTTCAAATCTCACACGTCCTGCCGTACGGCGCGGTTCTGCATGAACGCGGCGTCCAGTTCGTGGTATTCAGCCGCTCGGCCACGGCCATGCGGTTGCTGTTGTACAACCGCGTCGAGGATCGCGAGCCAGCGGACATCATCGAGTTCAATCGGGAAACCGACCGCTGGGGCGATATGTGGAGCATCTTTGTTCCCGGCGTCGGCGCTGGACAGCTCTACCATTTTCAGGCCGACGGTCCTTATGACCCGCAGCACGGCCAGTTGTTCGACAGCTCGGCACGGCTGATCGATCCCTATTCAATGGCCTTGGCCGGCACGTTTCAAACCTCCGACGACGGAGTGATACGCCCTCCCAAGTCTGTCGTTATTGACGATTATTTTAATTGGGAAGGAGATCGGCATCTCCGCCACGACTTGTCGGAAACCGTGATTTACGAAATGCACGTGCGCGGCTTCACACAAAGCCCCTCCAGCCACGCTCGTTTCCCCGGCTCGTATCTCGGAATCATTGAGAAGATTCCCTATCTCAAGTCATTGGGAGTCACGGCGGTCGAACTAATGCCGGTCCATGAGTTTCCCATCATGGACATATGGGGCCGCAAGCCGGAACGCCCCAATTATTGGGGCTACGATCCGATGGCCTTTTTCGCGCCGCATCGGGGATACGCTCATGACACGAAACCGGGCAGCCAAGTCGTCGAATTCAAACAGATGGTGAAGGCGCTGCATCAAGCTGGTATCGAAGTCTATCTGGATGTCGTCTTCAATCACACCTGCGAAGGCAACGAACGTGGACCGGTGCTGAGCTTTAAGGGACTCGAAAATCGGGTCTACTACATGCTGAACAACGGCGGCGCCTATTTCAGTAACTATTCCGGCTGCGGCAATACCGTGAACGGCAATCATCCTGTTGTTCGCGAAATGATTTTTCACTGCCTAAGACACTGGGCTCATAATTATCACATTGATGGGTTCCGTTTCGATTTGGCGTCGATCTTGGGACGCGATCAGTCTGGAAATCTGATGCCGAATCCGCCGTTGGTAGAGCAGATTGCCGAAGATCCGCTGCTGGCGGACACGAAAATCATCGCCGAAGCTTGGGACGCCGCCGGAGCGTATCAAGTCGGTTCGTTCGGCAACCATCGCTGGGCCGAATGGAACGGCCGGTATCGCGACGACGTGCGTCGATTCTGGCGAGGCGATGTGGGGACGATGGGCGCGTTGGCCACGCGACTGGCCGGCAGCAGCGACCTCTATCAACATTCAGGCCGCTCGCCTTCGTGCAGTATCAACTTTATTACATCGCACGACGGCTTTACCATGAATGACCTTGTCACCTACAAGGACAAACATAACGACGCCAATGGCGAGGGGAACCGCGACGGGGATAATTGCAACCACAGCGATAACTATGGAGTCGAAGGCCCCACTCGGCGTCGACAAGTGGAAAGGTTGCGAATCCGACAGATCAAGAACATGCTGACGACCATGATGGTGAGTCAAGGCGTTCCGATGCTGGTGTCCGGCGATGAGTGTCGCCGCACTCAGCGAGGAAACAACAACGCCTACTGCCAGGATAATGACATCTCATGGTTTGATTGGTCTTTGGTGGAGGAGAATTCCGAACTGCTGCGATTCACGCGGGCGATGATCCATTTTCGTCGGCAGCAGCCCACGGTACGGCGACGATCGTTCCTGAACGGGACGGCCGGGAATCGGCGACTGCCGGATGTCAGTTGGTTCGGTGCGGAAGGGGGCGAGCCGAATTGGGCTCACGACGCCGCGCTGATCTGCCTGCTGACCGCGCCAGGGCCGGAAGAAGATCCGCTGAAGCAAGGTCGCGATCTTATTATGCTGATCAACGGTTCGTCGGATGATCGTGACTTTCAGGTGCCCGATGTCATGCGTGGGACTCGGTGGCGTTTGTTTGTCGATACGGACGGCGTCGCGCCGCGAGATGTATTTTCCGATTTGAACGGCCCGACTTTGCCCGCGGCTCGCCGAGTGCGACTGACTCATCGTTCGCTACGCATCTACGTGGCGGACACATAGGCCGCCGGTGCTTCGACGTAGCAACGTTTCGGCGAAGCACTAAGCAACGGGTGTCGTTGATGGGCGGCGGGAAAGCGTCGAGTGGAATAGTGCGACGGTTTCCTCCGCCATCGACTGTCCATCGTGCCGGCTATGAACCACTTGGCGGCCGGCTTCGGCAAGCGACCGGCGATTCGTTTCGTCGGCCAACATTTTCTCCAGTCCGTCGGCCAAGCTAATTGGATCATCCGGGCGAACGAGGATTCCGCCGCCGGTGGCCTCCAACAATTCCGGGAAGGCCCCGTGGCTTGGCTGCACGACCGGCACGCCGGCGGCCAATGCTTCTAGCACGAACAGACCCTTCGGTTCGTGATACGTGGTCGGCACGCTTAGCACGTCCAGACTTCGCAAAAAATTGAGCTTGGCGTGACGATCGACGGAGCCGACGTACTCGAATTGATCGCCTAGGTCCGCGTCGCGCAGCTTTTGAAACTGAGACTCCGCGAACTCACGCCGATGGGCGCCGAGCCAGCCGGCGATTCGCAATCGCACATCATCGTGCCCCGGTCGGCGACGCAGTTCGGCGAACGCATCCACGAGCAGATGCAAACCTTTCTCCGGCGCTAGTCGAGCCAAGTAGCCGATCGTGCGCGGCGGCCGAGCAGTCGCGGCGCCTTCACCGTGTCCCGGACTTCGTTCGCCGGGAGTTCGCGCGACGAAATCGTCGGTGTCCAATCCCAGCCGCACATGATGGAGCTTTTCCCGAGGAATGGAAAAATAGTCGGCCATGAAATCGGCGTAATAGCGACTGTGAACGATGAAGCCGTCGACTTCATCGACCAGCCGCCGAATCTCGGTGAAGGCTTGGCCCTTGTACGGCTCAGGCAACTCGTCCAAAAAAATGTCGTCGCCTTGCAAGGTGACCAGTACCGGGATCTTGAGTCGCCGACGGATCTCGGGAACGCAGCCGGCGATCAACATGTTCGTGAGCACGACGAGTTGCGGGCGAGCCGTCCGTTCGAGCCAATCGACCAGCCGACGCACTTCCTTCTTTTGATAGCCATGCGTGCCTCGCAACATCGACACGGTCAGGCCGCCCAGTTCCTTCGGATCGACCTCGATGGCTCGCTGTGTCGCCAGACGAATCAGCCACGGTTGGTCGAGCCAGTGGTCGAGGAATCCGGGAAGGTGGCGAAACAGCGGCAGTTTTTGCTGCAAAAACACATTGATTCCGCCGAAGAACACGCGGTCGACACTGACATCTTCTTCGTCCGTGCGGATCGGCGTGTAGCAAGGGACCAGTTGAATGTCGACGCCCGCGCGGCCCAACCAGCGAGCCAGCGTGTTGTCGTGCATGCAGCTTCCGCAAAACATGCCCGCCGCGCCGGCGGTGAGGTAGGTGACGCGTAGTGCGGAGTCGTTCATTGGCGGCGTGGACTTGAGGAGGGCGAGCAGGCGGGCGGGACGGGCAGGCGACGCTTAACGATGATAACGTTTCGGGCCGCTGACAAAGGCGTTGCGGTTCACGAAGAAGCGTAACAGCGCGTCTTGCGCCGAGCTGATGCCGATGCGCGGCGACGCGATGATGGCGGTATCCGGCGTCGGCAGAACTTGTTCGTCGGCGATCCAGATTTCCCGGCCCAACGTCAAGTCCCAACCGTCGAGCGTTCGATCGACCGACATCGCTTGGCACAATCGCGCGGGTCCGCGAGTAAGTTCGACTAGCGGTTCGCGGCCGCGACGCTGCTGCATTAGCGGAAGGCCATCGAGCGGTTCAACGCCGCGAATCAACACGGCGTGGGCAACTCCAGCCGGCTCGGTGACCACATTCATGCAGAACTTCGCATGGATGGTGTACACATACAGATGGCCGGGCGGGCCGAACATCGTGGCGTTCCGGGCGGTTTGGCCGCGATAGGAATGAGCCGCCGGATCGTGTTGGCCTCGGTACGCTTCGACCTCGACGATCGCGCCGCTAGTGGCGCCTTCGGACGTGACTCGCGTCAGTCGCTTCCCCAGCAGATCGCGGGCAACTTGGACCACATCCCGATCGTAAAACTCGCGCGGCAGAGGGCGGGCGGACACTACAGCAAGTCCTGCTTGCGTTTCTTGCGGCGACGCGCCTGCGTGCATTGCTCACACACACCGGTCACGATCAACCGGTGCCCGGCGACGCGAAAGCGATGCTCCGAGGCGACTTCATCTCGCAATTCCAACAGCTTCGAACTCTGAAATTCGATCAGCTTCTGGCATTCCTTGCAGTACAAATGATCGTGCTGCGGATAGCCATAGTCGTGTTCGTAGACGGCTCGGCCATCCAGCTCGAATTTGCGCAGCAATCCGGCGTCGACGAATTCGCTGAGCGTGCGATACACGGTCGGGCGGCTGATGTAACCCGCATGCCCCTTGCGCGGCAGTTGCTCGATCAAGGCATCGGCGTCGAAGTGATCGTGGCGGCTGAAGACATGGTCGACCAGCATGCGTCGCTGTTCCGTGTTGCGCATCCCGCGACTTTGCAAAAATTCCTCGAACCGTTGCTGAGGCGTCAACGAAACTTCGACGCTGCCCAGGGCGAATTCATTCGACATGATCGTAAGCGGCCGCCCGCGAAGGCGACTTCCTTATTGAGACAGAAATGATCGAGAGATAAGAAACGCCCGAGAAATCCCGCGTGCGCCAGTCTCAATAAGGATTGTAGGCCCATCTTGCGAAGCCGCAAGTGCCAAGTCGTCGGCATGAGAGAAAGGCGTGTTTGGCGCAGACGATTTTGGCAAATCTGCCGCACGCCAGACGACCCGTTCCGCCCGCTGCGCAGGCCGCCGTCGCGAAGATAAAAAACAAGCCTGCGGGCTAGGAGCGGATAGCCCGCAGGCTCGGAAGATTGGTGTCGGAATTCGACGTAAGCCGACACCGCCAAGTCTGCGAAAACGCGAATATCGCTGGCGCTGTTTACCGAAACGCCAGCCGCACGTCGTCTAGCCGGCAATCTCGTCGAACAATCGCCCCACGGCGACTTCCAACTTGTCGTCGGTCTCGTACTGACCCGATTCGATCGCGGCGCGAATCTGCGCGACTCGGTCCTCGCGGATGTCCGGCAGCTCGTGAACACGGCTGACCAAATCGGCTTCGTAGGAGATGTCCAACTGATCGGCTCCCGTCAAATAGTTGCTGGTCTGCGTTGGCTGAGCCGCGGCAGCACGATGCGGAGCATTGATGGTTTGCGGACCGTGGACGTGTGATAGACCGTGGATATGCATGGTTCGACTCCCCCGATTTCGCAAACGCTTGCCGGGCCGAGGCCCGTGGGCTGTCCATAGTTAGCTTAGGTTCGGCTGGCCGCGTTTGCCAAGTGACAAGTAATAATTCGTAACTGCTTTTCAGTCGGCGTCGCAATCCGTGTCGGGGAAGATGCATCCGTTGCGAGAGAAGTGACTCACGCGAACGCGCTGAAAGCACCCCTGATATCGTCTTGCTGTCGCCGTGGTTTTCATCCAATCTTCGCGTCGACGCCTTGTATCGTTGGCCCCGTCTGGCACTGTCTGTGAAACCTTTTCCGCTTGTCGGCGGAAAGTCGGTTCGTGTCGAAACTGCCAGTGGCGTTGAGGCGACTCGTCCGTCGCGGATGAAGGGATTTCGCCACATCGCCCGTAACGCATGTTGCCCATTCGCAACGAAGCGACGCGATGCGGTCCAATCACATCATGCAGCGAGTCGGTTGAATCGCACGATCATCATGGCCTCCTATGCCAAGTTCGTACGCGAGAGAGATTAACCATTGGGGTCGCTCGGGTTTAACGCATCCTTGCAACCGGCATGAGTTGCACTGAAGAAAAGTGTTCGAGCGACTTTCGTCCTTCTGTACGCATGGTGTTGCCAACGGGTTTGGTTGCTCGCCGCAATTTTCCGAAAATCGCGGCAGCGGCCGAGTTCTCCGGCTCGGCGGCGGGAGTATAGGCAAACGCCATAAGTGCGGCAACAGCAAGCCGGCTGGCTTCGCCGCTAGCACCGCCGCCACCTACGCGTTTCGGAAGGCGGAACCCGCGCAAGTCGAGCGCGAGCGGCTTCTTCGCGCCGTCCCGAGAGCCCGTTCGATTCACGACAGCAGCGTGCCGGTCATGGTAAACTGGAAGCCCTGCCATGAATCTTCCCGCCACCAAGTTCACTCTTGCGAACGAATCACTCATGCACTGTTTTCCCAGTAGCCCATCGAACCGACGCATTTCTCACTCTGCTCTGGCCGCTATAGCCTGCTTCGTCGCTTTTCAAACCGCGACGACCGCCGGCGCAGCGGATCGGCCGGTTGACTTCAGCCGCGATGTGCGGCCGATCCTTTCCGATCGTTGTTTCGGCTGTCACGGGCCCGACGCCACGACACGCGAAGCCGATTTGCGGTTGGACCACAAGCAGGATGTGTTCGCGAAACGCGAGACCGGCGCGGTTGTCGTCGCCGGAGATCCTGAAGCCAGCGAACTGATCGTGCGAATCACCCACGCCGACGCGGATCTACGAATGCCTCCCGCCGACTCGAATTTGTCGTTGAACGCAGCAGAGATTGAACTGCTGCGGCGTTGGATTCAGGAGGGCGCCACTTGGGAAGAGCATTGGGCGTTTCAACCGATCCGTCGCCCGCAGCCGCCGGTCTCGAACGAAGGCAGCCAATGGGCACGGAACCCGATCGACCAGTTCGTGTTCGCGCGACTTCAGCAAGAGGGACTCGCGCCATCGCCCCCTGCGGACAAGGAAACCCTGATTCGGCGAGTGACGCTGGATCTAACCGGCTTGCCCCCATCCATCGCCGAGATCGACGCTTTCCTGGCCGACCAATCCGAAGAGGCGTATGAGCGGGTCGTCGACCGGCTGTTGCGCTCTCGACATTACGGCGAACACTTCGCCCGCGAATGGCTCGACGCCGCGCGCTATGCCGACACCAACGGATACCAGTACGACACCGAGCGGACTCAGTGGCCTTGGCGCGATTGGGTGATCCAAGCTTACAACGACAACAAACCCTTCGACGAATTCACCGTCGAGCAACTGGCGGGCGACCTGTTGCCGAACCCCACCATCGAACAACGGATCGCCACGGGATTCAATCGGAATCACGGGATTACGATCGAAGGCGGCGTCATCGACGAAGAATATCGCACCGAATATGTGATCGACCGAGTTGTGACGACGTCAACCGTGTGGATGGGCATGACCATGATCTGTGCTCGTTGCCACGACCACAAATACGATCCCATTTCACAACGCGAGTTCTACCAGTTATTTGCTTTCTTCAATCAAGTACCCGAGCGAGGTAATAGTGGGTTCGATCCGCGCGTGAAAGCGCCCAATACCAAGCTCGAAGATCTATCACGACAATTGGCAGAGTCGCGTGCGGCGTTACAAAATCGCGAAGCCGACATTGTCACGGCACAACAACAATGGGAGCAGCGGCAAGTCAGTTCGGGTGAAGTGACCCAGCCGGCTTGGCACGTGATTCCCCCGGCCAGCTACCAGGCCAGCAGCGGCGCGGATTTGGTTTTGCAGGACGATGGCTCGGTGTTGGCGGGTGGCAAGGAGCCTGCGCAGGAGACTTATGAGATTGTCCTAAACACGGATTTGCGGAACGTCACCGCAATTCGGCTCGAAGCGCTCACGCACCCAACTTTGCCACACAATGGACCCGGCCGCGCGTTCAACTCGAACTTCGTGCTCAGCGAAGTGGAAGTAGCCGTGGCAACGGTCGCCGAGAGAAGCAAAGCCGCATCAGGCGAATCCGAAGATCAGCCAGACTATGAGACGGTCAAACTCGCCAAGGCGATTGCCGACTACTCGCAACAGGGATTCGAGATCGGTCGCTCGATCGATGGCAATGCGTCAACCGGATGGGCAGTCGATGGGCCGACTCGCAAAGAGAATCGTGTGGCGATCTTTACGCCCGAGCGGCCGTTTGGCAATGGCGAATCCAATCGCGTGCGAATTCGTTTGCGGCACCATTACGGTTCGGCACACGCAA
>JAWKTM010000030.1:0-84052 GCA_041399085.1 Pirellulaceae bacterium
AAGTCACCGGCACCGGAATCTCGTGGATGGAGCCGGCGGACCTGGCGCTCGACTCGATGCAGCTTGAAATCAACAGCACGTCGGGGTCCGACATCAGCAGCGTATTCGTCACCGGAGCCCACGTCGTCACGGCCGACGAATCCACGCATTTCCTGCCCAACGACACTCAGCCCGAGGAAATTCGAGCCCTGCTGACCATCGACGCCGGCGACTATGTCGATTGGTCAATCATGGCTCAGTGACCGCGTTTACTCGCGCGACGCAGCTCCGCCACCACCGCCGCATGATCGGAACCGGCAAATCCCGCCACGCGTCGCTCGACCACTTCGATTCCCGGCGTCACCAATACGTGGTCGATCGCCATCCGTAACGGCGGCAACTGCCGCGGCCAAGTCGCCTGATTGCCAAAGCCACGGCGACTATCGAGCAGACGTCCCTCGCGTAGCAGATCGGCGAACATCGGCGAGAAGCTGGTGATGTTTAAATCGCCCGCCACGATGGTCGGCGGAATTTGGCCCGCCGCCAATCGCGCCAAATCCGCGAGCTGCCCGTTACGCATCGCCGCGCGTTCCGCGCCAACCGGCGGCACGGGATGCGTCGCGATCAGCGTGCAGCCGCCAAGCTGGCTACGCGACTCTTCATCTTCGCCGCCATCAATCTCGGCCACGATCGTCGGCGCCTCGCTGTCACCCAACGAGACTTCGCGAAAGTTGGAAATCACCAGTCGGCTAAACACGGCGATACCAAAGGCATGATCCCGCGGCGACTCATGACGGTACGGGTAGCCGGCTTTCCAGTCGGCAAAAGCCGCCGACAATCGCGGCGTGTATTCCACGATCACGACGATCTCCGGCGATTCGCGTTCGATCAGTTCGCGAATTCCCGCGTGATTGCGATTCCCGCCATTGACGTTGAACGTCATGACTTTGATTCCGCGCCCTTTGACACCGGCGGTATCCGAAGCCGCCTCGGCCGTCGACGGCGCCGCCACGCGCGGCCAATACAAACCGGCAAAGCCACTCGCGTTTGCCCCGGCCGCGATCAACACAACCAGCGCCCATCGCCAGCTTCGTCCGACAGCTAACGCGACGCCTGCGGCCAATAGCAACACCGCATACTGCACACGAAAATGACAAGCCAACTCGCACGGCCACCACCATCGAGCCGCGCAGGCAAACAACGACACAGCGATCACTGCAATCGCCGCCGCCTTGATCAGCCACAACAATCGCTCGGCCCACTTCGCCATCGTCGCCCGCTCCCCTGCCCCGCCATCGCTCGCCGCATTTTCCTGCCGCCAACTATCCGCCCGCCCCGATTTGCCGATTACAATAGCCGCTTTCCCGCCTGGCTGCACACCGCGTGCTTCGCAACTTCCCTAACGATGCGAGAAAGGTCTCCCATGAAACATTGCCTACGCCTATCAATCGCCGCGCTTTCGCTCGCGCTGCTCGGTCTGACGACTCCTGCCGCCCACGCCGAATCGCCCGCCGACGAAGCCGGTTTCAAATCGCTGTTCGACGGCGAGTCGCTGAAAGGCTGGGCCGGCAAGGAACAATTCTGGTCGGTCCGCGACGGCGCGATCACCGGTCAAACCACGGCCGAGAATCCGACGAAAGGCAACACGTTCTTGATCTGGCAGGACGGCAAGCTCGGCGACTTCGAATTGCGTTTGAAGTTCCGGATTGTCGGCGGCAACTCGGGCATTCAATACCGCAGCGAAGAGCTGCCCGACTTCGTGGTGAAAGGCTATCAAGCCGACTTCGAAGCCGGCACGAAGTACATCGGCATCTGCTACGAAGAGCGCGGCCGAGGCATCCTGGCCTTGCGCGGCCAAAAGGTGACGATCAACGCCGACGGCAGCAAGGACGTGGCCAAAGAGCCGACCTGCGACGAAGAGAAGATGCTCGCGTCGATCAACAAAGAAGGCTGGAACGATTACGTGATCACCGCCAAAGGCAATCACTTGGTGCAGAAGATCAACGGCTTCACGACCGTCGACATCACCGACAACCAATCGGACAAGGCCGCCAAGTCCGGCATTCTCGCCCTCCAATTGCACGCCGGCCCGCCGATGGTCGTGCAGTTCAAAGACATCCGCGTGAAGCAATAACGCAGCGACAATTTCGGTCCTATCAACCGAATCCATTCACACCACGAAACGTTCCCAGCCACCGCTCGGGAACGTTTTTCTTTGAAGTGCTCCGCCTTGTCGGAGCTTTCTTTCCCACCCCCAAGACACGTCCAACTCGCAGCAGCCTCGTCCTCCCCATCACGCCCTGCCAACCGCCGCGAATCCCGCACAGCCACCCGCCATGCCGCACGACGACCTTTTGGAAAGCTCTCGCGGCCAGCCGCTTTCGCAGTCGACAACGGCTGAACCAGCGCGACGCCGCCTACCTGAATCGCAAGGACTCGAATGCGGTGCTTCTCGGCGAAGCCCGTGGCTTTCTCCAACAGCGGCTGACGCCGGCTGAACCCAGCCGACGATGGCCGCTAAACACCCATGCTGGGCCATCCGGCGTTCGTCGCCCAACACGCCACGCCACTCGCTGCCGCGGCTGTCTCGAAAAGTGGCATCACATCCCGCGCGGCCAATCGCTCGTCACGACCAACTCGACTACATCCTGTCGATTCTGAAACAGTGGCTCGAACGACAATCGCTTGACGAATCATCACCGCCGCCAGCGCAACAACGAACGCTGTTCGACTGACAACGTCCACGCGCCGAACTCATTCGCCACCAGCGGTTGTCACGAGATAGCCGTTTTCCCGCAGAAAGCCGATCATCGGTTCGACGGCGATCTCATTCACCCCCAACGCCACGTGTTTATCGGGACGCACAAGCAGACATCGGTTTCGCTCTGCCCGCTGAATACTCGCACCGCCTTGTCATCGCGAATCACATCGATGTCGTTGCCAAACTCGGCGCTGCTGCCGACAGAAACAACGACACAACACTCGATCAGGTCTCGCAACCGCTCACGAACCGCCGCGACCAATCCGCCGGCCGATTGCACCCCCGAATCATCCATCGGCAAGATGAGCAACGTAACGAACGTTGATGTTGCCCGTATAGTCGCGACCCGGAAGACCCGCGGACAACGCCACGCTCGGCAAGCGAGCTTCGGTCGCACTCCGTTAGCCCGATGCCCCCCGGCCAGCTTCGTTAGCCAATCTTACGCGCTGATACGCAATTCCCAGCTGCGATATCCTCGCGTAATTCGTCGACGAAGCGGTGACCAACTCGCAATATTGCTGGCCACCAAGCGTGCAATGCACGCAACGGACGGTCACGTAGCGTCACCATTCGCGTTGCTCGGTCCGTGTTCCGTATCACCGCTTTGGCCACCGGCAATCGCTCGTCGTCATACGACTGCAGCAACCGCTCGTCCGCAAATCCATGGACGACATGCGCCAGCTTCCGCCGTTGTACGCGTCCTGAATCCCCGTGTTCATCCCCTGCCCGCCCACCGGGCCAGGCGCAGATGAGCCGCATCGCCCGCCACGAAACACCGTCCCACATGCATCCGATCGACGACGGCCGATTTGCGAAAAGCCGACGTCCAAATGACTCGCCGAACGCTTGCGGAAACGGTGACTCAGCCAACAGCCGCCGGAAATCCGCTCAGAATTTGTTCTTTCCTCGCGCGCATCCGATACGCCTCCGTCGCGTCGATTAACCTCCATCCTTTTCCATCAGCCAGAGGTATCGCCGGTGCCAGTCCATCGGCTGTGATCAGAATATGAGCCTGCTTTGGGCGACAACGGCCAGTCGATCTCTAGATCGGCGAGCAAGAAGAGCTCTTCGTAGGCCGCCCCTTCGAATGCCAACGACAAACAATGCCGCACTTGGCTGTGAGCGCCATCGCATCCGACCAAATAGCTCGCCGGGCATTCATGTGTCGCTCCATCGTTCGACTGCACGACGGCTGTGACGCCATGCTCGTCCTGCCGCAACTCTTGCAATCGACAGTTCCACTCGACGCACCCACCAAGCGCCCGCAACCGCTCGACCAACACCCGCTCCGTTTCACCTTGCGACAGAATCAACAGATACGGATAACACGTGCCGAGCCCATCAAAAGCGAAATCGAATCGCGTCAGTCGCCGCTGCCCCGCGTAGAGGTCGATCGAAGTCAACGGATGGCCGCGCCATATCAGTTCACCGCTGATACCGACGTCGTCAAACACTTCGAGGGAACGAGCTTGAATCCCCAAGGCTCGCGATTCGGCGACCGGCGTCGGCCCGTTCCCAGCATCAAGCACACGACACTTCACGCCGTGCCGCAGCAGCTCACAAGCTAAAGTCAATCCAACCGGCCCGGCGCCGACGACCAACACCTGAACCTCATCATCGAAGCCATCAAGTGCTTGCAATTTGGCCATCGCACGGTTCCTGATGTAGGTGCCTTCTCGGCTACAACTCCCGCACCGCTTGCCAACAGCCCGACTCGTGCGGCTCGACGATCAACACCACGCGATCGCCCCGGAGGTTCGGACGCAAGTGCTTCCCCACGTCGACGCAGCCGTCCACGATCAACTGGCCGCTGGCTCGACAACGAATCTGCTGCACGCCGCGAGCCGCGATTTGTTCGACCGTCGCCACGCCACTCAAATCATCCGGCAGCCCGTCGACTTCCACCACGCGGCCATCGTCGCCGGTCGAAGCCAGCCCAACCGCCGACAGCGCGCCAATCACGCCGTCGTTCGTGCCGCCCAAACCGTCCAGCAACAAAGCGTGTCGCGCCGCGATCTCGCGAGCTTCGGCCTGAGTCGCCAACGATCGCTTACACCGCAACCCAAACCGCACAAACTCGTCCGCGACAACCGCCGCCGGACAAACGCACAATCCAGGATCGCTCCCCGGCTGGAACCGAGCTAACAACGACTCACGCAAATGCTCGAACAAATCCCGCAGCGAATCCGCATCGTCATCCGCCGCGTTCGATCCATCGGCACGCTCCAACAACAACGAGCACGAACTGTTCTTGCTGGTATAAGGCACCCGCGGATCGAACAACAATTGATGCCGCACAATTCGGCGGCAGCGATACTCGGGCGGCAATTCCCGAACGACGGCCCGCGCCACATGGTTCGTGCCGGGGCTATCCAGCGTATCCGTATCGTCGATGCCGACCAGGATCATGGCTGCTCTTTCGACCGCCGCAGCCGAAACAGCAACACGGCACAGATCAAACCCGCCAAGATCCCACACAGCGGATAACTCACAATCGCGCGCGGCCACCACGTTTCCCAGCCACCGCCACCCGAACTCGCGATCGCCTCGGCCGCCCCACGTCTCATGCCGCCACCGCCACCCATGCCGCCACCCATGCCGCCACCCATGCCACGCCCCATGCCTCCGCCAGTTCCGCCTCCCATTCCACCGCCGGAACCCACCGCAACCACGGCCGTCGAGCTGAGCTTGACATAAGCCTTCACGCCGAAAGCCACCATGTTCGCGACCAGCCCCGCCCCGATCAGTCCGGCATATAACTGCCAACCGCGACGCACCTGAGAAGCCACGCCGTCCAACAACAAACCGGTCAAAGCCAAACTGGTCATCGCGCCTTCGCCAGCGGAACCAAGTCGCAGCCCCTGAATCGCCAGCGACGTTCCCATCCCGACCATCCCGACCGTCGCACCGGCTCCGCGCCTGGGCACCAACGCCATCCCCAACGAAATCGGAAACACCACACGCAAGATCGCATGCCCCGGCACGCCTAAATTCATATCCCACCACTGCGTCAACGCCGCGGCACACACGCCCAACGAAACTAACAACACGATCTCGATCAGATGGATCGTCTGCTCGGGCCGAGCCAGCGCGGGGAAACGGCCATAGTCGGCCAAAGCGGGTTCGATCGCGTACAACCGGCGAAACATAAGCATCTCGATGGCGAAAAATGAGCGTGATGAAGCCGCGCGGCCCGCGCGACTTTGACGATTAACAACGACCCTGCCGACACCCGCGTCCCACCGCCAGCCGTTTTACCGCTTCCGTCGGCAGACTCGCCCAAAATCGTTGAAGGCCGCATAACAAGTGCGACGATTCTACCAGTGTCAGTCAATCGGCACGACGGTGCAACTTGCCCGCGTGCTGAGCGAACTCCTGCTCGACCAGTTCGATCATCCGTTGCCGCAAAGCACGGAACTCGTCCAACGAATGACGAGCGAACTCGGTCAGCAAACTGCGGCGTTCGCCCTGGCCACCCACCTGCGTTTTCACCAAAGTCTGCCCGAGCGTTTGCTCGGCCTGCTTCACCCGACCCCACACATACCGATAGCTCTTGCCCAATTCCGCCGCCGCGACCTTGATCGAACCCGTCCGCTCGATCGCACTCAGGATTTCGGCGATCCCGTGGCCAAAGCTGTATCGGCCGTCGATCTCCAACCACACCTTGATCCGAGGCCGCTGGCGATCGGCCGGCGTCGGCGGCTTGGCTCATCATCGAACTTGTCATGGCTCAACTCACCTAAGTCAATCTACTCATCCAACCCGCCGTCACTGTGACTCCGATCTTGCACCGTGACAAGCCACCACATCGATTCCTAAGTCCCGATCCGATACCCATGAGACCACCTCACTCGCCGCTCTCCCGCGCCGGGCTCGCTCTCGTCGCGCTCGCCACATTGGCCCTGCCGCTGTCGGCTCAACCGCCGCTGACTCCGCCGGCCAGCCAGCCCACTGCGCCCCCCGCGACGTTGCCCGAAGTGATCGTCGAAGGCGAAAACACCGCGTCCTCCGACTCCCCTGCCCCGCCCATCGACGCCCCGTTCATCAACCAACCGTATGCCGACGCCCCGGCCGTCTACGATCCCAACGCGTTGTTCTCGCCCGCAGCCAGCGTCGGGTACGCCGCGCCGGACAGCGTCACCGGCACCAAGCTCGCCATCTCGCCGCTCGACTTTCCCGGCTCGGTCCAAACCATCACCGAATCGCTGATCCACGACCAAGCCGCTCGCAACATCTATGACCTGACGCGCAACGTCAGCAGCGTCGGACCCAGTATCGGCGGCAGCGCCAACCGCACCGACGATCTGCTCATCCGCGGCTTCCGCGTGCAAGGCAACAGCGACGATTTTCGCAAGAACGGGTTCCGCGATTCCTCGCGCACCCAACGCGATCTGGCCAACATCGACCGCATCGAAATCCTCAAAGGCCCGGCCGCCGCGTTGTATGGTTCGTCCGGCGAACCGGCCGGCTTGGTCAACTTCATCACCAAACAACCGCTCGACTATCGCCAAGACGTCGTCAGCGCCCGCATCGGCTACTGGGACGATTACCGCCTGACGCTCGATTCCACCGGCCCGCTCACCAACGAAGACGTCACCTACCGCCTGAACGTCGCCGCCCAAGACAGCGGCAGCTTCCGCGACTTCGTGTTCAACGAACGCTACTTCGTTGCCCCGGTCGTGCGGCTCCGCTTGGCCGAAGACACCTATCTCACATTCGAAGGCGAATACCTCCGCGACCGCCGCGTGCCGGACCGAGGGATCGTGCTGTTCCAAGGCAGCTTCGACGCCATTCCGATCGATCGCTTTTTCGGCGAACCGACCGACCAAGCGAATTTCCAAGACGGCCAAGTCTCGGCGATCCTGAACCACGCCTTCACCGACGACCTGCTGCTGCGTACGGGTTACGTGTCCAACTGGAGCGACGAATACCGCGACCAAGTCGACACGCGTCGTCTCGGCGGCGGTGGAGGCGGCGGTGGTGGAGGAGGCGGCGGCGCGACGCTGCAACGTCGCCGATTCATCCAAGACGCCAAGGACCAGAATCACTACTGGATCGGCGACCTCGTGGCCACCACTTGGCTAGCCGACGCCGACACCAAATCCTGCTGGGCTCGGAGATCGGCGTCGTCTGCGATGATTCCAATCTGCAGCAGCGACGACGAACATCAATGTCCTGAACCTGTACGGCGCACGCAACCCACCCACCAATGCCCGCCTGCAAAGGTTCGATAATTGGCAATCCTCCATCTACCTCCAAGACCTCATCACACTGAACCAAGACTGGAAACTGCTGGCCGGCTTCCGCCAAAGCTGGGTCGATTCCACGTCGCTCGACACCCAAAATAGCCCACTACCCATGAGCGCCAATCAAGCGGCCACGACGCCCCGTTTCGGCGCGGTCTACCAACCGTTCGCCGACGCCTCGGCCTATGTGGCTTATAGCCAGTCATTTCAACCCGTGGTCGGCGCCTCGCGACTGGGTGCCCCGTTCGGTCCGGAATCGGGCGAAGCCTATGAGATCGGTCTGAAGTATGAGATCGTCCGCCGCCGACTCTGGGCCACGCTGGCCGCCTTCGATATCTTTCGCCAAAACGTGATCGTACCCGATCCGGTCGATCCGAACTTTAACACCCAAGTCAGCGAAGTCGAAAGCCGCGGCGTCGAGTTCGATTTAATGGGCCAAGTCACCGAACGATGGAGTGTGATTGCCAACGCCGCCTATCTGCATACGGAGATCACCCAAGACACCCAAGCCAATCTGCTGGGCAACCGAGCGGACAATGTCCCCTATTTCAGCAGTAATATCTGGACGCGATATAACATCCAGCAAACCGCCGACCGCACCACCGGCCTGGCGACAGCCTGTACATGTGGGGGATCGAGCGGGCGACATCGAGAACAGCTACGACCGCCGCCTATCACCGCTGGGACGCCGGCCTCTACCCGCCGCGGCCACTCGGCCCTTAGCCTGTACGCCGAAAACCTCTTCGACACCTTCTACATCGCCAGCGCCCCGCAACGCCGAACGCAACATGCCCGGCCCCTTCAACCTCGCGGCGGCGTCGGCCTAATCTACTAACCCCTCGCATTGTTATCTCGTACTCACCTAGCATCGCCGTTCGTACTCGTACTCGAAGAAGGATTTGCGATTTAAGGGATGGAGCGATTGTGTCGCGGTTTGTTGTGGCTGAGCTGGGGTGAAACCAACCCCAAAGACCATCCTCAGCCCAAACAAACACAGCCCGCCACTCCCCAGTCACCTCAATGAAGATTGGCCCCGCATAAAAAAGGGGCGCAGAGTTACAAGCTAGCTTAGTTTTCATTGACGAATCAGGATTTATGCTTCAGCCTCTCATGCGTCGAACGTGGGCAAAACGCGGCCAGACGCCGGTACTGAAGGCTTGGGATCGTCACGATCGTTTGACGGCAATAACCGCGTTAACGGTCTCCCCTAAGCAATCCAGGATTGGTCAATACTTTCAGATTCAACGACGCAATGCCAAGGCAGAGGACTTCTTTTGGTTCATCGTTGAATTGCGACGTCAATTGAAACGACCGCTCATCATTATTTGGGATCGACTGGCGGGCCATCGCAAAGCTGAAAGGTACTTCCATGAGCTTGAGTGCAGTTGGTTGCGTTTTGAGTATTTGCCCGCCTACAGTCCCGAACTGAACCCTGTTGAGCACGTTTGGTCAACAACGAAGTGGTCGCGATTAGCGAATTGGGCCGCCCCAAACGTAGATGAGCTGAACGATCGAGTGATGATTGAACTAACAAACCAAAAGTCAGAGCACAAGCTACTACGCACTCACTTTAAATGGGCACAGCTGCCACTCGACTAGAGTCCTGTTTCATGCGCAGTGGTCAATAGGGCTGTGAGCAGGAGCACCGCTTCAATACATACGAAAGAGCACGAGCCGTTCGATCTTTTCACGGACCACGACTGGTTATTCATCGTCACACCAATTACCTAACAACATCTGGGCTTTTTATTTCACAGGCTCTACCCACTTCTGCAAGTCCGCCCGGAGCTCTTCCACCCGGCTTTTCCATTCCTCCGGCACATCGTCTCGACACGCCGCTAACGCTTCAGCGATTCGTTGGATTCTCAGCCGGTTAGCGGGATTCGGGGGCGGCTCGGTCATTAACTTTGCCACTCGGCCCTCAACCAGTTTCAACGCGACAGGCAGACTCTCTCGATTTGCCGAATCGAACGCAGCACGAATCAACGGAGCCCAATCGCCGGAATACCCGACAACGCGCTCCACCAATCGCTCACGACTCGACTCCGGCTCATTGTGGCACAGCCGCAACATTCGCCCGAACAACTCTGACTCCCTGCTGGGCTCCAAATGAATCCATGTGAAAAGCGCTTCCAACCGCGTGAGCGAATCACCTTGCTCGGCCGCGCGTTCGACAGGCTTCCAATCGAACTTCGGCAACGACTCACCGGCCGTCGCATCGCGCAGTCGCACTAGCGCGAAGCGGCACAAGCTGTCATCTTCTCCGTCAACCAAGTCGTCCAATGCCTCCAAGATCGCCGGCGCGCCAACGGGACCAATAAACGCCAACAGATCGATGGCCTCCAACCGATCCTGACGGTAGTACAAGTCCAAATCCCGCTTTGCCTTATCCAGCAGCGCGGCAGGGTCCTCAATCACTCGTCCCAACAGATAGTAGTGCTCGACATGGCTACCCGAGTCCTCATGCAACTCGCGCCACACGCCGTGCTTCATTCCGTCACGGAATTCGCCAACCGCCGTCAATCGAGACTGTTGATCCCAATATTCCCATTTTCCGACTTGACGATCGTGCTCGAATCGGCCCCGCGACCGCATTACGCCGTTGTCCCACCACTGCGTTTGCAACCCGTGGCGAACGTTATAAACCGAAATCCATTTAAGGCCATCGACATCCCCGTTCGGATACCCAAACTCCTGCTCACGCTCGATCTGACCGTTCGCATACCACCATCGCCAAGTGCCCCACATCGCGCCTAGATTGTGCGTGCCCTTGGATACCAACCGACCACGATCGTCATAATAGCTCCACTCGCCGTCTGCAATATTCTCCTTCAGCTCGCCGCGGGCCAAATAGTAGCCCCGTGGGCCACGCACCGTCCGCTCGGTTCTGGCCGACGTCGCATCCAACCCCGCACTGGCCGGCGCAACTTCGCCCCAACTTCGATCGAGAATCGTCACGCCACCTGGAAGTCGCTTTTTCGACTTGTCTTCCTGCTCTGGAACAAGCCACCAAATTACAAGTGCGAGCACGACCGACAGAACCAGGAACGTCCGCAGCCGGAACTGCATCCATCGACGCCAACGCGGTGGCTTTTGAGGAATCTCCATCGTCTCACCCTTGTTGCACTACGGTGAAATGATCGACCGTTCGATCAAAACGGCTTCCAATATTTTCCAGTCACTCGCACCCGCCCCCGACTCTTCAATCGCCGAGTCAATATACCCGCTGACCGAGCCTTGAACATTCTCGACACGCCGCAAACTCAGTTCGACCTCGGATGTTAAAGTCGTCGGATCAGCAGCAAGCTCCCAAAGCACTGCCCTCACCGCCTCACTGATTCCACTCTGGAGCCAACTTCGTTTTTCCCTATTACTGTCCTTCAGCACATTTCTGTCGACCAAATCATCCAAGTCCAACAGCGATGTCAATCCGGCTCTACCTTGCGAGGCGAGTGCACTGATTGCCGCGCTGAACACGCCTGGCGACTCCGTCTCCATCACCACTTCACGCAACAAATCCACTACCTCTCCACCACAGGCTCGCCAACGCACGACCGAGCAAAGCAACTGAAGTGACACTTCATCTTGGCCATCCCAGGCCGTTCTCAATACCCTCAACATGACCGAGTCCGACAACACCCTAGTATAGTTATGACTTACAAGGAACGCGGCAACTCGGCGGATTACCAGTGACTCCGAAGACAAGCTTTCCGTCAACAATTCATCCGCTGATGGGAAGCTCGCCCCCGCATCCAACGCCCTCCGCCCACGAATCGCGAACGCCGCGAAACCTGCTCGCAGTTTCGCGTTTGTTGACAGTACCTTGAACACTTCCTCAACGGCTTGGTGCCCCTGCTGATCACCGAAAACAATAACATGGCTCGATCGCGAGGCACATGAATACACGTGTCCCTGACATACCCACAAAATAATCTCCTGCCATGGGCTCGGCCCTTCATTCGATACGTGAATACCCAGTCCTCTCAAATCATACACACGATAAAATGGACATTTGGACGTTGGCGACTCGGAAAGCGATTCGACAAACTGCCACTTGCCACTGGGCGGTAATGACTGAAGATTGGCTTCAAGTTTCCGCAACGTGTCCGTGATAACCTGCTGATCCTCTTGGACGGCAGGCACGGCCAAGAATCCATCCACTTGCAACATTCCTCCGCGGGGCCAATGATTCGAGGGTAAAGTCGGAGCAGGTGTTAGCGCCGACGAAAAGCAAACACCGGTTGGAAGTCGCCACTCAAATAATTTGCATAAGAATGCCTCGGTGGTTTCCTCGTAATCAACGTATTCACTCGTCTCGGACTTGGAGTTAAAGTACTCAAGGATTCCAGAAGCCGGGTAGAACGACAATCCACGGTCTTCCAACCCTGGATTATGCGAGTGAGTGGGCTGAAGGATTGTCGGTTCCTTGGAACCCGAGTTCAACTGTCGAATTAGCGGACCTAAAATCTGATGAACCCTGACGTCGTGCTCAATCAACAGTAGATCGCCAAGCCGAGAACAATCAGCAGCTTTCACATCGGCTTCCAACAAGGTCACCGCAAGCCACAACGAATATGGATCCGAGATAATCGTTCATGGCTCCACTTCCCGCCAACGCCAGACGGTAACAGTCAATGACATTGCGAGCCCGATTTTCCGTCGACGAGATCAACAACACGTCGCCAACCGCAACTGCTAGAAAGCCGCTGTCCTGCAACAAATGGTCGATAGAACTTTTCAAGGTCCCAGGTGGGGCGCGTCCCTGAATCTTTCGCCCTGCCAAGTATCGATCATGAACGCACACGCTGACCCCGAATTCCCGAGCTAACCGATGACCGAAGTCCACAATCGACTCATCAGCTTCCAGCACGACCGATTGGTGCAATGCCTCGCTCAGCGGACTTAAGCGCTCACTTTCGCTGGAACCGTTCGGACGAGCGACCATTTCTCGTCGCAATACTTCCAAACCCCGACGTATTCTCGCGTGCTGGCTTTCACTACAGGCAACAATCCCAAACGAATCCGAATCGCGTAAACTCCACTCGAGATGCGCATCCAACTCGCTGGGAACATCGATACCGCCTCCCATCCCCACCCTTGCAGAGTTTAGTCCGCGGCGCGTGAACAAGTTCTTCGGTGCGCCAACAGCACGCAGCACGTCCTGAGCGGTTGTCGTGCTCGAGTTCTTGAGAAAAGGTCGAGTCGACAGATACGACACAAGATCCTTTACGGGGTAAATAACGCGAGTCGACTCGGTTTTGCCGACGGTTAACCACAGTGCCTCATCGCATATCGCATATTCGCCACCCCCTTCCGCCAAAAGCATTTCCAAAGCCGTCCGAAGCGAAACGCCTTGAAATCGCCCGTTCATTCGATTCGTATGGGGATCTCCCGACCACCGCCGCGAATTGAACAACACTGGGATGCGGTAACGGCTTGCAAGCATGTTGGCTAGATCCGAGAGACTCATATCTTTCACGTGAAGATCGACCGGCGTATCCAAGACTTCCCGAATACGAGCATTTCCTGGCTGAGAAGGCCCGTCCAGGTAAATTGGCTCCGTCGAATACGCACCGTGCTCTCCAGCGACTTGCCGATCTAAGTGCTGGCGAATCAATTCAACAGTCTCATGAAATTCCGGAGTCCCGGAGACAAGTTCACACGCGCCGCCATACCCGCTAAACCACTCATGGCGCTCACACTCCGCCATCGTCTGAATGGACCAACAGTCGTTCAACGGTGGGTAGAGACGAAGTTTCCCAATACGCTTTGTTGGTATCCAATTCATCATTGATCGTTAACACGACCGATCCATTTCGGACCGTGGCAACGACGAACTCATACTCTGATTGGCGGATCAGGTTATTCAATACCGATCGCACAGTAACGCCGTTTAAGGTCAATGTCACCGGCTTGTCATATTTATAGGACTGATTCGGCGAAAGCGTCGGCCAATCAAACTCGACCTCAAATCCGTATCGCTGGGCCAACGCTTTGACGGCCTTATCGAAGGGCATGTCGCGGACGTCGATCTCGCCGATTTGTGACAACGCGGCCGGAGTCGGCATGGGGGCGGACGGCGGACTTAGCAACAACCGCGGATCGACCGCTTGGAATGTCGTCCGCCATAACGCGTACAGCAAAAGTTACAACCAATAGACCAACCAGCCAAACGTAGCACATGCCCATCTCCTTACGTCGCGTACGCGTCACCCCGAGGAACCGAACGCCCGTGGATGATACACCAATCGCCACTACCGCAGTGCACAACTTGCCGCCGAAGAACAGTCGCCTCCAACCCCGCACTGGCCGGCCGCTTCGCCCTAACTTCGATCGAGAATCGTCACGCCACCTGGAAGTCGCTTTTTCGACTTGTCTTCCTGCTCTGGAACAAGCCACCAAAATTACAAGTGCGAGCACGACCGACAGAACCAGGAACGTGCACGCAGCCGGAACTGCATCCATCGACGCCAACGCGGTTGCTTTTGAGGATTCTCCATCGTCTCACCCTTGTTGCACTACGGTGAAATGATTGACCGTTCGATCAAAACGGCTTCAATATTTTCCACTCACTCGAAACCGACAACGGACCATTGGCAATCGCCGCGTAAATATGCCGACTGACCAAGCCTTGAACTATGCTCGACACGCCGCAAACACAGCTCAACCTCGGATGTTAAAGTCGTCGGATCAGCAGCAAGCTCCCAAAGCACTGCACTCACCGCCTTACCGATTCCGTCCTGGAGCCGATTCTGCTTTTCACCATTATCGTCCTTCAGCTCCTTTCTGCCGACTAAATCATCCAAGTCCAACAGCGAGGTCAATCCGGCTCTACCTTGCGCGGCGAGTGCACTGATTGCCGCGCTGAACCCGCCTGACGACTTCGTCTCCATCGCTAATTGCTTCACCACATCCACAACGTCTTGGCCCACCACTCCGGTTTTGAATCGCCAAACAAAGCTCAGCGAGCAACATATCGTCATAGTGCTGCTCCGCCCAATGAAATGCCCGGCGACACTGCTCGGCAGTAGGCGCACCGTCGGAACTTGTTGCCATCAACACGGCCACAAGACGTCGAGTGACCCAGGAATCCGAAGCAAAGAACTCTTCCATCAGCGTCGACGTATCGATCCCCGACGAGTCCGTATCGTCTTGAACCCTGGGAGTGGTGGAGTACGCATCGAACGCAATGCGAAGTTTCGCGTTAGCAGCAAACGCATCTAGCAACTCTTCAACCACCGCCTGACCGCGCTCGTCGGCCAACACCAACAAGTAATTGCCGTGAGACAAGCTCGTATCTACGTATTCTCGACACGTCGCCGAAACAATGCTGCTCCACTTCCTGGCGCCACCACTCTTTACAACGAGCCCAAAACCTCTTAAGTCGTATAGGCGAACTTGAGACCCATTGACACCCTCGGCGACCGGTGTTGACTCAACGACACGCCAACTTCCCTTGATAGGGCTGACTGAAAGTGCGTGCGAAGTACCCGCAGTCTCTTGCTGACAACGCTTTGTTGTGACTGCGGCAGCCACGCCACGACATAGTTTCCAAAGAATGCCAACTCCCCGACCAGCTTCGGCGCCAACTCCCAAGGCGGGGCAGGCGAGGGATATGCGCCAGGGCCACGAAGCCGCTGCAATCTCGGATCCAAAAGCGCCCTCAGAAACCACTCAGAGCTTTCCCCATCGGCAAAGGCCGACTCATTCAGGCGGGAAATGATCTCTGCCGCTGGATGGAACACCAATTCTTGCTGAGTTGGCATAACGATGTCGCGGTCGGTCGGCCAAGCGACTATGGGCAACTCAAACGATAAGTTCATCTGCCGAAACACAAGTTCCAGAGTCTGATGGACGCGAGCATCATGGTTGACCAATAGCAAGTCGCCAAGGAGAGTATATGAGCCGTGGTAGTTAGGCAACTCGAACAGTTCGCCAAGTCGCCAAACAACGATCGTGCTCAAGGCGGCCGTCAGATCCTGATTTACCTCGAACGGAAGCCGATAACATCGCACGGTTCGTTGCCGCCGCAAATCCGGCGGCGCAATCAACAGCACATTGTGAACGGGCGTGGCGACAAAACCGCTCTTCGACAGCAAATGGTTAATCGCATCGCCCAAAGCGGCACGCGAAGCGACACCCCGTATCGTTGCATGGGCGGACCGCCGCTCGTGCACACATACACTGATGCCAAAATCCCGAGCCAATCGACGTCCGAACTCCAGTATGGACTCGTCAGCGTTTAACGCGACTGACTGCTGGAGCGCAACGCTCAACGACACCGAACCATTATTCTCCGTATAGTTTCCGATTGGAGGAAAGACTTCGGCTCGCAGTGCATCCAGCCCCTGCTGAATCTTTTGATGTCGACGCTCGTCACATACAACAACGGCAAACTCGTCGGAATCCTGTAATGGCCTCGCGATGAAATCATCCAACTCCGACCACCATTCCGGTTCGACTCCAACTCGGAGGAGGCCAGCTTGTCGATTTGTCATTTGGTCCCGTGGGGCCCCAACCGCGACAAGGACTCTCTCGGCGTTTGTAAGCTCGCCCTTCCCGGACGCCCTCCGAGCATTCAGATACGATACAAGATCCTTCACTGGATAGACGACCGGTGCGTGTTCTCTTAACGCGGCATAAAATTGCGTGACTGTCCCTTTTTTCCACAACCAAAGCACTTCACTCCAAACAGAGTACTCGACATCGTCATCATCCAATAACACCTCTAACATCGCAGCCAGCGACACATTTCGAAAATCCCCATTAAATCGGACTGGGTGCTTGTGCGGGTATCGAAAGTCCGGATCAAATAGCACCGGGATGTCACATCGTTTCGCGATTAGCTCGGCGAGTTCCGGAATACGCATGTCGCGAATATCAAGATCGACTCGCGACCTCAATGCTGTCCGAATGCGAGCATTGACGGGCTGATCGAGCTCATCGACATAGATTGGCTCCGTCGAATATGCACCTCGCCCGTCTTCGGCGCGTCGGTTCAAATGCTGGCACAGACTTGCTCTACGCTCGTGAAACTCACGTGGGCAAGACGAAATAGAGGCTGCTCCTAGATTTCCGCCGTACCCCAGTTCTAGTTGTTCATCCATCCAAGTAGTCAGGTGTTGATTATCGGGTGTTGGCGGATAGACCCGAGTTTCCCGATACGCTTCGCTCGCTTCCCAGTCGTCGCGGACAGTTAATACAACCATTCCGTTGCGGGCCGAAACCACGAGGTAGTCGTAACCGGCCAGACGACTCAAGTTATACAAGAGCGATCGCACGCTGACGCCGCTCAGCTTCAGCGTTACCTCCTTGTCATACCCCGACACCTTATTAGCAGGAACCAACTTCCGACCGTAGGCGACCTCGAACCCATATCGTTCGGCCAAAGCGTCGACGGCCTTATTGAAGGGCATGTCGCGGACGTCGATCTCGCCGATTTGTAACAACGCGGCCGGCGTCGGCACGGGGGCGGACGGCGGACTTAGCAACAACCGCGGATCGACCGCGTGAAACGTCGTCCGCCATAACGCGTACAGCAAAGCCACGACCAATAGACCAGCGAGCCAAACCTTCCGCCACATGTCGACCTCCCTACGTCACGCGCCCGTCACACCGTGGAACCAAACGCCCCTGAATGATACACGATTCGCCATTACAAAGGCCGCACGTTCAACCCTGCGTCTCACACAAACGCCATTCTTCCTACTCCTACTCCTACTCGTACTCGTACTCGTACTCGTACTCGAAACCGCCCATCACCACCCACCGCGCCTCAGCAGTAGCAAACCGTGGCACGATTCTTCCAAGTTTACCCGGACTCACAAATTCATATTCGAGTACGAGTACCGCGATGCTGAGTACGAGTACGAACAAGACTCTCTTCCCTTCGTGCTCTTCGTGTCCTTCGTGGTAGTCATTCCCCCCAGCCCCAAAAGCCAGTGAACTTCAGTCGCACAACCGAACACTCGTCCTCATAAATCATCGAATCCCATTGAGTCATCCTCATATGATTTGTTGATCGCGACCGAAAACGAAAGACAGGAAAGGCAGTTTACAACCACGAAGGACACGAAGAGCACGAAGGGAAGACGGGTGCCGAAGGAAATTGAAATGAGAAAGCCAAACAGTTGTAGGGGCACGGAAGATTTGCTGATACGCATTCAAGCTAGATCAAATACTACGTCCTACTTTCGCTCCGCATCCGACCGCTCGACATTCCGGGAGTCCACCGCCTTTCCCCTTCGTGCTCTTCGTGTCCTTCGTGGTAGTCATTCCCCCTGCCCCATCGCACTAGACTTTACAGCACGAATCGGCGCAGAAGCCGTCTTTCAAACGAACGACGTTGAAGTTCATCAGCAAACCGGTACTGATTCCGGCGAGTCGCATGTAGGTGAGCAATTGAGCTTCGTGGATGCCTTTCACTTCGTCCACACTCTTCAGCTCCAAGATCATTTGCCCGGCGACCAGCACGTCGACGCGGTAGCCGCAATCAAGCCGGATGCCTTTATAGTCCACCGGCTTTCCGGGTGCTGTAACTGAAACGGAATCCCGTTCAAACTCAACTCGTGAGCCAAACACTGCTCATAAGCCGACTCAACAACCCGGCCCCAGAACCCGGAAGTGAACTTCGATCGCACAACCAATCACTCGCCCTGATAAATCATCAGATTCCATTGAGTCATCCTCATATGTTTTGCTGATCGCTACGGAAAACGAAAGACAGGAAAGGCGGTTACAACCACGAAGGACACGAAGAGCACGAAGGGAAGACGGGCGACAGGAAAACAAGGGAATATGAAAACCAAATGGTGTAAGGCGTAGGGCAGATTGCCTGAATTTGTCTTAATGGAACCGAATGATGAACTGTAATTCTGTCGCGGCTTTCCATCACTCAACATACTGCATCCACTGCCTTTCCCCTTCGTGCTCTTCGTGTCCTTCGTGGTAGTCACTCCCCGGTCTCAGCACCCGGTGGACTTCGATCACACAGCCAATCACTCACCCTGATAAATCATCGAAATCCATTGAGTCGCTCTCTGATATGATTTGTTGATCGCTACGGAAAACGAGAGACAGGAAAGACAGTTTACAACCACGAAGGACTCGAAGAGCACGAGAGGAAGACGGGTGCCGAGAAAACAAGGGGAATAGGCAATAGGAAAGCCAAACGGTGCAAGGCGTAAGGCAGATTGTCTGAATTTGTCTTAATGGAACTGAATATTGAACTGTAATTCTGCTCCGCGCTCGATCACCCCACATACTGTATTCACTGCCTTTCCCCTTCGTGCTCTTCGTGTCCTTCGTGGTAATCATTCTTCTCCCATCATGTCGGCCCTGAAATTTAGCCGATCGAATCCATTAAAGACGAACGTCCAAGTCGGGGCATCAAGCCGATTCGTGACGGTCACGACCCGTTGCTCGTGAGAATATGCCGGAATCCAGAGTCGCGTTGACTCGGTACAGAGCCGAACTGCCTGCCATCTCCAAACCGAAGGCGGTTTTGAATTAGCGACGTGGGTGCGGGCAGCGTGCTCAACAGCGACGCGGATGCATCGTCCCAGGCGGGCGAAGGAGAATGCCATACCTCGAAACTGACCGCGTTGAGGATCGTCCATTGCAATTGGGCGTTTTGCATGTCGATCCGCCAAGTGCCGCTGAGCACAAACAACGATGGGTCCTCACCGTCGTCATCCCCGCCGCCGCCGTTTTCCCACCGTGGGCCACAACTGGGGCATCGACACAAACAACGTGCGACTCGTCATATTCCAACGCGATCGCCGCCCGGTACTGCCCCATCCGCTCGCACAGAATTGGCCAACATCGTATCCCGCTCGCCGCGGGCGCAACATATTCTCGGCGTTCGTCACCGTGCCGGAACGCGGTGCTGAGCCGCTCCAAGTCCGCTTGATAATCCGCAAACGTGTAGCCGCCCCGCAACGTCAATGGCGGCGTGAACCCCAGCACGCCATTGTCGGCATCCAGCTTCTCCCACAAATCCTCCATATCCTCGAAAGGCCGCCGAAACTTCTGCTCGCCGACGCTTTTCTGGGGCAACGTCGGGGCCGAGCGGTCGTACAGCGAATCCTTGACGTGGATGCGCAACGCCGAGCGAAACTGGTCCAGTCGCTCGTGAATCGCATCCTTCCGATCGTCGCGATCGCCGGTCGCAAACGTGCGATCGTTCTCCAGACTTTGAAAAGCCGCGACCTTGTCGTCGGCCGCATCTCGATCGGCCATGAAATTGGCCAAGCTATACCCGCCTTGCAGAGTCAACGCGGGCAGCGTCGCGGCCGTTCGTTGCGAGTTGACTTCGGTCCAATGAGCGACGAATTCATTGGCGGTGGTGATGTACGAATCGAAGGAGGTGATCGGCATTGCTATAGCTCCAGAAAAGCGTCGAACTGCGGTCCCCTGTCACAGCGAGGCGACCAAAAACGACGTTTTACCATACCACCACACTTCGACGCAAGCATTTTCTTGAAACAGCCGACAAGTTTCGTTCACCCCCGAGTAAATGCGAATATTTACGCCTGAATCGCAAGTCTTCGCGATCGGCCCGGTCGCCAGCCGCTGGCAGACGCTAAAACTTGACGAGGTAGTTCCTGTTCTTGAAGGTGGTTTTGTCCGTACAGGTTGCGTCATAGCCTCTCCAGACGGCGAAACCCATCGTCTGGACGGTGACAATCGAGGCCGTCGATTGCCAGTTACGCCGCCAGCATTCCGCGTCCAGTTAGATTGCGCCCATGCCTCCAATCAGATTCTGCCGGGATTGCATCGGCACGCTGGCCGTCAGACGACCCTACGTCGCCGTCCGATTTGTAACCGCCACGCCGACTTTCTTCTCGGAGCGACCTCGTGAGGCGTCACGTCTGCCAGATTCCGCCAGTCCGCCGTCGCCTTAGCCGGCTCGCCACGCCAACAGCACGCCATCGCGGCTCGGTTTGATCTCGATGAGCGACGACTGTTGGTCCTTGCCGACCGGTTAGCCGTCTCGGCCACCTAGTTAGAACACTTTTCCGCGGAGTTAGAGCTCTGGGCTGCACCCAGTGAGAGCACTTGGCGGCGCAGTTAGCGCACTTGGCCGCTTAGTTAGAACTCTTGGCCGTGTAGTTAGACCACTTTGTCGCACCCTTAGAGCTCTATGCCGTCCAGTTGAGCCGCTTTGGCAGCCAGTTAGACCGCTTTGACGGGTAGTTAGACCACTTTGGCAGCCAGTTAGGCGTCTTTGGCAGAGTTGAGTTTCACTTTGAGACGAAGTTAGAGCCTAACTTACCGGCCAAGTTGCCTAACTTCGCGGCCAAGACGAATATCAGTCGCCCGAGTTTCCGATTGCCGGACGCGGGACAATGCATGCACCTGCCAGAATGGCGGTTTTTCCAGCGATGGACGCCTCATCAGTCGTCCGAGTTAACCCAAGATCACAGCTCGGACCGCCATGCACCGCCTCAAGGCACCAATCACCCGCCCCGGTGCATCCAGCAACCCCGCCGAGCCGCCCAACCGCGACCAACAAGCCGTCACTTCGCCCACAAAGCGACCATCCTCCGTCAACCGGCGAGCACTGTCCCACATCGGCCAAGGTCGCGAGCCAATCGGCCACGGTAGCCTTGGGCGGCTCGCACACCTGAATCAACATTTTCGCCAGAACAGGGGCGTGCTTCGCCGGCGAGATAAAGGCTCAAGGCGAAGCCGATGGCTAGTTCCGCGCTTTAAAGGCCACTTGCTCCTTCGTCGGCACAAATAGCCCAGGTCAATGCCTGAATATGACAAAGCTCAGATTGTGACGCGGTAACCGACGATCCACTCCATCGAGATCAAGTATTGCGAGACATTATGAATTCGTAAAGCTTCTCGCATATCGCACTTGGCCTCGTCCGTGAGCTTCGGCCTGTCAACCATCACCTGCATGGCGGCGACCAGAACCCAACCTTGTCCTTAATCGTCCCTGCGTCGAACTCTGCATAGCCGCCGCGATCCCGCATAGTAGATTGCTGCCGTCTACGAATACTTGATTATCAATAAATTCCACCCAGATAATTGTTCGCATATTGCTCATGTGATAAGGTTCTTTCAACGTAACGTCAGGCCCCTCGTAACGATTTGATGACTTCCTGTATCACCTCGAACAGTGTATTTTCTAATTTCCTGGACTCAAGGCGAGTATTAACGACTACCAGAGACGTTCCCGGAGTAGAGTATGTGAGCGTCTCTCCCTTTATCCTTGTCAGCAATCAAGAAAAGTACGCCGCAAATTCGCTCAACTTTAATCGCGTCCGTACCGTCGTCCAGAAAGGACCAATCGAGTAATATTTGAGCCACCATACTCCAAGAACGAAAAGTGCAGGTCTTCCAGAAACTTGACTTCTTTGGCACGCGGAAGGATATCCAAAGAATGATCGAATGTAAAGGCGATCTGTAATACCCTCAACCCAAATCGTGCAATTTTGCAAGAAGCAATACCGACGAATTATCGCTTACCCAATTCCGCCAGAAGTGAAAAATCTTCATTCGTTGCATGGAAATTGCGAACTTCGGCTCGCGTTCGGAACCAGAATTAGAGTCAAAGCTTTTCGTTATGCGATAAACGGAGCACTGAGAATTGCGATTCGATCGTGATATCAGAAATTGGTGTGAATGCGTGGCCACAAACACTTGCACTATTTGCGCCGTCGTCGTCAAGCGGCATCAATAAAACGTCGCTGAAATCCTGAGAAGTGCAGGTATAATTCCGGTTCCTCGATAAAAAGCATGAAGTTCTTGTCGCGATGTATAAACATTGGCAGCGTCATTATCAGTAGCGGCTGGAGGCCATCTCCGAGTCTGTAGATTGGGCGTTTCATTTCATCGCCAATCTTAATGAACAGCGATATTGTCTTGACGAATTACGAGGAATCAGCGCTGTCTTGGCTCCGCCAAAAAAGTATCTACCAACAAATTCTTGGTAATCGGCGATTGCACTGGCGCATCTCTAAAGTCCCGAGCAAAAGATACTCTTGAATCTGCCCATATAGCTCTAGACCAGTGATAATTGCCAGCTCGCTCAGGGGCCTGTCCTCGGTTGTCACTTGACTGCAATCCGGGGAAATAATCACGTATCGTATCGTTATGCAGTAGGAACTTTCTTTGATCTTCGGGCTTTCCGCAAGCCGCGAGTGGGGATATATCCTTTTGACCTGATGCTCCAGCCCTTTCTCTCCTGCCGTACCCAATAAATTACGCAATGTCTTAAGGTGCCCTCTGATGGAGTTTAGCTGGTCAGGATCATTCGTTGGAAATCGCTTGGGTCGTTTCGCATATTCTCCACGACCGATGCCGTAGTTCTTCCGGACACGTGGCAACGGTTCCGTGTTGATATCATAGAGCAAGGAAGGCTTGATGCTCAATCGTGCCCAGGATTTGCTCACGAACGAGTGTCGTCTGAAACCGGAATTTCATGGCAAATGTTCTTCCAGGTTTGGAAGTTGATTCGCGAATTCGATCATGTTTGTCAGGTTCATCGGATAACGAAAATGCCAATCCTGGGTCAGCGAATATTTCGCGAAGCAACCAGCTCTTGCCGCAGTTATTTGGTCCGATCAGGACGTTCAATCAGGATAGATTCAACGAGCCGATTACCGACTGCTTCAGTTGAGTAAATTGATTGCATCGAATCTGGCAGTTTCAATTCACGGAATCTTCGCCATGAGATAAACCTCGGTCTTTCTTGCTTCATTTCAGGAAAGCAAGTTCCGAAAGCTTCCGAAGACACTCATCAGTTTTGCCGTTCGCGCACTTGTACTTTCGCTATCGCTTGCGATTGGGCGAATTACGCCACGTGTCAGTGCAAACCCTTAACTCAAGCCTAGCGATGAAGGATTCAAGCATGTCGAGTGAACCACGTGGGAGGGCGATGGGAATGCCGCTAAGGGTACCGACCTCAATCCCAGTCAAGCAGGCAGCGTATTGGGCGGCGGAGCGCAATTGCGGCTTGTGTGGCCGGGGAATTGGACCACGAAGGGCACGAGGAGCACGAGGAGCACGAAGGGGGAGAGCCGGAGTGGTTTGATTTGAGACTGGCCGGTTGGTTGCGACACGTGTTTGTCTTTGCCGCTCGCGATGGAGTGTTGGCCTTCGGCCGTTTCGCTCGACTCGCCCGCTGTCTTCCCTTCGTGCCCGTCGTGTTCTTCGTGGTGACACCGCCTTGCCGAAGCCATCGACCACGGGCAGCTCGCCTGTGCTCGTTCCGCCAACACAGGCAGCCAGTCGCGTCGGAAAGACACATGGGGTGTTGGGCTCAATGACCCAAAGGAAGAGACCGGACCGCTTTGATTGGACGCGAGTTCAGCCGGCTCGTGCGCGTAGCTGGCGCGGCCGGAGAATGGACCACGGAGGGCACGATGAGCACGAAGGGGGAAGGCGGGGCTGGAGGCGATGTGTGGCGGGGCCGCGGCCGGGTTTGCGTTGCAATGCGGGGGCGACGCGATTCTAATGCTTCCAGGGGCGAGTTTTTCGTGCGGCGGTCTGGGGTGCTTTCGGGATGTTGAGTCGTTCATCGACTTAGGCCGGGTGTATGGCCGGGGCTGTCGCCATTGGGAGCGAGATGATGAAGTTGGCTTTTCGAACGCTGATGATCGGGTGTTTGTTGTGGGCGTGCGGTGGCGCGGGTGTGAGTTGGGCGCAGACGCCGCCGGACTCCGCCAAGCCGGCGGTGAGGCGCGATGCGCGGGCGGACGAGTCGGCGGTTGCCAAGGCGCTGCGAACGCGAGTCGACTTTGAATTTGCTAAAACGCCGCTGAAGGATGTCGCGGTGTTCATTGCGGATCAGCACGGCATCAACGTGCGGCTTGATTCGCAGGCGCTCCAGGACGATGGCATCACTCAAAACGCGGCGGTGACGATTCACTTGCGCGACGTCAGCCTGCGGTCGGCGTTGCGGCTGATGCTGGAACCGCTCGGGCTGACGTTCACCGCCGACGACGAGTTTCTCATCATCACAACGCCTACAAAGGCCGAGGCGCGGATGTCCGTGCGTGTGTATCCGGTCCGCGATCTCGTGGCGGTGAAGCATTCAGATGACGAGGTCTTGGTGGATACGGATTCTCTGGTCGAACTGATTGCGACCAAAGTCGCTCCCGATTCGTGGCCGGCAGGCACCGGCCCCATAGGTGGCATCGCAGCCTTGGGCGATACGTTGGCTATTAACCAAAGCGACGACGTTCACGAGCAGATCGCAGCGCTGCTCGACGCACTCCGCCGTTTGCAAGCCGGGTATGTGAAGGATCCACAACAGCCGGCCGACACGTTGTTTCTGGAACAGGTGGCCGCGAAAAACCATGAGATTGCCAAGAAGCTAAAGCAACCGCTCCAGGTCGAGTTCGTCGACACGCCACTGACGGATGTGGCCAAGTTCCTAACGGAGCGGTTGGGCGTGTCGTTCGTGATCGATCGTCTGAGCTTGCAAGACGACGGCATCGATCCGAATGTGGCCGTTACGTTCAAAGCCCGAGCGACGGCCGATCGGCTGTTGTTACACATGCTGGAACCGCTGGGGCTGACGTACTTGGTCGACGATGAGGTCATCCAGATCACAACGCCGACCCAAGCCGAAGCGAGGTTGACCACTCGTGTCTATCCGGTCTACGACTTGATCGACGATACGAAACGAGAAGTTTGGGAGTCCAGCCAACTCGAAGAGCTCCGCGACGCCCTCACGACTGTGGTTGCAACGGACTCTTGGGATTCGGTGGGTCGACCTGGCGCAGTGGCAGGATGGACGCGCACGCCAGCTCTCATTATTGGTCAGACCATCGAAGTTCACGATCGAATCGAGCGATTTCTGGCCGACTTGCGAGCCGCGCGGCAATCGCCTGCCAACACGGACCCGCTGCCAATTTCGGCCATCAAGGAAGATAGCGTGGCGAACCGTCTCCGAACGTACAATCTGCCGCGCGATCAAGAGGGAAAGCTTCACCACCATGCCGAGCAAGTGGCGGCTGTCTTGCGGCGCGAGTTGCTCGAACAGTTCGGCAAACAGGCAGAAGGCATCTCGGTCGAGCCGGTCGGCGACGGAATAGTCGTCGTCAAGGGGAACTCCGAAGTCCAGCGGTTGGCCGAGCGTGTGATGAATTCACTGGGGATATCCCCATTCGGCTTGCCAATCGGTCTCGGCGCGGCCTCTGGCATGGGAGGCGGCATCTTCTAGCGGGCCGCTCCCGCGGCAAGTGTCCCGATTTCTCTTGCCGCACGTGAAGGAGGGACTTGTGGCCGAGCAACGTCAAACCGGCGCATGGCGGCCGATTTCGTCGCAGGCTAATCTGCGCGGATACCGTTTCTCGCTGCCGATTCGCGCCGGTTAGCTCGTGCTCCGGACGTATTGCTGGCGGATTATCACGTTAGGAGAGAGTTCGATGCGTTTTCGATCTTGCAATGGATTATTGGCGAGTTTGCTGTTGGGAGCTTCGCTGTTGCTGGGCTGTGGCGCCAAGGATGTCGTGGAGCAGGCCGTCAATCAAGCTCAGGATGCGGCGGCCACGGACCAAACACGCGACCAGTTGAAGGTGCTGGGAATCGCCTATCACAATCATCACGACGCTCAGAATCGTGGGCCCGCCGATTGGGACGAGGCAATCGCTTCGGCCAGCGATCCGGCGGCCGTGCAGGCGTTGCGCGACAAAGGTTACCAAGTGGCTTGGGGTCTGCGATTACGCGACGTGACGGTTGGGACCAGCAATTTCGTGCTGGCCTATAAGCCGGAAGATCTCAACGCCGGCGGTTATGTATTGATGATGGACGGAGCCGTTATACATCGGCCCGCCGAAGAAATCCAAGCGGCACTGGATGCTCAGAAAGACATCAAGCCGGCAGCCAGCTAGTCGATCAGGAGCCGGGATGTCCCACGAATGAGACACAGGCTGGTCTGAAATCGCCGACCCCAACAGCCGACGGCGGTCTTCGCCGGAGAGGCGTTGGGGCGGCTTGCATGGATGGAGGAATGGACCACGAAGGGCGCGAAGATCACGAAGGGGGAAAGGCGGAGCGGTGTGATATAAGACCAGCCATTATTGCTCGACACTCCCGCCACCTTTTCCTTCGTGCTCGTCGTGTTCTTTGTGGTGGTTATTGCCTTAAAGACGCCGCCCCCTGCCCTTCTCGATACGTCGGCGATTCGTAAACGTGCCTTCGGCGTTCGCGCCAAAGGCCAAACATCCGCCAGCGTCTTGGCGGCGTGAGACGCGTGTATCGAGTTGAGACGAACGGCTGTTTCGGAATGGGCTTCGCGGAGGTTGACGTTGTGGGTTGTGGTTGCGTTGCATGGAATTCGAGGCGGTAAAAACCGTGATTCCGCGACGAAATGATTCGGCCAACGGGTCGTGGCACGGTCGTTGCTAACCGGGACCGGCCATCAGCGAGACCGCTTTTCTGCTTGGCCGAAGACGATGGCTGCCGGGGCTCGCTGATGGATTGGCAGCACGATACGGTCTCGGCAAGATTCTCTTCCACCACTCGGAGCACGCGATGCGTAACTGGTTCCACAAGGTATCTGTCTCTCTCGTCCTGGCCTCGGCGTTCGCTTTCATCACGGGCAACACGGCGACGGCAACCGACCCGGCTCATATAGAGACCGCCAATCTGTATGTGGCGACAATCGACCCGGCGAATAACGATTATGGGTCGCCATTGAGTGTGTATTATGACGAGCAAGGTGTGTTGCACGCCGAATCGAAATGTGGTTCCTACGCAGCTCATCTATTCAAAGCGTCTTACGACACGGTTACGGATAGCGTCTTCACCGGTTTGTTTGGATCGACCAGCCCCGCCGCTCAATTGTGGTTTGCCGGATTGGCCGCGGAAGGCGAATACAATAACCAAGACGGCACGTTTTCGACGCATGTCGTGCCAACCGTCGATGCCATTCGGTGTGGCGATGTGTTAGCGGCGGCTTATAACACCAACAGCGGCGCAACGGGGCATGTGATGATCGCCGATACGCTGAATGAAGTGGGTCCGCAAAACTTATCGCCCGGCAAGATTCCCTGTTACGCTTCCGCGATTCGCTGGGATGTGATGATCCACGATTGCACCAGCAGCGCTCATGGCAGCGTCGACACACGGGACGGCGCCGAGCAAAATGGCCAGGACGACCGTGGCTTGGGGATGGGAATGATCGTGCTCTACGAAGACGCCAATAGCGGCGCGATCATCGGTTGGAAGTGGAGCACTACCACGTCAACGATCTACCAATGTGTGAACCCCAACGCCGCCAATTATCGGCCTATGGTCGCTGGCTATCTGGCTGGCCCGGGATTGCCGACGGGCGACGAGGACTAATGGATCGTCCCAGCCGGGGACGGTTTGGCAACCAAGACAGCGGGCGTTCGATACTCGAATGTCCGCTCGTCACAACTAGGTTACCAATCCTTTCGTCACCAGCATGAACACGTCTTCTAGCGTGGGATCTTTTTCGGCGAAGCTGCGGACGTTGACTTGGTTGGCGATCAATTGATTGAGGAGATCGCCGACGCCACGGTCGTCGGTTTCTAATTCCACCACGGCCTTTTGTGCGTCGACTTGGATATCGCGTAAGTGCGGCGAACTGCGGAGCACGGACAGCCCGACATCCATGCGGTCGATGAACTTGACTTCAACTACTCGGTTGCGCCGGATGCGGCGGTAGACTTCTTCGATGGGGCCGTGCATCAAGAGCTGACCCCGCTCGATAATGCCGATCGATGTGCAACAATCGGCCAATTCGGACAGAATGTGGCTGGAGATCATAATGGTCTTGCCCATCCGTCGCAGCTCTTTCAGCAACGCTTTGACTTCCATGCGAGCGCGAGGGTCGAGACCACTGGCAGGCTCGTCCAAGATCAATACTGGCGGATCGTGGACCAGCGTTTTGGCCAAGCACAACCGTTGCTTCATGCCACGCGACAATCCATTCACAAAGTCGTCGCGTTTGTGGGTGAGGTCTAACAGTTCCAGCACATCGGTAATGATGGCTTTGCGCTGGCTGCGGGGAATTCGATAGGCGACGGCGAAGAAGTCGAGGAATTCCCACACTTTCATACCGTCATAGACACCGAAGTTATCCGGCATATATCCCACACTATGACGCACGGCCATGGGGTCCTGCGTCACGCGATGGCCGTTGACGATACCTTCGCCACGACTGGCTTTGAGCAGCGTGGCCAGAAATCGAATCGTGGTGCTCTTGCCGGCGCCGTTGGGGCCGATGAATCCAAAGATCTCGCCGGCTTCGATCTTCAGATTCAGTCGCTCGACGGCCGTGAAATCGCCGTAGTCCTTGCCGAAATCTATCAGTTCGATCATGGGGTGCTATTGGGGAATTAGTTCGGGGAAAAGGGCGTTTTCAGGATCGGCCAAATCCATAACATCCGACAGCAAATTCGCATCGGAATGGATCTCCGGCAACTTGCCTCGGCGTAGATGGATCAGGATCAACGTGCGTCGTTTGTTTTGCGAAGCATCCGGGTCGAAGGCGATGCCAGGCATCTCCTGGTCGGTCCAGGCGATCAGACGCATATCGCCCGGCAACACCCGCAGTCGCTCGGTCGCCAGATCGGCCATGCGTCCCAAATGAATTTCACCTTCGCCGCCGCCGTGGCTCATCGCCTCTGACGCGTCCCATTGAGGAATCAATCGCCCTTCCTCGGGGGCATGAGCGAATTCGAGCGTTGCCGAAGTATTGGTCGCCACGTCACCCATCCAAGCCGTTTGCAGCACGCCTTCCTCATCGCGCCATACGGCGGCCGCGTCGCGAAGCTCGACCAAGGTTCCGTTACTGACTTTCCAGCCGGCCACGGCGTTGCCGCCGAGCGACACGGCGCCGTTAAGCGGCACCATTTGTTCGCAGTGCATCATGTCGGTCTGATTCGATTCGACCGTGAAGCCGCTGAGCGACACGTCGCGGTCGCGCCGGTATTCGACTGTCTTCACGCGGTCGTGCAACGCCATCTCGAAATCGGGCGAGTCCGAGAATGGCTGGGCCAGCGCCGAAGTATCCTCGAACGTCACGTCATAGCTGGTCGAAAGCGACGTATAGAGCGCCGCATAGCGCGTGAGATGGGCTCGTGGATAATCGGCGTGCGATTCCAGAACGGCGATCTGCGTCAAGCTGCGCGCGAATCCGATATCAAGCTGAGCCAGCTTCACGACCGCGATCGCTCCGGCGATCGCGATCACCGGCGCGGCGAGCCAAGCCCACTCGACTCGGCGAATGACCCAGAAAAATCCCCAGTTCACCGGCACCAGGGCGATCAAGTAAACCGCCATCACTTGCCAAACGAACTTCGCTTCGGGAATCGAAATCCCGGCCGCTTCGCGCAAAGAATCGCGAGCCACGTTGGCCGCGCCGCTGAAATCGTTCCAGCTCCCGACACCACTTTCCGCCGTCTGTTCGTAGCCGGCGAAACGAGGATCGAATTCAAAAACGCCGGGGCGGTCTTTATTCAAAATCACCTCGCGCTTCGCATTCTCAAACATTCCAATATCGCGTGCGAAGTATCGCAGGCCGCTGGTGATGCGTGCGTCGCGTTCGAGACCTTTATAACCGGCCGTCCACTGGGCGACCGCCGTCAGGTCGGGTGTCTCGCGATAGATGCGCGGTGGCAGGCGGAGCAGCACATTGTTCAGGAAATTGTCGAACGACTTCCATTTGTTGACCACTTGCGGATCGTTGGCCGAGAAGGCGGTGACTACCACGCGGCCGACACCGACGTTGCGTTCGGCCACGAGCTCGCCGGTGAACGGCATGAAGCTGGCGGACTCGTGCAGCTTGAGCGACACACCTAGCGGCGGTTTGTCGGCGATGATGCTGAGGTTCAGCTTGCGTTTTTCCTTCTTGCTTCGCAGCGAGAACTTTTCGTCGATCGCGGCGAAGTCCTCGGCCGAGAGCGGGCGAGTCTCGCCGCTGGCCGCTGGCAGATAGGGCTCCAAGAAGCTGCCTCGCAATAGATCGAGCGAGCGTGGGCCGCTGACGATGAGCTGCCCGCCCCAATGAAGCCAATCCAGCATCGCGTCTTCCTGATCGGGCGTCATCAGCTTGGGGTTCACGCCGTCCCACACTACATAGGCGATCGAAGTCCACGTGAGCGGATGCGACGGCACGGGTACGTTACGATCCATCGCCGGCGCGACGACTTGGTAGTAACGAATCGCTTCGCCGACGTTCAATTCGTCGTCGGGCGGGTCAACGGCGGGCGACGAGCGCAGGAAACCGTAGCTGTCTGGCTGTTCGGACAACACGACCAAGAAATATTGGAACGCGGGCATCAACGTGACTTTTTCGGACGGCGGCGAATTCAAGAGCCGGCCGCCGCGTCGAGCCCGGAACTCGCTGCTCAGCCAGACTTGCTTCAACGGCGGCGTCGGATCGCCCATCACGCCCGCCATCACACTGCGCCGCATCCCAACGCGCGGAATCGAGTAGATCGTCTCGAAGTTCTTTAATTGGCCTTTCGGCAACGAAGCCGGGCGGCTCATCTCGATCGCGAACGGCGTGCGTTCGATCAACAGCGGGTTCTGCCGCTGGTCGACCACTTGCGTGACCAAGTTGGCTTGGATGTCGAAATTGTTGGCCTTCATTTCCTGCGTGGCGGAAATCCAGTGGCCCGGCTTAACGGGATTGGTGCTGACCGCGCGATTGACCAACACGCGCTCGCCGTCTTCGTCTTCTTGTTCATTAGGACGAGCCATGCTGTCGAGCGGCATGATCTGGAGCCGTCCGGGCTCGAAGTCGGGCTTTGGCTTCTCTTGCTTCTTTTTCTTCTCCATCAACTCGCGTTCGAGCTCTTCTTGCGACTTCTTTTGGCCGGTGGTCGGCGACTTGATGCAGCCGCCGCACCCCGGCAAAGCGATCACGAGCGCCGCGCAAAGACAAAGCCAAACAATCGGATGCGGTCCGCGACCGCCGCGCGTGAGAGTCCAGAACAACATGCAAGCCTCGTCAGAGAAGCCCGTAATAGGCCGTCGCGCCGGAGATGACGCGGATTCGATGGGTGTTCGCCGATTCAGTGTAAGTATTGGCAATACGCGTTGGAAGTCATTGATTGCGAGCCGGAACGAGTCGAAGTTCCCTTTCCAATTGCACGGCGCATCCAAGACACGCTTGCCGCGCTAGTCGCCCGACTCCGCCGTCGCGGGCAGATCATCGCCTCGGACCACCAATCGTTGAATTCCCGTGCAACGACCGGTCTCGGCGTCGACGTCGATGATCGTTCCCGACAGCCGCACGTCGCCCGTGGCGACCTCGAAGTACGTCGGCGTGAAATTCAATGTCGTTTCCATCACGCGATCGATCTTGCGACCAAGGATACTTTCGTAAGGCCCGGTCATTCCCACATCACATTGAAAGCCAGTACCGCCGGGAAAGATCTGTTCGTCGGCCGTGGCCACATGCGTGTGCGTGCCCAACACCGCGGAGACTCGGCCGTCGAGAAACCGCCCCATCAATTGCATGTCGCTGGTGGCTTCGGCGTGAAAGTCGAGCACGCGAACTCGCACGTCGTTGGGCAACTCGGCCAGCACGCGTTCGGCCGCGCGGAGAACGGACAATCGACGGGCCGCACATGAAAACTCGCCCCAACAAGCTGAACACGGCCACTCGCGTGCCATCGCCCGCCGTAACGACCATCCAATCACGGCCAGCCGCCTGCTGAGGGAAATTGGCCGGCTTCACGACGTTAGCCGCCTTGTTCAGCGTCTCGGTGATTTCATTGCGGCGGTAAATATGATCGCCCAGTGTGATGGCGTCGACGCCGGCGCGCGTTAGCTCGTTGTAGATTTTCGGCGTGAGGCCCGATCCGTCGGCCGAGTTTTCCGCATTGGCGATCACCAAATCCAGCGACTCACGCTCGCGCAGCATGGCCAACGCTTGACGGACGATTTTGCGTCCCGGTTTGCCAACAATGTCGCCGATGAGAAGGATACGCATGAATCGCGGACAAGGATGTCTGGAGGGTGAGAAGGGGTGTTTCCACGAGCGTGCGGCGTCTCACACGCTTCGACAAGGCGAACTCGCCGACTGGCATGGCAAGCGGCGACGAACGCGCCACTTGCCGACTAACTGCTGACGATCACTTGGCCACTTCCGTGAACCTGGATTCGCGCAGCACGGTAACTTTGATCTCGCCGGGATAAGTCAACTGTTCCTCGAATGCCTTGGCGATATCGCGACAGATTCGTGCGGCCTTGGGATCATCCACGTCCCTAGCATTCACGATCACACGGATTTCGCGACCCGCTTGAATGGCGAACGCTTGCTCGACGCCGCCGAATCCCGTGGCGATCGATTCCAGTTCCTCCATGCGTTTGATATAGCGCTCCAATGATTCACGGCGGGCGCCTGGCCGCGACGCGCTGCAGGCGTCGGCCGTCGCGACAATCATTGTGTACGGATGCTCCACCACGATATCGTCGTGGTGTCCCAACGCCGCATGCACCACTTCCGGCCCTTCACCGGCTCGCTTCAGCAAATCGGCTCCGATCTTGGGATGCCCGCCTTCCAGCTCGTGGTCGGCCGCTTTACCGATGTCGTGCAACAAACCGCAGCGCCGAGCCAGATCGCCGTTCAGCCCAATCATCTCGGCGATCATGCCCGACAGAAACGCGACTTCGACGCTGTGCCGCAGCACGTTTTGGCTGTAGCTGGTACGAAAATGCAGCCGCCCGAGCATGTGGATAATTCGCTCGTTCAAGCCATGCACGTTCACCTCTTGCGTGGCCGCTTCGCCTTTCTTCTGGATGAACTGCTCGATTTCCTTCTCGGTTTCGCCGACCAATTCTTCGATTCGCGAAGGATGGATGCGGCCGTCGGCAATCAGTTTGTCGAGCGACTGGCGAGCAATCTCGCGCCGCACGGGATCGAATCCGCTGACGATCACCACGCCTGGCGTATCGTCGATAATCACATCGACGCCGGTCGCCTTCTCGAACGCCCGGATGTTGCGTCCTTCGCGACCAATGATACGGCCCTTCATTTCATCGTTGGGAATATCGACCGTGCTAGTGGTCGACTCGGCCGTGTGCGACGCGGCATAGCGATGCAAGGCGGTTAGCAACACCTCACGAGCCTTCAGCTCGCAAGTTTCCGCCAATCGCCGCTCGTGCTTGAGAATGATCATGCCGGTCTCGGCGGCCAGTTCCTCGTTGAGCCGCGACAGTAGCCGTTTGGTCGCCTCTTCTTGCGATAGTCCGCTGACCTTATGAAGCTCGTTGCGCTGCTGTTCGATAATCCGAGTCAGCTCGTCGTTCTTTTGATTCACCTCTTCCAATCGTTCGGTAAACTTGCGCTGGGTGTTCTCGGCAATGCGTTCCTGCTTGCGGAGATCGTCGGCTTGCTGCTCGATCGCCTCGGTTCGCTTGTCCATCAACCGTTCGCGCTCGCGCAGCTCGTCGCGGGTCTTGCCAAGCTGCTTTTCCACTTCCGCTTTCTGCTGAAGCGCCTGCTCCTTGGCTTCCAATTCGATTTCGCGGCGGCGAGCTTCCGCGTCACGCTGAGCTCGTTCGATGATCTGCGCGGCTTCTGTTTCCGCGTCGCGTTTTCGCAGTCGGTCCAAGAACTTGACCAACACGAACGCCAACACGAACGACAGAACCGCCGTAAACACAACCCAAAGGGCAGTTCCCGGTGGCATAACGGCAGGCTCCTTGCCAAAAATCTGCCTCCGTGGATGGCAACTCAGCCATCGGCGCGATCAGAAACGCGCGGTGAGACACCCGAGCCACTCGACCCGAGCGGCTCGCGCGAAACCAGAATGTGGTCCGAAGCGATTTGGCAATCTTGACTCTCGCACACAACAGCAAGCTGTTTGGCGCGGGATTTTCAGAGATCCAGTCCCGCTCGGCCGCGCCAAAGCGCACCGGCAGCGTTGAGGATTCGTTTCACCATTCTTAACAACCGATCCCGACACATGGACCAACGTGTCTTGTTCCGCAAGCCGTTGCGTTGCTCGTTCGGCAATCGGGTGTATCGCAACCGATCACGGAATGAGACCGATTGCAATCGACCGTCGGGACGAATCGCCAAGGGTCGCGTGGGCGAGTCACCGAACCAAGCGGGACCGAACAGCAACCGCAACAGCAGCAATACGAAGTTCATGCAATAACCTGGGGAAAAGTCGGGTGTTAAGTACTAGTCGCTAATTCGGCTTCGACGTAACTTCTGGGACGCGCGGCTCACAGCCGTATGCTGACTGGCAATCCACGGACGCAATCGTTTAATCTGACTGTACTCGTACCGGTCGCTCGCGCATGGGAAAGGTGGGAACAGCTAGTTCAGCGATCGCGTCTGACATCCGAAAGCGATTCTTCGCGCGACCCAAACGATCTAGCCACCAGCGTTCACCGGCGAGCGATACCGCCCTAATGTACCAGAGTCAGCCCGGACTGCAACTCATTCTTTCTTCGCGCGACCCCCATGCCAGACGATCCAACGTTTGAATCGTTACTGGCCGCAAGCTGGCCGCCGGCGGCTTGGCACGACGTGCGTGTGGTGCTGGCGGTTTCGGGCGGAGCCGACAGCGTGGCCTTGCTTCGTGCGATGTCAGCTCTGAAAACAGCCGGCGCAGGTTCGCTGGTCGTCGCGCATTTTAACCACGCCCTGCGCGGGGACGAGTCCGACGAGGACGAGCGATTCGTGGCTCGGTTGGCTAAAGAGTTAGCCGCTGAGTGCTTTGTGGAGCGCGCCGATCATGCTACACGTCGACTAGACGAGCGCGCAGCGACAGCGGAAAACGTGGACGACGCCTCGCTGGCGGCAAGCGAAGCGACCTCGCGCGCGGCGCGTTACGACTTTCTAATCCGAGTTGCCCAGCGTTCCGGCGCACGCTACGTCGTGACCGCTCATACGTTGGACGATCAAGCCGAGACAGTTTTGCATCGGATCGTCCGAGGCACGGGTTTGAACGGGCTGCGAGGCATTCGCCGCGTTCGGCCGCTCACGCCCGACGTTTCGCTGATTCGCCCGCTCTTGAGTGTTCGTCGCTCGCAAGTCGTCGCGTACTTAAAGAAACTCGGCCAAGCTTTTCGGACCGACGCCACCAATGAACAGCCGGTCTACACCCGTAATCGCATTCGCTTGGAGCTGCTGCCGCTCCTGGCCGCAAACTACAACTCGCAAATCACCGATAGCTTGGTTCGCTTGGCGGAATTGGCTGGCGAAGCGTGCGACGTGATTCAGCCACTGGTCGAGCATACGCTGGGGTCGGCCGATCCGCTCGTCCGAGCGCGAAGTGACCTTGAACGCCGAGCGTCTGGCCGACGAACCGCCCTTTATCCGCCGCGAACTGTTCATCGCCGTTTGGGATCAGCAACAATGGCCGCGCGGACGTATGAGCTTCGACGCTTGGCACCAACTGGTCGCGCTCACGGAACAGTTCGTCCGCGAAACGGAACTGAGTTTGCCGGATGGCGTGCGCGCAAGAAAACAGCGCGGGCAAGTCACTCTCGCCCGCGCTGAAAAATGACCTCGGCAATCGGTCGGCAAATCCCCAACGAACTTGGCCGACCAGAATCTTAAATCACGGCTACTCGACCGCCGCTGGCACGCCGCCGGTGAACTTCTCGTCCTCGGCCGCGTGGCCTGTCAGCACCTCGGCCTTATACCCGCCCTTCGATTTGAAATACAAGAACAGCACGATGTAACAGATCAACATGAACGACGGGAAAAGGGCCATCTTTGCCAAGGCATCGAATTGGCCAGCCGTCTTCGCGGCCTTCAGAGCCGCCTTGCCCTCTTCGTCCGTAATCGTCGCTTCCTGCGCCGGGTCAATCGCCCTGTAATCGACAAATCCCAGATATTTTTCTTCGGTCAACACCACTTCGGCCGTCGGCGCCGAGTTGGCCGCCAGTTCGGTGCTGGCCGTGTTCTCTTGCAAAAAGCCGATGTACGGAAAGCCCAACACGCCGACCGCGATCATGCCAATGCCGGAAATGGCGTTCAGCGTCAAAGCGCCGCCCTTCGGACACTGCTCGGCCGTGATCCCCAACATCGTGGGCCAGAAGAACGTTTTACCAAACCCGTACAACGTGGCCGCCGCGAAAATCACGGCCAAACCGGAAGCGCCCGTCTGCGACAACGCGAACAAGCCGGCGATCGCCAACACGCTGCTGATAATTAACAACCCGATCGGCGACAGCTTGTGTACGATCGGCCCCGCGAAGAACCGCAGCACCATCATGATCGCCGACGTATAAACCAACACCCAACCCGCGTTGTAGCCAGCCTCCTTCATCGGCTCTTCCATCAAGCCGCTGATCCAGCCGTCGGTGCCGATTTCGGTGGTCGCCAACGGCATCATGATGATGATCAGAAAGGCGAGAATTCCTCGGCCGAAGCTCTGCGTGTAAGCTCCAAAGCCCAACGTGACCAACGCCGTCAGCGCCGGAGCATACCATCGCGAAATGCCCTCGGTCCAACCAAACACTTCCTGCAACTGCAAGAAGATCAGACCGAAACCGACCAACGCGCCAAATGCTCCGAATTCGCTGAGCATCTCGCGATAAGAGACACCGGCCTCTTCCACTTCGCTCTTGGGAAACTTAGCCCCGAACAACATCACCAAGTAAATCACGGCCGGAATCGCAATCATGCCCAGCACGATCCGCCAATCGCCGTTGGCCGCCGTGTCGCTAAGCGCGATCGTGATGATACCGCCAAACACCAAGCCGCCGGGCCATCCCGCGTGCAAGATGTTCAACCACTTGGTCTTTTCCCGGCTGAACATCGTGGCCACCACTGGATTAATAAAGGCTTCGACTGTGCCGTTGCCTAAGCCCAACACGATGCTGCCCCAGTACAACAGCGAGTAGCCGCGAGCCTGCGCTGCTTGCAGCGCTTCGCCTTCCACGCCCTGAATGGCCGCGTAAGCCATGCAGGCCATGACCAGATACACGGCATAGCAAGCGAACGAGAAGAACATCGCCACGCGATAGCCAATCCGATCGATCACCAAACTGAACAGAATGATCGAGATGGCGAACGGCCAAACACCCGCTCCCTTCAACGCGCCGACCGAAACCTTGTCGATGCCGAAGTCACCCGGAAAACGAACGTCGCACAAATACATGCGGCTGAAAAAGGCGAACGACGTGGTGACGAGGGCGATGAAACACCCCCAAAACACGATCTTCTGCCCCGAGCTGGCTTCGGCTGCTGGGCTGCTGTCGGACATGCGGAATCTCCACGGACAAGCGGTTTTTGAGTTGAGGAAACCAACGAGTATACCCGCTCGCTTTTCCGTGTAAACAATTCGCCAGTCACAAGCGAAAAGATTGCGCTGCGGCAAGATTCGCTGGTTTCACCGATTGCAGAGGCCGCTCGGAAACCGCGAGTCGCCGATCGGTCACGCCTCGGGCGGCAAACTAGCCAGCAGCGATCGCAAGATGGCGTTCTCCGATCGGTCGCGTCGCTCGGCCACGCACCGATTCACCGCTTCCGCCGACAGAAAGGGAAACGCCAAGCTGTGGTCGATCGGCTGATAGTCGCCCGATTCCGCAAGACGCAGAAATCGCACGCCCGATCCATCGTGTCGCCAAACCTCCGGCACACCCAAGCGAGCCAACAACGGCAATCGCGGTATCGAGCTGTTGGTCACGTCCACTTCCAAGACCAAGTCCGGCGGCGGATCCACTTCCGGTTCGTATTCGTCCTTGCCACGCACGCGCGGCTCGTTCGCTATGTAATAAGCCTCGTCGGGCTGCAACCCTTGTGCAAAGTCGACACCTCGGAGCGTCGTCGAGCCGATGCACTGGATCTCGATGTCCCGATCAAAAGCCACCGCTTCGATAATCCGCCCGATGAAACACTTGACCCAATCGTGATCCTTCCGAGGAGACATCATTTCCAACGTCCAACCATCAAACGAGTGTCGCAACGCATACTCCGCCGTCGCCTCCAAGAAGCGACGGTACTCGTCCGGCGAAACGGAGTTGACCAATCGCCACAATTCCAAATCACCGTGCGCGTAGGTATGCCGCTGGCGATGTGCGCCGAGCGCCTCAATCAGAGCCGCATAGGTCCGCCGTGGCACGTCGGGCAGCACCACGGTTTCACGTACTAACGAATTTGATGTCGCGGGCATGATCGCAAACAACTCCCGTCTACCAACTAATCCAACCGGTCGCCAGCAAGATGCTCGCGCACCCATCGCTCAAAGTCCCGTTCTATTTGCGTGTCGTCCGATTCGTGGCGACTCGCCAATACGTCGGAAAGCGCGGCCGATGTGAGAAACGGAAACAGCCGACTGCGGTCGCTTTCGTCGAATTTGCCCGATTCGTCGAGTACATAGATTCGAACGCGCTCATGCCGGTATCGCCAGACTTCCGCCACTCGCATGCGCCGGTATATATCGAGCCGCTGATCGCTGCTGCTGGCGATATCGACTTCGATAAACAGATCCGGCGGCGAGTTGCGATCGGCATCGAAACGATCCCATTCACGGCCACGAACCACCGATTCGCGGCCGACATAGAATCCTTCATCCGCCTCGAATCCATGATCCCAGTTCGCATCTTGAAAGCTGGTCGAGCCGACGCTCAGACGCGGCAAACTCAATTCCCGGCACAACACGCCGACCATCGCGGCCAACAATGACCGCACCCACGCGTGATGTCTCGAAGGGGACATGATCTCCAGCGTCCCTCGCACATAGGTGTGACGCAATCGCCGGTTGCCGAGCGCCGCCAATATCGATTCGTATTGGCTCCACGACAAATCGCGAAACACGAATCGCTGCTCGGCCTGTTCAACCGTCGAGATGGCGGAACTCATGCGTTGGTCTCGTCCAGCGGAAGTTATTTCGGCCGTTCGACCAGCCGACGGGGTGACCGTCTCCATTCTACCGAGACGCATCCGCGGCCGGCTCGCCGACGCTCTCCAAATTGTCGGCGACGTGCGAGTTCTGAAGTTGACCGTGATCGCTGGCCGAATCCGTGATGACATTGTCGGCGAACAGGATACGGCGATTCGCTTCGCCTTCCAAAGCGACCGCTTTCGGCGCGACGCTGGAGAACACATTGCCCGACACACCCACGTCGCTGGCCCCCGCCAACACCATGCCGGCGGCCGCCGCGTCGTTCGCCGCCCGACGAATCTTGTCGTCGCCGATAAAGCTGTTGCTGAACGAATTGCCGCTGACGGCAATCCGGCCGCTTGCCGGACCGATTCGCAAAGCGTCCGTCTTCAGAATCGTCAGCGTGTTGGCCGACACGGCACAGCCATGCGCGTCGCGCAAGTCGATCCCAGCACCGTTATGCGCGATCACGTTCGCGCTGAGCGTGATGCCGTAGCAGTCGCGGTCGAGCACGATCGCCGCGTCATGGCATTCCTCGATCATGTTGCCCGAGACGACGCTGCCATAAGTGTTCTCGATCACCACGCCGCGGCCCAAATGATCGTCCACACAATTGCCGGTCATGCACAAGTTATAGCCGTCGAAACAATGTAGCGCGTCCTGGTTCTCCTCGAACTGATTCGACGACACCACGATGTCATGACAGCCTTGCAGGTCCAGTCCGGTCGACTTGTTGTACGTAATCAAGCAGTCGCAAACACGCGGGTCCTCATAACAGTTGTCCAGCAAGATGCCCGCGCCGCCGTGGTAGCTGACCGTCACGCCATCGAGAAAGATTTCGTTGATCCGCACCGCTTCAATTCCGTGGCCACTCTGTTCGTTGCCCGTGATGCGGAAATTGGCCAACCGAATCCTCCAGAGGTTTTTGTTGCCCGACTTGGCGTCGCCCGGCATGTCGCGATGAGCGATCCGCAGGGCCGGCTTGCCGTCGGTGTTCATGTTCTTGATGTGAGTCGCCGTGCCGCAGCCTTCCAGGGTCGTGTCTTCCGTGCGCAGCCACAGCGGCTCGTGAATCTCGAACGTCCCGGCCGGCAATCGCACCAAGGCGCCTTCGTCCGGCACGGCATCCAAGGCAGCTTGCAGCGACGGAAACTCGGCCGCGTCGATCACAGCTCGCGCGCCGGGCAGCCCACGCTGCACATCGGGCTGAGCCGAACCGCGCGGCGACATCCAAGTGACGGCGGCCAATCCGAAACCAACAGCGGCGATCCAAAACCAGGGGCGATTCATGACAAGCTCCTACCGGGAATGAAAGATGTCCCGGTAGATTAAGCTGCCGCGTGGCGAGAAGCCAGTTTTGCCGGTCGTTCGTTTCGCCTTACCGCGAGTCTTCCATGCCTTCGATATACCGCCGCAGACGCTCGACCTCGTCGCTGACATCCTTCAGCTTCAGCATGTTCTGCACGCGTTTGAGCAACTCGAATTTGTTGACCGGCTTCGACAGAAAATCGTCCGTGCCGGCATTCACCGCTCGTTCGATATCGCCCAACTCGTTCAACGCCGTCACCATCAGCACCATGATGCGGCTCGTCTCGGCCGACTCCTTCAACTTCTTGCAAACCTCGAAGCCGCTGAGCTTCGGCATCATCACGTCCAGCAAGATCAAGTCGGGCTGAAACGACTGCACCTTATCCAGCGTGTCTTTGCCGTCCACCGCGAATTCGATCTCGCAATCGACAGCCGCCAGGAAAGCGTCCAATAGATCGCGGTTCTCGGCGTTATCGTCGGCGATCAGAATCTTGTTCTTAGCCATGATCGTGTTCGAGCAAAAGGTTCGCGAAAGAAAGTGTTGCCTGACCGACGGTCGGAAATAGCCTAAGCACTGCAACTCATCGCCGAAGCCGGAACGGGAAAGTGGCCGCACATCTCACGCACTTCGCCGCGAATGCGTTGCAAACGTTCGGCGTCGTCGGCGTGCTGCAAGGCATCCAACATCCAAGCTCCGATGCGGCGCATTTCGTCCGCCCCCATACCACGCGTGGTCAGCGCCGGAGTGCCCACGCGAACGCCCGACGGATCCATCGGCTTGCGTTCGTCGAACGGAATCATGTTCTTGTTGATCGTGATCCCGCAGTGATCCAACGTCGCTTCGGCGATCTTGCCGCCGATGCCCAGCGGCGTCACATCCACCAACATCAAATGGTTGTCCGTGCCGCCACTAATCAACCGCAACCCGCCGGCCGCCAGCGTCTCAGCCAGCACCTTAGCGTTGTCGATCACGGCCTGAGCGTACACCTTGAAATCGGGCGACAGCGCCTCTTGGAAACAGACGGCCTTGCCCGCGATCACATGCATGAGCGGCCCGCCTTGCAAACCGGGAAAGACCGCTCGGTTGATCTCTTGCCAATACTTTTCTTTGCACAACACCAAACCGGCTCGAGGCCCACGCAACGTCTTATGCGTGGTCGTCGCCACATAGTCCGCCACCGGCACCGGGTTGTGGTGCAAGCCCGCGGCGACCAGACCGGCATAGTGAGCCATATCGACGAACAGCTTCGCACCGACCTCTTCCGCGATCTCGGCGAATCGCTCGTGAGGAATCTCGCGTGGATAGGCACTCGCGCCGGCCACGATCAGCTTCGGCTTGTGTTCGCGAGCCAACCGGGCCACCTGATCGAAGTCGATCCGATGCGTGTCGCGAGTGACGCCGTAGTGCAGATAGTTGTACAACTGGCCCGAAATGTTCAACCGCATGCCGTGCGTCAAATGCCCGCCGTGAGCCAGATCGAGTCCCAGCACCGTGTCGCCCGGCTGAATCGCCGCCACGTACACGGCCGTGTTGGCTTGCGAACCCGAATGCGGCTGCACGTTCGCGAACTCCGCACCAAACAACTGCTTCGCCCGCTCGCGAGCCAAATCCTCAACCACGTCCACATGCTCGCAGCCGCCGTAATACCGCTTGCCCGGATAGCCCTCGGCGTACTTATTCGTCAGCACGCTTCCCACGGCCTGCATCACGGCCGGGCTGGTGTAATTCTCGCTGGCGATCATCTCTAGCCCGTCTTGCTGCCGATGCACTTCGGCGTCGATGGCGGACCAAACTTCCGGGTCTTGCGATTGCAGAAAATTCATGAATTCGTTGTCGAGCACGAGGGAAAGGAACCGCGGCACGCGAAGGCCGTCGCGAACCGGTGCATTGTTGGACCTGCCGCCAGAATCGTCAATCGGATGCAGCTTGCCGCACCGAGACCTGAACCTCGCCGGCGTTGTTGGCCAACGAAGCCGGCGAATCGTTGACTCGCAAATACAGCGTCCCCGCTCGCTCGATTTGCAGCACGCGACGGTTGCCGACGGCCAACGGCGACAACAGCGGCGAAGGCCCGGCGGGCAACGTCGATTCGTCCACCACTGCCGCCAGCAGAGTCCCGATCGGCAAGCCGCGGTGATATCGCAACGTCACGCCGTTCGGCTCGCTCCACCACACGGCCGGTTGATCGTCCAGTTGAAACCGCCCCCGAGCCCCGATCTCGATCGTCTGCCCGGCTTCGCAGCGGATCCCGGTCGCTTGCCAACCTCGATCGGCCGCGATCGCCACCGCACTCCCCTGCCCCGCCTCGGCCACAGCCTCCGATTCGCCGGCCGACACGTTCGCCTCGCGAGCCACATCGTGCCCGTAGTCCAGATTGGCCACGAACCATTGCCATTCATGATTCAACAGCGGCCAATCGTCGGCCAATTCCCGCTGAAAGCCGAGCGTGAAGTCGATCGACACGTCCGAAGCCCGCTCCCGCAAAGCCCGGAACTTCGCCGAAGTCCGCGGGTGCCGATCCAGAAACGCACAAGCAGCCCAGCACCAACCGTAAGGCTCGTTCCGCAAATGAGCGTGCAAGCCGTATCGCATGATCTCGTCCAGCGACATGCCTCGGCCCGCGGCGAACTCGTCCTGCACGATCTTGATCCGCCCCCAGCCCGGCGAACTCTCGCGGCTGGCCGGCATCACGTTCAACCGCAATCGGCCGTCCTGCCATTCGTGAGTCGCCAACAGCTCGGCCATGCCCTCCTTATACCAAGGCGGCCCGCCGCCCCCGACGAACGCCTCCATGAAACCGTGCGTTCCCTCGTGCAGAAACAAATGCCGCCGATAAAACTCAGTCTCCTGCTCGTACAGCCACAATCGCGGCCCCTGCTGATATCCGTGCAAAAACGGCGGCAACGAAGCGGGCAGCAGCCCCAATCGCTGGAATCGCGACTTGTCCCGCATCACGTGGCCAATCACCCGCCACTCAGCCGCCCGTTGCGGATCGATCTCGAAATACTCGCACCACAACGGCACGGCCGCATCGAACACCGCCGGCAGTTCGTCGATCGCCGGATCGGCCGGCACATCGGTCAACAGAATGAGGTGTCGACCCTCGACGCGACGAATCCCAGCCGCCGCCAATGTCGCGTCGTCCACATCCAACTCCGCTCGCACGGCCGCCGGTTCCGCCGGCTGATTCGCCATCGCTTGAAACGACTCGATCCGCTCGGCCAGTGGGTCGCGCCGCTCGTTTCGAGCCGCCCCGTTACCCGAAGCCGCGCCGCCTTGCGAAGCCACCTCATCGACTCCGCGTACCGCCGGCTCCACCCGTGTTTCCCCGCCATCCGCTCCGTGTGCCGCCGGCTCGGCCAGCGTTTCCCCGCCGTCCAGTCCGACGCCGCTGGCATTCGAAGCCGCCTCAGTCGCCGGCCCCGATGCGACCGGCGGCGGAGGCGGAGCCGACCCGCACCCGACGCAACTCCCCACCAGCAACGCCGCCATCGCCGGCCACCAGCCGCCAAGATCAGCCCATCGTTCGCGAATCAGCCGCAGCATACGCATCCCGCCATCCAAATACGGCCCGTCCGCCACTGACTTCCCATCCCATCGGAGCGGAAGGGCGCCAGCCCTCCGGTTTATCCCAGCGGCAGCGCAAAGCCTCCGGTTTATCAGAGCGCTGCCCGGTTTCGCGTAGGACGGCCGCCTCCGGTGACCGACCGGATGGCTCGCGCGTACCGCTTCGATTGACTGACGGCTCGCGTCCTACCGCTTCAATAGTAATTTGTCATCGGACGAGGCCCTAAAATCAAACTTGCCCCCGAACTATCTTAGCCCCCAACGCCCAACAAAAAGACTTCGCAATGCCGATCCGCACCATTCTCGCTATCGCCACGATCCCCGCCCTGCTCGCCCTAACCGCTTCCGGCTGCCGCCAAACGGTCGACGAATCCATCACACCGCCGGCCGAAGTCGTCGCCTATACGGCCCTGGATCGCGAATTCTCCGAGCCGATTTACCAGGACTTTGAACAAGACTCCGGCGTCCACGTGCGGCCGAAGTTCGACGTCGAATCGACCAAGACCGTCGGCCTGACGACTGCCATCATCCAAGAATCACAGCGGCCGCGCTGCGACTTGTTCTGGAACAACGAAATTCTGCACACGCTGCGGCTGGCCAAGCTCGGGCTACTCGACACCTACCGAGCCCCGAACGGCGCCGATCTGCCGGCCAACTATCGCTCGGCCGACGGCCTCTGGCACGGTTTCGCCGCCCGCGGACGAGTGCTGTTGGTCAACACGGAAAAGCTGCCCAATCGCGACGACTGGCCCACTTCGATCCGCGACCTGGCCGACCCGAAGCGTCGCGGCCAAGGCGGCATCGCTCGCCCGCTGTTCGGAACCACGGCCACGCATGCCGCCGTGCTGTTCGCAACGTGGGGCGAGCAACCGGCGACCGAATTTTTCCAGGCGGTCAAGGAAAACGCGTCGGTCGAATCGGGCAACCGGCAGGTCTCGATCGCCGTCGGCCGCGGCCAACTCGCCTTCGGCCTGACCGATACGGACGACGCCATGCTGGAGATCGAAGCCGGCAATCCCGTGGCGGTCGTCTTCCCGGATCAAGGCGACGAGCAGATGGGCACACTGTTCATCCCCAACACCGTGGCGATCATCAAAAACGGCCCGAATCCGCAAGCCGCTCAAGCTCTGGTCGATTATCTGCTGTCGGACGAAGTCGAACGCCGCTTGGCCGCCGGCCCGAGCGCCCAGATCCCCGTTCATCCGGACGTGACCGAACGCTCGCGAGCCATGCCCGACGAACCGGTGAAATGGATGGAAGTCGACTTCGAAGCCGCCGCCGACCACTGGGAAGCCACGGCCGACAAAATGCGGGACCTGTTCGCCGGTTAAACCGCCCTGCCCCGCCGCCAGTTTGCTCATTGCAAGTTTTTGCACAAGCCAATCCGGCATCGGTTTACCCGGTGCAACTTTTTGCACTGCCCAATCCGACGTCGGTTTGGCCGTTACAACTTTTCGCACCTGGTGTTCCGACGCCAGTTTGCCCGCTGCAACTTTTTGCACCGCCCATCCCGACCGTGGTTTGGTCGTTACAACTTTCTGCACCGCCCATCCCGACGCCGGTTTGCCGATTGCAACTTTTTGCACAACACATTCCGGCGCCGGTTTGCCCGCTGCATTTTCTTGCATTGCCCAATCCGACGCCGTTTCGCCCGCTGCAACTTCTCGCACCGCCCAGCCCCACACCCGCCTCCCTCCGCGCCCTCCGCGTCTCTGCGTTTCCAATCTCTTCTCTCGAACCGAAGAGACGCGTTAAACGCCGTGAAACACCATCCCGCCCGACCACGGGTTATCCTAAGTCAATCTGACCCTCAACCGCTCACGCCCCGGCTCCTCGAAAAATTCTGCCAAGTTCGCGCCCCGATCGCGGCGGAATGGCGACCTTGGCTTTCGGAGCGACACATGGCTGACGATTTCGACACTAACGACGGACATGCGAACGACGGCTCGCCGAGCGACGGCCAGCTCGATCGCCTGCTGCGCCGTGCCCGATCCGGCGACGAGGCGGCGCTCGGCGACCTGCTGAACTGCCACCGCTCGTTGCTAAAGAAAATGTCGGCCGGGCGATTGGGGGACGCGATCCAAGGCCGGTTGGCCGATTCCGATGTCGTCCAGCAATCGCTGATGTCCGCCGTGCGAAACTTCAACAGCTTCGCCGGCTCGACCCTGCCGCAATTCGAGGCTTGGCTGAAACAGATACACCGCCGCAACCTGATGGACGCCGTGCGCGATCATGCGGTTTATCAAAAGCGGGCCACAAATCAGGAGGCCGGACAGCTCGACCTTTCGCCGCTTGGCGATCATCGAGCCCTTTCGCCCAGCGGCGTGGCCATGCGGCGCGAGGCCGACGAACAACTGCGGGCGGCTCTGCGGAAGCTGCCCGAAAATTACCGCACGGCCGTCGAGATGCGGCACCTGCAAGACTGCTCGCTGGCCGAGATCGCCGAGCGGCTGAACAAATCCCGAGCGGCCGCGGCCGGCGATCTGAAACGCGGCCTGGCTATGCTTCGCGAACTACTGAACCCGGGAGGCGACTCGCGCCCATGACCGACGAACGTGCCTTGGACCTGTTAATCGCCGATTATTTGGAACGCGTCGACCGCGGCGAGCCAATCGACGTCGAACGGCTGCTGGCCGGCCATCCCGAGCTGCGGGATGATTTTCACGCGTTCGTGCGCGACATGCGGTTAGTCGACGAACACCGCTATGCGGCAGACGGATCACCCGCCCTTCCCGCGACGCCATCGCAACTGGAATCGGACACGACGCCGTCGATGTTGCTCTCCGAGACCACGGCAACCACGCCGGCCGAACCCGTCGACCGAGCTCAGGATCGCGCGCCGCCCGACCACCTGCCCCGCGAATTCGGACGCTATCGGCTGCTGAAGGAACTGGGGCGAGGCGCGATGGGAACCGTGTACTTGGCCGAGGACAGCGAACTCCGGCGGCGAGTGGCCCTCAAACGCCCGCGGCTTTGCGGCGTGGATCAACAAGCTTTGCGGCAACGTTTCTACCGCGAAGCCCAAGCGGCCGCGACGCTGCATCATCCCAATATCTGCCCCGTTTACGACTTGGGGGAATTCGATGGCGAACCGTTTATCACTATGGCGCTAATCGAAGGACGCCCGCTGTCCCAGGTGATCCAAGGCGGCAAGGCGTTCGACTCCCGAACCGCCGCCTCATTGGTCCGCAAGATCGCGCTGGGATTGGCCGAAGCCCACGATCGCGGCGTCGTGCATCGTGACCTCAAGCCCGGAAATATCATGATCGATCCCCGCGGGGAACCGGTCGTCATGGATTTCGGTTTGGCTCAACTGGCCGAAGCCGCCACGGAAGATCGCATGACCCAAACCGGCATGCTGCTCGGCACGATCGGTTATATGTCTCCCGAACAAGCCGAAGGAGACCCCACACAGATTGGCCCATCGACCGACATCTACAGCTTGGGAGTCTTACTGTTCGAGTTACTGACAGGCCGACTTCCCTTCGTAGGCTCGGCACCCCAAGTTTTACGTCATATCACATCATCCCAACCCCCCGCGCCCCGCGAATTACAGCCACAAGTCGATTCGCGTCTCGAATCCATCTGCCTCCGAATGTTGGCCAAATCCCCCAGCGACCGATATGCAACCATGCACGAAGTGGTCGCGGAACTGGAAGCCTTTCTACGCGCTCCCTCAACACTTCAATCGCCCCCAATCACAACAACCACCCCTAAACACTCCGCACAACGCCGACGAACTGGCTATCCGGCGGTCTTAGCCGTTTGTGCGATGTTACTAATTGGACTAGCCGCCTTCGCCGTTTGGCTATTCGTTCGCACTCCCTACGGAACGATCCAAGTCCAGTTGCCCAGTGACGACGCGAATGTGGCCGTGGATGGCGGCGTCGTGACACTCATCGACAAACGAACCGGCAAACAGTTCCAACTGACCGCCGGCGCTAACCAATGGAAGAGTGGAGAATACGCCCTACAAGTAACCCACGGCTTTCATCTGACCCTTACAACACCGGATGGCCAGAAACTCAGTGCCAACCAGTTTACGATTCACTCCGGCAAGACAGTCCTCGCGGAAGTTAGTCTCACGCCCTCTTCGTCTCCAACAACCGATCCGAACTCCGCTCGCGCAACAACGCCACACAGCGACTCCCACTCCCAAGCAAACTCCACCAACACTTCCGGCCCCTTGCCCGCAAATCAACCTCTCGCCTGGGAAATAGTGGCGACGGAACCAGAACCGATCTACGGCCTCACACAGTTTAACCCTCACAAAACAAACCTGGCACGTCCGACCTTACAGATCCCTACGTCTCAACCACTCGACAACCTCTATGTCCGTCGCCTTTGGTTCCAAACGATCAACCTGTACCCGGACGGCAACAAATTCAAGACTCGTGAACTCAACGCTTGGCGATTGAGCGACGAGATAAAACCGGTCGCGGTCGAAGCTGTCCCCAATCCCCAGAAGGAGGAAACGGTAACGGTCCGACCAAAAACGCCTCTACCCGACGGAGCCTATTGTCTTGTCGCACAACCACCCGACAGCGAGGCGATGCCGCGACCATTAACAACTTTCGTGGTCAATGGTCTAAGTCGCCCGAGCATCGACGACTGCCGTGTTTCGGTCCGAGACGGAAAAGCCACAATCGAAGCCCAACTGAAGAACGACGGGGATGGTGCTCTTAATGACACACGTCTGAAAATGGTTCTATCGCGTATCAACGGCGACAACAAATCTTTCGTTCGTCGCATGAACCTCAACGGTTTCGATGTACCGGCACACGATGCCGAGTACCTGCAACTTACGTTGGATGTCTCGAAGGAAATGGCGGGCGAGTACCAGTTGAGTGTGTTTCTCACACTCATCCACAACGACTCCGATTCCGCACGCGTCGCACACGCGGACAGCAACATTTTCACCATCGACAATTCCGAGTGACAAATGAATCAGCCACCAAATCGCGGCGACAGATCCGGGCAACGCACGGGACACCGAAGTTCGGATCCCGCCGATTCCTCATCAGTTCCACGCCAGCGTTCCGAATCAGGCACGAATTCCCAATCGTCCGACGAGACAATTCCACCGCAAGGCTCCCTGATGTCTTCGCCCCTAAACCCCGGAGAGACGTTCGGACGCTATCGCATCGTCCGACTGTTAGGCCAGGGCGGCATGGGAAGTGTGTTTCTGGCGGAGGACACCGAACTACACCGCCAAGTGGCCTTGAAAGTCCCCACGATCACCGGCAATGACAAATCACAGTGGATGCAACGCTTCTATCGCGAGGCCCGCGCGGCGGCGAAACTAAATCACCCCAACATTTGCCAAGTCTTCGATATCGGCGAGACGAACAATCTCCCCTTTCTAACGATGGCCTACATCGATGGACCAACGCTCGCCAATGTGATGCGACGACGACTGGAGCCCATCACCACTCGCGAAGCCATGTTGGTCGCGTTAAAAGTTGCTCGTGCATTGTCAGCCGCGCACGAAGGAGGCGTCGTCCACCGAGACTTGAAACCCGGCAACATTATGATTAACAGTCGGCGCGAACCGATTGTGACCGACTTCGGCTTGGCTCTGCAATTGACGGACGACGACGCTCGCCTAACTCGCGAGGGTGTAATACTCGGCACACCCAGCTATATGTCGCCCGAACAGATTGAAGGAGATCCCAATCGCGTCGGTCCCCCGGCGGACCAATTCAGCTTGGGCGTCATTCTCTTTGAGTTGCTTACCGGACAACTTCCCTTCCAAGGCTCAACGGCCCGAGTCATCGGCCAGATTGTTTGCGAACAACCGCCACGGCCCAGCGAACTGCGTCCTGAAATTCCTTCGCCACTAGAACGACTTTGTTTGCGTCTGCTGGAGAAGCGAGTCGAGGACCGTTTCGCATCCATGCAAGAGGTGGTAGCGGCATTAGAATCTCAAGTGCGCGCGTTATCACCTTCCACAATGGCAATGCAGCCTCCCGCTCCTCCGCCGCAAGCCACCCAATACGCTCCACTAGTGGCCGAAGCGGTGGAGCTGTTGGCCAGCCAGAACTACGAGCAAGCCGTTGCGACACTAGACAAAATACCCGTGGACTTTCGTTCCGTCGACGCGACCCAACTATACGCCAAGGCGAACCGATTGAATGCGGAATGCAAGTCCCTCAATGCCCAAATGCACACCGCCGTACAAACTCGGCAGTATGCGGACTTACAACCGACCCTCGTCCGTCTACTGGAGCTTGAACCAGGCAACCTGCAAGCTCGTGACATATTCGAGAAGCTTTGCACGTACGGTCCCAAGCAACCCTTTCGATTCGATCCGCAGGGACAACTCTTACGCTCAACGCCCCCAACCGCTTGGGAACGTTTCTTATACCAAGCCACAAGTTTTCTTCGTCGTCGCAATGCTCGTCGCTTCGCTTCGTCGGGTAAATCAAGCATCGCACCGCAATGGCTCAAGCACGTGTTCGAACTCGCACCACGCCGACTACGCACGATGGATGACGAGTCGCTATTGACGAAATGGTTGGGGTGGATAGCAGTGGTATTCTTCGTCTCCTTTGGCCTTATGAGTGTGGCAATTTATTGGTACCGCAATAGCGACCGCACGAGCGACCATCAACTCGCGAACCAATCGGACGCGGAAAACGCCAACTCCTCGGCGGCATCAACCAATAACTTTCCGTTGCCGGAAGTCACTCGCGTCGCGGCCAAAATACCAGGCATTATCCCCAACCCCAAACCATTGCCCGGAGCAACGCACTGGCAAATCGCCACGCGTTGGCCTCATTGCCGGATCAACGATTTAGACTACAGCCCATTAGGGACGAGAATAGCTGTCGCCTCCGGACCATACGTTCGCATTCTCGACGCGGTAACTCTGGAACTCCGCCTCATTCTGGCGGGACAACGAGGCGAAACGATGTGTGTCGCCTGGTCGCCGGACGGCACGATGATTGCCGCGGGGGGCACGGATCGCACCGTACGCCTTTGGAAATCCGATGGCATGCCGGTCACAACTTTTGACAACAACGAGGGCATGATTGATGACGTAGCCTGGGCTCCAGACAGCAGTCGCCTTGCCTTTACTGACCTATGGAAAGGTGTCGTCGTCGCCCAACGCGATGGCACTATTGAAAAGACCATCGAACTTCGCGATAAGAGTCGCATTCACGCCGTCGATTGGCATCCGACGGACGGAACGCTGGCCGTGGCCACTCACCGAGGCATTTTGATCTACACGTCGAATTTCGAACCGAAAGCTACGGCTGAGCACACCAGGTGGACTCGCGCCGTGAAATGGAGCCCCGATGGAAGTTGGCTGGTTGGCAACGGCAATAAAGTCGAAATTATGTCCCCTGACCTCACAGTCGCTCATACTTTCGACCCAGACGGTTGGGGCGACATCCATCGAGTCGCCTGGTCGCCGAACAGCAAGACGTTCGCGGTCTCGAAGCATCCACACGTGCGTCGGTTCACAATTGATGGGAAAGAACTGCCCAAATTGAAAGGTACCGATTCAGTCGATTCCGTGGCTTGGGCGCCGAACGACGACACACTGTTCTTGGCAGGATACCGGTTTGCCATGTTCGATACCTCCGATTGGTCACGGAAGATGCTCACGCAACCGGTCGCGGCGCCAACCTACAGCCTTGATCTTAAGGCCGACTCAAGCGAACTGGCCGATGGTCATTTCTCAAAAATCTGCGTACGGTCACTGGACGGACGCGTGGCACGAACCATCCCTCACGACGCAAGTCATTTGGCTTGGCTTCCAACCACCAATGACGTGTTAACAATGGGGTGGCCGAATCGGCTCTATCGTGTGAATACGGACGGAGAAGAAACGACTATTTACGACACGGGAGGCGACGACAAGCCGTATTGGAAAATGGCAGTCAGCCCCGACGGTCAGTCCATCGCCGCACGAGTTGAGAACTATGGAGAATTTTCCCTCCGCCTGTGGAATCAAGACGGAACGCTTCGCAAGCTCGTTCCAGTCGATCAAGACCCAAGAGATTTCGATTGGGACCGGAGCCAAGCGAGGTTGGTCGTGACGTCTGGGAACGGCATTCGTTTCTTCAACAGCCAAGGCGAACCGGATGGAGACTTTGCCACAAACTATCGTCCCGACTATGTGAGGATTAGTCCGACGGGTAACCAAGTGGCCACGGCTCAATCCTGGACCAACGGTGTGTGTGTGCTTGACACTTCGGGGGACGAGCAGTTCCGAACAACCGCCACACCAGGATGGGGCACACGTCGCCTAGCCTGGGCGCCAGATGGTGAACGGATTGCCTACAGCGACTGGGGACGTCATGAAATTCATGTCACAAACATGGAAGGACGAGTGACGCACATACTGGAAGGCCATCATTGTTCCGATGCGATGCTGCAGTGGAGTCGCGATGGTCGAATGTTGATCACGGCCGGACGCGACGGCATGGTCCACGCTAGGGATGGCCGTGACTTTGCCTTTCAGTGGGTCGGACTTACAACGCGCACACAGCAACCGACTTGGAGCGTTAATGGTGAGATGTTGCATGGCGACGAGGACGCCAATGCCAGGGAACTAATCTACTTGGTCGAGGACGGGTCTGGGCGAGTACAGATTCTGGAGCAAGAGGCATTCTACCAACGTGTCGGACGCAAGAGCGTCAACTCGGCCAACCTTATCGAGAATGGCAGCTTTGAAAGACCCTGGGTAGAATCGGGCTTTAGCAACTCCGCGATATTATCTTTACCTGGGTGGCATGCCGATGATGTGGATGTGGTCTATAGCTACTACGATGCTGCCTCGGGAATGCAATCGCTGGACATGAGCGGCGGAAGCAGCGGTGCGGCATGGCAAACGGTGGTTACCACTGCCGGACAAGATTACGAACTCAGCTTCTACGTGTCCGTCAATCCGCACCCGGAGGGTGAGCGTAGCATGCAAGTGAGCTGGGATGGCAAGAAGCTTGACGAAATCACCATTTCATCGAAGGGACGAACGTCTCGGAATATGCGTTGGGAGCGTCGCCAATACCGCGTTCGCGCCAGCTCCAGCAGCACGGAACTGCGGTTTGTCAGCCTCGAACGCAGCGGCACGGGCGTCGCTCTGGACGATGTCCGCCTGGAACCCATGGCCTCGCGTCCGTAGCACAGTATCTTGATTTGCGGAATCCAAGTCGCGGCGCTAGAATGAATTCCGTCGCTCGTCCCATAACTTGCCGCGTATCGGCTCGCCGAACTCCAAAATCCGACTTAACTCAACAGTTAGATCCGACACTTATGAGCTCGTTACTCCGACTCACCACCGACGAATACGACCGGATGGTCAACAAAGGGGCGTTCGATGATCTTGATCGGAAAGTCGAATTGTTGCGAGGAGAAGTGCAGACCATGAATCCGGCCGGCCCAGTACATGACGATACGATTGAGTATTTGACGGATTGGTCCAAAAACAACGCCGATCGCAACAAGGTCCGGGTTCGTGTGCAATCGGGGCTTTCGCTGCCAGAGTTTGATAGCCGGCCGGAGCCTGATATCGCCTGGGTCAAGGCGCGACGGTATCTCGACCGGCATCCGGGAGCAGCGGACGTATTACTGTTGATCGAAGTTGCGGATAGCAGTTTGGCGATTGACAAAACACTTAAAGCGGAACTCTACGCGAAGGCGGGAATCGTTGAGTATTGGGTCGTTAATACGATCGACCAATTGATTCATATCCACCGGGATCCTGACCGACACGGCTACCGAACGCTAACCACCGTGACACCGGGAGAAACGGCGTCGCCGTTAGCGGAACCGGAAGCTAACTTGAATGTCTCCGATCTATTTGGATTGTCTTGAGCCACTCGCCCCATGATGCGGTTGGTAGTTATTCGAGGTCGGGACACGGGGCGCTGTATCGAACTGACGCCGCATCACCCCATCTCCATCGGGCGAGGCTCTGGCTGCTCATTCCGTTTACTCGATCCGACCGTTTCTCGCTCTCATTGCGAAGTGGCAATTAACACGAACGCAATGACACTTCGCGACGTTGGTAGCCGATTTGGAACCTTTCACAAGGGCCGCCGCGTCGCTGAAATCGAGTTACAACCAGGAGTTCGCTTTACGGTTGGCGAAACGGAACTGCTCATTGTCGCGGTGAACGACGAGAATCCCACGACCTTGCGTCCCGTCGCATCGCAATCCGTGAACTCACATGAGAACCCAACGTTCGCACGACGTCGACCATCACGAATCGGCACATCCGCCGAGATTTTAGCTCTTCCGGGACACCGGTATTTGCGATATGAGGTCGATGCCGTCCTGGTATCAGCTCGCACTGGTGCAGTGTTTCGGGCGAGGGACCGCAAGCGAGAACGCAACGTCGCGTTAAAGTTGTTTTGGCCTCATCAATTCGGCGATGCTCGGGAAACTCGTCGATTCGTGCGAGCCATGCGCACAGCGATACCGGTCCGCCACGAGAACATTGTGGAAACTTACACGGCAGGTCGCCATCGCGGAATCTGTTTTCTCAGCAGCGAACTGGTGGTCGGCGAGTCGGCTGCGGATCTGGTGGCAAGAATGGGTGTTTGCGGGATGCTCGATTGGCGGCGCGTCCTGCGGATTGGGATCCAATGCGCACGGGGTCTGGTCGCCGCGTCGGATCATGGAATGGTACATCGCAACATTACTCCGCGCAACGTACTTATAGCCAGCCGCGACGATTCCGTGAAGTTAAATGACTTGGTATTTGCGAAGGCGGCCCAACAGATGCAGCTAGAGCAACTAACGGCCCCGGGCGAGATTTTAGGTGAGCTGCCCTATTTAGCACCGGAACAGTTGGAAGACGAAGCTCCCGTCGATGGCCGTACCGACATTTATGGCCTTGGAGCGACACTCTATTGCCTTCTAACAGGGCGTCCACCGTTAGAAGGCCGTAATGCGGCCGAGACGCTTCAAAACATACGCGTCGAACGACCGCAATCGCCAAGCCGCTTTCACTTATCGGTCTCTCCGTTGTTTGAAGGCGAAGTTCTTCGCATGCTGGAGAAACGCCCCCAGGATCGACACCCCGACCCTCGCATGTTACTTGGCGACCTACTGCGAGTAGCACAATACGAGAACGTTCGATTGGATTAGAACGCTCAATGTCGTGGATCCCACCGCCAACGTCGTTCCGCGTTCATCGTGGCCGGTTGGTTCTGACACGCGGCCAATGACCGGCGGAAGGGTGAGAAACGCTCGGAACCGTGGCGATCCATGTAATCGTCGGCTTCAACGGAGTCAAAGTCCAATTCGTTGACCAGCGAGTTTCGCGTTCGCGTGGAATCCCGCGCGGCATCAATCTCCGGTACGTCCAGCTTGTCGGCCAACCCAAACGCCTCCTCAAGAGCAGCACGACGCGCATCTTCGCGCTGAGCAATGATTGCACGTAGCCGAACAAGCAATCGAGCGATCCCCGCGTCGGACTCGGGATCAAGTTCCCGGATCGTCGCATCTATCATGGGCAAGCGCGAGGGTGATTCGAGCGCGGTTTCGAAGACTTGGCAGGTTACGCGGATCGGACGCATGAAGCAGACTCCAAGGATGACAAACACTTCGTTACGGGAGACGAGAAGCGGCAGCCGAAGGAAGCAATGCTCGGGCCAATCGAGACGCCCGTCGCTCACACGCCGCATCCACAATTCGCCAATGTCTAGCAACAGCGAGACTTGAGGAATTTCCCCAGTTCGCGACGAGATTGGATGGAAACAAACCGGTCGGCACGAAATTGTAAACTCGACAAATGGTTACAATTTCTCATTATGCCTGCCGGGCAAACGTGATAAAGAATGGGGATTTTTCCGAAGCGACGGGATCGCCAAAGACTGCGTGGCTTGACGGATAGCCAGGCGAGGTCTCACAAACAAATCGCGTCGCGGCGTCGAAACGAAGCCAAGCCGACCAGACTCTTTTGGCTCAAGCCGCCTGCCGGTCGACATCCCCTCCGATTCGCTCATGCAGATACTGTATCGCCCGTTGAAGTTGACGATCCTCGATCGGTTGTGTGGCGGTCTCGCTGGAAGCGTCTTCGTTGCCGCCAGCTTCCGCGTTCTCGGTCTCCGTAACCACGTCTTTTGAGTTCATGTCTTCCGAGTTCGCGCCTTCCGAGTTCGGTTGTGAGGATTCCGGATCGGTCGTCGTTCGCTCGTTCTCGGGCGGCGACTTATCGTTGTCCGACGAATCTTGAGCATCAGGCTCGACCGTAGTTGATTGCTCGGCTCCGCTCATTAAATCTCGTTCGCGGCGTTGTATGCGGACTTGGGTATATTCTTCTTCCTCCAGCTTGACTTCCATGCCTTCGTTCGGACGAACTCCCCATTCGTCATCTTCGCTGGCTCCCTCGACGCGATGGATGTTTTGGCCGCTCGGTCGCCAGTAACGCGCGGTGGTCAGTTTCAAGGCACTACGTCCACGATCCAGTTCCAGGATGTTTTGGACCGTTCCCTTGCCGAACGATCGTTCGCCCACGACGACGGCTCGATTGTGATCCTGAAGGCAAGCGGCCACGATTTCCGCGGCACTGGCCGAAAAACGATCCGAGAGCACGACAACCGGAGTGCTCGGATCAATCGCCATATCAGTTGTCGCGAAGAACTCCTGTTGAATCCGGCCACCGCGTCCCCGCGTGCTAACAATCGTGCCTTCGTCGATAAACAAGTCGCACGTCTCCACGGCGGAATGTAACAAGCCACCGGCGTTGCCTCGCATATCCAGAATCCAAGCCTTGATCGCGGGATCGGCGGCTTGAAGCACATCGCGTAGCTCACTAACGGTCCGCTCGCCGAAGGTCGTAATGCGGATATATCCGATCGACGGTTCGTCTTCGAGCACGTATTCCCAGCTTCCATCGGGCCGCCGCCGATCCCCCAACACTGATTCGACGGGAATCGTGTCGCGGAGGATCGTCATGGCCTGGGTTTCCTCCGAGCCGGGATGTTGAACGAGCAAATTGACCGGCGAGCCTTTTTCGCCTCGCATTAATTTCACGGCATCTTCGAGCGACATGCCTTCGGTGCTTTGGCCGTCAATCTCTAAGATGATGTCGCCCGCCACCATTCCGGCGCGATAGGCCGGCGTGCCAACCAGCGGCGTGGCGACCGTCATTCGCGGCACGCGCGGCGGGCCCTCGACCATGATGCCGATGCCGCCAAATTCCTGGTTCAGACTTTCCTGAAACTGTTGATACCGGTCCGCGCTGATGTAGCTGGAATACGGGTCCAGCCGCTGGACCATGCCGCTCATGGCGTCCTCGAACAGCCGTCGCGGATCAACCGGTTCGACATATCGTTGTTCGATGGTCGTCACGGCTTCGGTGATCGTGTTGGCGTAACGATACCGCTGGACCTTTTGATTGCAGGCCAGGGCGACGATGGCCGTCAACAGAACGATGACTAGATTGCGAGCGGGCAAGGCGAGATTTCCCCAAAACTGGCGAGACGAGGACTTGAGCAAGTCAACTGTAACCAAGCGCGACGTGGTGGGCGACCAGTGAGCCGCTTTCAACGCGATGGAAGTGACCGTGGGCGGATCGCGCGAGCCCAGCCGAATCGACGCCTTCGAGACCGCTTACCAATCGTCTGAATCGATCACTTGGCCGTCCGCTCGATGGCCAAGCTGCTGGTAGACCCGCGTGTCGATCTGTTCGGAAAGGTACTGAATCGCTCCGTTACCGAGCACAAAATTAGCGCCGCCCACGTGGAAACTGGCAAAACCGCCGACCAACATCTGCGGTTTGTTCGGCAGCAACGGCAGCGTTGCCCCAGGGGGAGCCATCATGTAATCGTAGGGATAACCCATCGAATCGTAGACGTCCGAATCGTCGCCTTCGACCACGGTTTGTTCGCTCGCGGCGCCAGCCTCCTCGGATGTGTCACCGGCCTCCTGAGTGTTAATCGTTTCGCCCATTGCCGCTTGATCGTCCGCGGTTGCGTCCGTATCGCCAAGTTCACCGGAATCGCTCGCGGCGTCATTCGCATCTTGAATCGCTTGCCACGGATCTACTTGCACCGAGCGCCACGCTCCACTGCCTCCATCCAGTTTCAATTCGTGGTTGATCGCCCATCCCGTGTTGCGCAATGTGGCTCGCGAACCGGACATCCAACCCAAATCCGTGGTCGGGTGCGGAATCTTTTCGCCAAGAAACAAAGTCGTCCCATGTCCGTCGGCAATATCATCGTAGGCGAGACTGCTGTTCAAGAAGAACGTCCCATGATTGTCCGAGTCGATCGGAGCTTCAACATCGTGATGAACCGCCGCGTAATGGCTGACCTCTAGTCCCATATTGGGACTTACCCAAGACGATGGACATGTAAGACTGTCGAAGGTATGCGCCCGCACCACCGCGTTTGCCCGGTCATACACTCCCTTCGTGAAGTCGACGCGTTCGTAGGCATTTTGTTGTTCGATGTAGGGCAGTATTTGAACAAGCCACCCCATTTGATAGCCAAGCGCCCGATTATCAATGGGGCCCGTGTTATTGACGCTTCCCGGCGGATAGACGCGATGCACCGTCTCGTAATGTTGAACGGCCGTCATGAGCTGAGCCAAATTGTTTGCACAGGAATGGCGGCGTGCGTTCTCGCGGGCCGCCTGCACGGCCGGCAACAGCATGGCGATCAGAATGCCGATCACCGCGACGACGATCAGCAGTTCCAGCATCGTGAGACCCGCCGCGGCTCGGCGATGCGGACCACATAGCCGATAACAGCGCGTTGTCATAAGTGGCGGCAAGCACTTCATGAATATTTCCCCAACGCCGAACGAAAGGCGACTTTGATTATCCAAATGGATGTTAGAAGTTGCCCGGCAGCACTTGGCCATCGGCGCGGTTCCCGAGTTGCTTCCAAACAATCGGATCGATCGTCGCTGCAACAAAGCCGACTCGGCTATCGCCATACGCCATCTGCGCGCCGCCGGGATGCATGCTGCCGAAGCCGCCAAATGGCGTGGCGGGAGCCGCGAAGTGCTTGAGCGCGGCATTGACTAGCTTCTGTTCGTCTTCGGGCGGCCAAGCGGTAGCGGGCACCGGCCCTGGACCAACGGCGCCGGACGCCGGAGGTGTCGCCGTATTACGCAAAGTCGCCCGCGTTCCGGACATCCAACCTCGCTCGAAAGGATCGGAAATCTTATCGCCGAAGAACACCGTGTGAGAGCTTCCATCTGGTATATCGTCGTATCGGATCTGTCGATTCAAAATGAAGACGCCATTGGACGCCTCCGTTACCGGCCCTTCCGCATCGCCATAGCATCCGGCGTAGCTGCTTTGACCTTTCACCGGCACATCGCTCGGACACCGTAAGATCGCGACCGAGACCGCTCGCACGGGACGATTCGCTGCGTCGTAGACACCGGACTTCGAGTCCACTTGATTGAACAAGGCTCGCTGTTCCAAATAAGGCAATAGCGGAATAATCCAATTCTGATGAAAGTCGATCGACTCGTTCGTGACCGCTTGTCCCTCGGCCACTACACCCGCCGGATAGAAGCCATGGGACAGTTCATAATTATTCGCGGCAATGCCGATTTGCGCCAGATTGTTAGAGCAAACAGTCCTGCGCGCGGCGGCGCGGCAAGCGTTGACCGCCGGCAACAACATGGCCACTAACACACCAATGATTGCAATCACAACTAACAGTTCGACCAACGTAAAGGCGTATTTCCGTTTCATGCTTGATCTCCAGAGTCGACAACGGACACCGATTCGTGTCGCTGAATCAACACGGGCGTCGCGGATTGTTTGGGATAAGTTGCTTCCACGCTGATTAGTCTTTGATTGGGTTGGTCGCCAGGCTCGACAACGATCGTGATCGAAGCTCCGCCGTCGGCGAGTTGCCCGTCGACCACGTGCCACGTTTCACCCATGTAGCTGGAATCCTGCCGCAATCGAGCCGACGCTCGGTCCAATGCCGACCGAGCCAGCATCTCCGTCTGCGCGCGGCGCATCGTCGTGCGGCTTTGCCGATGCTCGCGCACCAACGCCTGCACCGTGCTGCCGGCAATCCCCAACACCACGAACAGACAGACCATCACCACGACGATTAACACGCCGCGTCGCCGATTGATGTGCGTCATGAGCTTGCCTCCTCGGATGCCGCATCCAAAGCCGAGTCCGAATTCGAGTCCGATTCGCCACCATTCGCGGACGGTGGCTCGCCAGAGTCCGTTGCGTCCGCGGGTCCGTTTTCGGGAGCGCCACTAGGATCGCTAACCACGACCGCATCGATCCGCAATCGTTCTTGCGGCGCCTCATCCGGCGCGCCAGCCTTGAGCACCTGGCAGCTCACGATCGTGTGATCGTCCGCTGTTGCGAGCTTCCAAATCACTTGGCTGCGACTCGCTAATTCATAGCTTTCAAAGTGTGGAACCAAATGGTCGGGCGGGACGTTTTGATCGCTGCCCTCGGGCGAATCGTCCGACTCCGCCGAAGAACGCGAAGCCAGCGGCGGAGCGATACGCGTGACCGCATGCCCGTTCCAGGCATACTTGATCGTCTGGCCAGTTCGAGTCGTAAACAGCAATTGCGTGGGCGCGGACTTCGTCTCCTTGGCCTTGTCATCCGGGTCGACGATTTGAGCGCTCGCGGCCAGCCGCGCGTCTTCGCGCCATTGAGCCGCCAAACGAATCAAAGAGTTATTAAACGTCATGGCATCGACCGCCTGACGCTGGACCCGAAACAAGCTGTTAAAGCACAGCAACACGCTGCTCATTACGGTTGCGGCGATCGTGATGAAGACGACCATTTCGATCAAGCTGATTCCACGCCTTCGTTTCATGGCCGAGCCGCCTCCTTCCCCTGCCCTGCCCCGGCTTCATGTCTCCAGGCCACCAATTCAATCGGTTCGACCGGCGAACCCGAAGCGTCGTTCCATTGCAGTCGCAGCACGATCCGCTTGAAGGCAAACGGCATCGTGGACATCGCTTCCTCGGCCGACTCCGCATCCGGCGTGTTTTCAGCAGCATCGTCAGAAGAATCGCGATCCACGTCCGAGTCGCTGATCGTGCCAGCTTCGATGGATGTGGATAATTGGGCGGCTGGAAGTCGCCGCCGGCCCACTTCGGTCAACGTCATGGCGGACAGCGAATCGTTGGTCACGTCGGCGAACGGTTCGGCCATCACGCGATCCATCAGGTTGGCCAATTCGACTTGAGCCACCAGCCGGCGGTCCATTTCGTGTTGCAGTCGATTGGAATGCGCCGCGAGTTGCAGCACGGTGGTGACCGCCGCGCCCAGCACGATCATCGACACGGTGGCTTCCAACATGGTGAAGCCAGCACGCTTAAGCGAGACTCTCATTGTATATGCCTCTCTCAGCCAAAAACTAGGCCAAGTTAAAAACCAAATCCAATAATGTGCCATTACAGCATGGGAAATCAGCAGCACCACGGCGCCATAAATCAAAATCAGGACGGGAAACAAACCGTTGAACCCGACCGTTAGTCGATAGGTGAGTCGCCGCATTCGGGTGCTGGCCAATTCTTCCAGAGCCCATGCCAAATTGCCGACTCGTTCCGCCGATCGCAACACGGCCGCATCGGACTTTCGCAACAGCCCCACCGTCAACAGAGCGTCGGTCCATTCGCTGCCGTTTCGCACGGCCGATCCCACCAACCCGAGACGCCAACGCACTCGCTGGCGCGGATAAAGCTGGGCTAGTCGGTCGATGATTTCGCTGACCGGACGCTTGCGACGAACACCGCTTCCCAATCCTCGCAACACATGAACGCGATCCATCGGCAAGGCGATTCGCCCGAGAAACGGGAAGTCTTGTGGCAGCCAACCGAAGTAGCTCAGAACGCCAACAAGAAACAGCCCCCACAATAATAACAGCAGCGGCGTCAAGAGAAACCAATAACCAACAAACGTGTCGGCGAAGGCGGCGAGCCATCTCATGGTTGCTGGCAACTCCATTTCAAAATCGCTAAAAAGTTCAATAAAGACCGGCACGATTTTGAGCATGAAGAATACGACTACCGACATGCCAACCACGAACAACCAACCCAAATAGACATAGCGTTCCAACATGGCTCGCAGCGAGCGGCGCGTGCGATCCTCATCATCGGTGGACCATCGCAGACATGACTCGAGCGATCCATTCTCATAACCGATACGCAACGAAATGGCTTCGCCCACACCGAGGCGATGCTTCGATCGTTCCAAGGCTTCGGGCAATGGCACGCCGGCCTGCAACAACGAGCTAAGCATCGCGGCTCGGAAACGCATCTCGCGGGCTCCTTGCTGCGCGACGCTGTTGGCGATGCGTTCCAGCGGCACGGACCGCTCCACGCCGATCGCTAGTGCCGATAACAACGTCCGCCGCTGAGCCGCCCGATATTGGCCCACACCAACAATCGTGACCACAATCGTCATCCCGGCAAGCAAGAATGACCACGGCCCCAACATCAAGGAGGCCAATCCGATACAGCCCAAGAAGATGCACAACCAGCCAGTAATCACCAAACCGCGGAACATCACATCGTCGGCGACCGAAATACGGCGACCGTACACAATCAATACGCTGAACAGCAGCGAGACGCCGAGCAGCAAGAACATGCTCCAGATGGCCGGGCCGAAAGGTTGCGTCATAATGCGGTTCGCAAATAGCTTGCGGATCTCGGAACGGGGACATCACGAAAGGTTGTTAACCAACTCGATCAACGGCGTCATAAACGACAGGAACAGATTCATCACGGCGGCCGCCACAAATAGAAACACAATGGGCGGTAGGAGCTGACGCAGCAGCGACGCGCGGATCGCGACCCAACGTTCCATCAGTTCCGCGACGGACAACCAAGCGGCCGCCAGCGAACCGCTCTGTTCGCCCGATTGAAGCAACGGCATGACAACGGCAGGCAAACCGCGATCCGCGGCTACGGCCATCGACAGAGGCGTTCCCCGCTCGACCATCGTGGCCAACCGCTGGCAGACGTTCGCCAAATTCGCATCGCGCACGCCGGCACTGGTCAACCGCAATGCCTCGGGCAATGGCCGCTGTAAATCCATCAGCATCGCCATGCCGCGCGCCATCCGTGCCGTGGCCGCCCAATGCCAAGCTGGCCCGACCAGCGGCAAGTGAATCATCGCCGCCTGCCAAGACGCGGCGCCGACCATCAATCGCACGAACAACAACACGACGACCATGGATGCCGCCAATCCGAGCCCCCAGAAAATCCCGATTTCATTCCACCAAATCACAACGTTGGTCCACGCGGGCAACTTCAACTCGAACTCGCGCATCAGCTCGATCAATCCAGGAGCGACCGCAAACGAAATGGCAACATAGATCGCGAGCAAGGTGGTCAACACGACCAGCGGATAGGCGAGCGCGCCGCGCAGTTGTCGCGATTGCTCGCGCCCCAGCTCGAACTGTTCGACCAACCGGGGCAGAACCGTTTCCAGCCGCCCGGAACTTGCGGCCATTTCCAGCACGCCGGCCAAGAATTTAGGAAACATCTGCGTGCGGCTCGCGACAACTTCGGCCAACGAGCTGCCCTGCTCCAGGCGTCGAGCCAAATCACGCATGGTATTGGCTAGGCGGCCGCGGCCCAGTTCATCAGCGGCCGCGCGCAGCCCTTGGTCCAATGGCAATCCGGCTTGGCCCAACGTCGCCAACTCGGACGCCAGCCGCTCGGCCTCGTCAATCGTAAGTCGTTCGCTCATGGAACTTCTTCAAAACCGCGCTAAAACGGATCCGCCAAACGTTGCAGCGTTTGAAACCAGGGCAACAAAGCCACGATGGCATAAACAAGCACGACGCCGCCAGCCACGCTGGCCGTCAAGTACAACGGAAACTGGAAGGAAAACCAATCCGCCAATCGCCGAGCCCGACGCGTATACTGGTCGGCCGCGTGTCGAAGCGATTCGACCAACGCTCCCTCACGCCCAGCGGACAAAAGCAGCCACGCGACCAGTGGCGGGATCGACAACGCCCGAGCTTCAACGGGAGAGATCGTTTCTCCACGTCGAAGTCGCTCGGCCAATCGCGAACAGTCGGCCCGCAACCGCCGATCGCCGCTGGCTTGTCCCGCCAATTCGACCGCTTGATCCAACGGGCAATGATGCTCGACCAAGATCGCCAAGACTTCGGTCAACGTCGCCAAACAACCGGCTCGCCGCAATCGCCCCCAAGGCGTCCACGCTCGACCCGATGCCGCGTTCAGGAAAGTCGAACGCCACCAAGCAACTGCCAACATGACGCCGACAATGAGCGGTGGATAAAGGGCCCAACTGGACGCACTTTCACCCAGCGTCGCCAGCCAGCGGACCCATGTCGTCGCCTCGCCGTCGAACTCTTGTACTTCGACCAGCGTCGGCATGACACGCGTAATCACAAACAGAAACACCAGATACGTGCCGGCGACAATTAGCAGCGGGTAGATCAGTGCCAAACCGATGGCTCGCCGCAACTCCACTAATCGCCGCGCCGTCTCCGACAAGCCTTCCAAGGCCACGGCCAATCGGCCCGAGCGTTCGCCGGCGACCACGACCGCTCGATACACGGGCGGAAACTGGCTGTCGCTGGCCATCAGCGCCGCTTCGAGTGACTCGCCTCGCTCCAAGCGTTCACCGAGATCGTGCGCGATCCGTCCCAGCCGTCCAGGCACGTCGCGCCCCAGATCCAACAGCCCACGGTTCAACGGCACGCCGGCCGCCACGAGCGCCGCAATCTCGTCGTTCAAGACGGTCAGTTGTTCCAACGAAATGGCAGCTTTCGACGAGTTCACGCCAGACGAACTCCACCGGCCGACACAAAGCGGCCCAAAAACAAGAACAGAAATCGAAGACAAGATTCTAAGACAAGAGCCGAAGCGACGGGTGTTCGTCGCTGGCGAGCAGATATTGTAACCGAAGTTCGAGGAATGTTGGCGAGGCGTGCGAACGTCCATGCAACCAACGTCAAGCCTGACTTCGTCCGCTCGGCGCCGGTTCCCGCTGAGGCCCCTACTATCCAACGTTCGATTCGATAGAATGCCGCGTGAGTTGAACCGTTGGGGTTCGTTGGCATCTTGAAGACCTCGCACGAACAAGCGATCGCGGATCGTTTGATTCGCCGCTCGTCGTTCGCCTTCGGCCCGCGTCCGTTTCGACTGATTGGCCCCCTGCCCCACTGGCCTCTTGCCCCAACAGACCGACGGATGACGAGCACGCTGGAAAGAACGCCGCTGTACGACTGGCACGTTGCCCAACAAGGGCGGATGGTTGACTTTGCCGGCTGGGCGATGCCGGTTCAATACACGTCGATCGTCGACGAACACTCGGCGACACGCCAACGAGCCACGGTCTTCGATATCTCGCACATGGGACGCCTGCGTTTCGATGGTTCCCGCGCCGGCGAATTCCTCGACACGCTCACAACCCGCCGCGTCGCCGATCTGCCGATTGGCGGCATTCGCTATTCGTTGATGACCAACCAGCGAGGCGGCATCCTCGACGATGTGCTGGTGTATCACTTGGAAACGCCCAGTGGCACGGCCTATTTTCTGTTGGTCGTAAATGCCTCGAATCGTGCGAAGATCGTCCAGTGGATTGACGAACATCGCCCGCATGAATTCGGCGTGGCGATGTCCGACCGCACGGAAGAAACGGCGATGATCGCGGTGCAAGGGCCGCGGGCCATCGAAGTGGTCGAACCGCTGATCGACGCCAAGGTCGCGACGATGAAATACTACACGGGGCGAGTGACGCGGCAGATGAACAAAGTCTGCATCGTTAGCCGCACGGGCTACACGGGCGAGGACGGTTGCGAGCTGATCGTGAAAGCCGAAGACGCGCCGCGAGTCTGGGAGAACTTGCTGCTGGCCGGCCGCGAGGTCGGGCTGCAAGCGGCGGGGCTCGGCGCGCGAGACACGTTGCGATTGGAAGCCGCCATGCCGCTGTATGGTCACGAGTTGTCGGAGGACATCCATCCGTTTCAAGCCGGCTTGGGATTCGCCGTGAACTTGCGCGACCGCGATTTCGTGGGCCGCACGAGTCTGCTGAAACTGAAAGACGACGACAGCATTCGCCGCGTCGGACTCGAACTATCCGGACGTCGCGTGCCGCGCGAACATTATCAACTGTTCGATGGCGAGCAGTTTGTGGGCGAAGTCACCAGCGGCACATTCTCTCCGACGCTCGACCGACCATTGGCCATGGCATACGTCGCGTCGGCAGTCGCCCAATCTGGACGCGAGTTGACGGTCGACATTCGCGGCACGCGACTGCCGGCGCGAATCGTCGACCTGCCGTTTTACAAACGCCCCGCGTAACGCGCGCCGGGCGAACCTCTGTTTGGAATCTTGACAGCAATCAAGGAGTTGGCCGTGAAGCCAGAAGAACTGATCTACGCCGAAACACACGAATGGGCTCATGTCACGGAAGAAGACGGCGCGAAAGTCGCCACGGTCGGCATCTCGGCGTTCGCGGTCGAACAGCTTACCGATTTGGTTTACATGCAATTGCCAGCCGTGGGCAAGCAGGTGTCGGCGGGCGACGAGTTCGGCGAAGTCGAATCCGTCAAAGCCGTCAGCTCGCTGTACAGCCCGGTCGATGGCGAAATCGTGGCCGTGAACGAATCGTTGCCCGACAACCTGGAAAAGCTGAATCAGGATCCATACGGCGAAGGCTGGATCATCAAGGTACGTCTGACCGACGAATCATTGTTGTCGAAACTGTTGGGATACGAGCAATACCAGAAGCAATGCGCGGAAGAAGGCTAATCGCTTCCAAACCCTGGGGATAACATCAGACCTATGTATTCGTTCAATACGCCCGACGATCAACGCGCGATGTTCGACGCGATCGGCATCGACTCGATCGAGCAACTGTTCGACGCCATTCCCGCCGAACTACGGTTGGATCGCGAACTCCGCATTCCGCCCGCTTTAGGCGAACTGGAACTGACCCAGCATGTGGCGGCGCTGGCCAAGCGAAACGCGTCGCCGGCCTCGCGCGTCTGCTTCCTGGGCGCCGGCGCCTACGACCACTTCGTGCCGGCCGTCGTCGACGCGATCGCTTCGCGCGGCGAGTTCTACACGTCTTATACGCCTTATCAGCCGGAAGTCAGCCAAGGCAATTTGCAGGCGATGTTCGAGTACCAGACGCTGATTTGTCAACTGACCGGCCTGGATGTGTCGAACGCCAGCTTGTACGACGGCGGCAGCGCGGCGACCGAAGCGGTGCTGATGGCGATGAGCGTCACGGGCCGACATCGCAAGGTGGTGGTGTCGTCGGCCGTGCATCCCGAGTATCGCGAGATTCTGGCGACCTATCTGACACCGCTCGGCACGCAACTAGTCACGATCGAGACGGAAGACGGCGTCACGCCGGTGGATCGCTTGGCGGCCGAAGTCGATGACAAGACAGCGTGCGTGCTGCTGCAGAGCCCGAACTTTTTTGGCTGCGTTGATCACATGGCCGCCGCGGCCGACATCGCTCACGAAGCCGGCGCGCTGGCTATCCAAGTGTTCGATCCGATCAGCTTGGGGCTGCTCAAGCGGCCCGCCGAATTGGGCGTGGATATCGCCGTCGCGGAAGGGCAGTCGCTGGGGACGCCGATGCAGTTTGGCGGACCTTATCTGGGAATCATGGCTTGCCGCGAAAAATTCGTTCGACGGCTGCCGGGCCGGATCGCCGGACAAACGGTGGATCGCCGCGGACGACGCTGCTGGGTGTTGACGTTGCAGACGCGCGAGCAACACATTCGCCGCGAGAAGGCGACCAGCAACATCTGCACGAATCAAGGGCTGTTCGCGCTGCGAGCCGCGATTTATCTGGCGACGCTCGGTCCCCAGGGCTTGCGCGAAACGGCCGAACTGTGTGCGCAAAAGACGGCCTACGCGCGTCGGCAGATCGCCGGTCACGATCGTTTCCGTTTGCCGTTCGACGCCCCGAGCTTCAAGGAGTTCGTGGTTCGCGACACGCAAGGCCGCGTCGAGGAACTCATGGCCGAGGCGAGCGAAGCGGGCTGCCTTGCCGGCGTACCGCTCGGTCGCTGGTATCCAGAGTTGAGCGACTGCTTCCTCGTTGCCGTGACCGAGAAACGGACTCGCGCCGAGATCGATGGTTTGGTGGAATGCCTAACCGCTTCGACCGCGCTGGCCGCCAGCGCGCATGCCTGAATGGCGACATGTTCGCCAGCCTCCGTGAATCATCGTCTTGCCGCCGCCCCCCTGTTGCCCGCTATCCGAAACGAAATTTATCCTCGCCATGCGAAATACACGAGCCACTCAACTGCTGTTCGAACTCTCGCGTCCCGGTCGGCGCGGAACGCATCTTCCGTCGTGCGATGTGCCGGAGACGCCGCTCGATGACTTGTTGCCCAGTGATGTTCGAGCCGCCGAGCCGCCGCCGTTGCCCGAACTGGCAGAGCCCGACGTTGTGCGGCACTTCACGAATCTGTCGACGCTGAACATGTCGGTCGACACACATTACTATCCGCTCGGCTCCTGCACGATGAAATACAACCCGAAACGCAACGAGCGCTTGGCTTCGCTGCCGGGCATCGTCGACGTGCATCCTTATCAGCCGGACGAGTCGCTTCAGGGGCTGCTCGAACTGCTGTATGAGTTGCAGGAAATGCTGGGCGAGATTTCTGGGTTGCCGGCTGTGTCCTTGCAACCGGCGGCCGGCGCGCACGGCGAGTTGGCCGCGCTGTTGGTGGCCGCCGCCTACTTCCGCGATCGCGGCGAGACACGCACGAAGGTGCTCGCGCCCGATAGTGCCCACGGCACGAATCCCGCCAGCGCGCGGATGGCCGGCTTCGAGTTTGTCACGGTCAAAAGCACGCCGCAGGGATTCGTGGATATCGACGATCTGCGAGCCAAGCTGGACGACCAGATTGCCGTGTTCATGATTACCAATCCGAATACGCTGGGGCGATTCGAGCGGCGAATTAGCGAGATTGCGGAATTGGTTCACGAACGTGGCGGATTGATTTATCTGGACGGCGCTAACATGAACGCCATTCTCGGCGTGGCTCGGCCAGGCGACTTTGGCGCGGACATGATGCACTTTAATCCGCACAAGACATTCAGCGGACCACACGGCGGCGGCGGACCCGGCGCGGGTCCAATCTGCGTCGGCCAGCAATTGGGCGCTTACCTTCCCGCGCCCGTTGTTGTTAAGGATCACGCGACGTATCGGCTCGACTACGACCGACCTCAATCGATCGGGCGAGTGCGCACGTTCTTTGGAAATGTAGGCGTGTTGGTGCGAGCCTACTGCTATATCCGAACGCACGGCCCCGAAGGCTTGCGGCAAGTGAGCGAGAATGCCGTGCTGAACGCTAACTATCTGCTCAGCCGCGTCAAGCACATGTTGCCAGTGCCGCAAGGCGACCGTTGCATGCACGAGTTCGTCGCCAGCGCCAGCAACTTGAAGAAGGAAAAGGGCATCACGGCGATGGACCTCGCCAAGCGCCTGCTGGACTATGGCTTCCACGCGCCGACGGTTTACTTTCCGTTGACCGTTCCCGAAGCGATGATGATCGAGCCCACGGAAACGGAGAGCAAAGAGACGCTGGACGCGTTCGCTGAAACGCTGTTTCGCATTACGGAAGAGGCCGCCGACTTGCTACACGAAGCGCCGCATACGACCGTCATCAGCCGACCGGATGAAGTCCAAGCCGCTCGCCAACCGGTGATGAAATGGACGGCTGGTTGATTTTCGATCCGCCGAACCGCGGCGATTGGAATATGTCGGTCGACGAAACGCTGATGTCCTGGGCAGCGGAAACGGGCCGAGCGATCCTGCGGTTTTACCAGTGGTCCGAGCCCACGCTGTCGCTGGGATACTTTCAATCGGCGGTAGACCGCAATCGGCACCCGGCCAGCCTCTCGTGCTCGTGGGTTCGTCGCAGCACCGGCGGCGGCGCGATTTTGCACGACCACGAACTCACTTACAGCATCGCGTTTCCCACGGCCGATCGCTCGCGACGCGAAGCCCGGTGGCTCTACGACGCCCTGCATGAAACGCTGGTCGAGTTGCTGGGTTCGTTGGGCGTAACAGCACAGTTGTGCGACTTCGAGCGGCATTGGCCTCGTGGCGAGGAGCCTTTTCTGTGCTTTCAGCGAAGGACAGTCGGCGACGTTTTGGTTGCCGGAAACAAAGTGGGCGGCAGCGCACAGCGCCGACAGCCTGGAGTGGCGCTCCAGCACGGAAGCGTCCTACTGCGTCGATCCCCAGCGGCACCGGAGTTGCTCGGCATATGCGAGCTATCGGAGGCATCGCTGGAAGCGATCGATGTGGCTCGCCGATGGTCGGATTTGGCCGCTCGGCGTCTGTCGCTTCGTCTGGAGGAAATGGCCGCTCTACCGACTGTCGTTCGGGACCGAGCCGAGACAGTCTTGCGAGACAAATTCGGAGCGGCATCGTGGAACGAGAAGCGGTGAGAGAAGCGGTAAAGCGCAAGGTGGGCTAAGGGCGGCTCAGCCGCCACAAATCGCCGCATGATGCTTCGGCGTCCCGCATTCGCTAGTAAAGGGGGTGGAAATCCAAGTCATTTTAGGCTTAACTTATCGACGCGACAGATATTCCGTCGATGGTTATTGAGAAGGGCTTCGATTTTAACGATAAAGGGTGATGAGAGGAGTTTGCTCTCCTGTAGTTTCGTGACCGCCACGAGATCCCGTTGAGTAACGTTCGCTATTTTACCGTCGTTGTTTCAGTTATCTGGGTAACGCATAGAATTCAACAGGGATAGAGAAGAGCGGTTGGGGCTGGAGCGACGCTGATCTGAATGATTCGCGGCGGAGCTTCAGAAGACCGAGATTGTTTGTTGACGATCGCGGTGGGGACGATGGGAGCTAGACCAGGAAAGGTGGACGATGCAAGTTAAACTCCGTGTGCTTGAGGGAAAATCCGCCGGCATGGAAGTGCCGATCCCGGGCACCAAATTTTTGATTGGGCGAGGCGACGATTGTCAGCTTCGGCCGAAAAGTGACTCGATTAGTCGTCGTCACTGTGCCCTGTTGGTGCGCGACAGCAAGTTGTACATCCGTGATTTGAAGAGTCGCAATGGAACGTACGTCAACGACGAGCGCATCGAAGCCGAGCAGCAATTGAACCCAGGAGACCAAATCCGAATTGGTCGATTGGCGTTCGAGGTCTGCATTGAATACGGTCTGGGCGGAGCCAAGAAGCCGGCCGTCAAGGACGTGAAGGAAGCTGCCGTGCGAGCCGTTTCCAGCGCCAACGCCAGCGACAGCACGTCGATCGAAATGGACATCACCTCGTGGCTCGAAGAAGCCGATCAGATTGATCGAGTTCGCAAGTTGGCCGAGCCGGAGACGCGTCAGTTCAAACTGGACGAAACCGTCGCGGTGCCGCTGACCGAACCGGGCGACGAGACCGTCAAGGAAGAGGTGGAAGCCTCGGGCGACGACGAGAAGAAGAAAAAGAAGAAGGAGTTCGGCAAGTTACCGCCTCGACCGCACATCGAAACCAATGATTCGCGCGAAGCGGCGGCCGCGATGCTGAAGAAGTTTTTCAGCGGACGCTAAATTTGAAGCTCTGGCTGCGTCGATCCGTTCGCTTCCATCCGGTGCAAACGACCGTCGGCAAGGCTCTCGCTACTCCGAATTGGATCGTCAAACCCTCGGTGTCACTCACCGAGGGTTTTTTCGTGGACGTGATTGGCCCGAGTGAGTCCGCCGCGCAACTTGGGATGCCCGAGCCAAGCCGGACGTGAATTCCAATAGGAGAGTGCGGTTCGACGAAGTAGACTACATTCGCATGGCCGCCCGATCCGCAAAATCGTGAAACGCGGCGATTCCGCCCTGGGTACAAGTACTCGAAGCGAACAACGAGGTAGAGCATTGACGGACGACCTTCGCTTGCTGGTACGACGATGCCTCGACGGCGAGCAGTCGGCGATGCAGCAATTGGTCGAGCGGTTTCGGAATCAGGTGTTCGGCTTGTGCTTCCGCATGTTGGGGCAACGTCAAGACGCCGAGGACGCGACCCAAGAGACCTTGTTGCGGATGCTGCGTAGCTTGGGGCGTTGGGATCCGGCTCGGGACTTTGAACCGTGGCTATTGGCCATCGCCGGCAACCGCTGCCGCACGGCTTTGGCCAGCCGGATGAATCGACCGAAGCCACAAGAGATCATCGAGCCCGTCGCCGATCACCGCGATAACGACCACCAGCGTGCGTTGTTGGCGGAAGAAGTCGCCCGAGCGCTGGATCGTATTCGCGACGAGTACCGTCAAGCATTCCTATTGTTCCACGAGCAGCAACTGAGTTACCAAGAAATTGCCGCCGCCTTGGATTGTCCCGTGGGGACCGCCAAGACATGGGTTCACCGAGCTCGCCAGGGACTGATTGCTCAACTGTCCCAGCGAGGCGTGGTTGAGGAGCGACGAAATGAAGTGCGACGAGTTTCAAGCTAGATTGCACGACCTGCTCGATCAGCGATTGGCGCCCGAAGACGACGACGCGCTTCGGTCGCACGCCAACAATTGCGACCATTGCGACCACGTGCTGCAAGCTCAAGAGCGGCTGTTCTATGGGCTGGCCCAATTCCCCGCGCCGACTCCGTCTGGCGAGTTCGCCGAACGCTTGGCCGCGTCGGTGGTCACGACGCCGCGCTCGCGACGCTCACTTGCCCGGCCGCTAATGATCCTGGCTCTCGGTTTGGCAGCCGCCGTGGCGATTGCGTTCCTACCGCGCTTTTCAGCCACACCGACAAACGTAGCGAAACTGCCTCCCACGGCGTCGCCAGACGCTCCCGTGAACGCCGCGAATGAGCTGGCTTCATCGACCAACCACTCTGCGGCGAACGACGCTTCCTTAGAGTCCGAAACGGCGCGCGCGATCGGCAATGGCCAAAACGAAGCCAGCCAACCGCCGTCCGACGCAGCGCTTGCCGCTTCGGCTTCCAACGAAGTTTATCGACTTTGGATATCGGAGATGGCGACCCGGATGCAGACGTTGTCAGTCGACTCGACGAGCCCGGTCGAAGAGCTGGCCAGCGGATTCCGCCCCGTGGCTAATTCGATCAGCGGCGCGATCGGCGCTCTTCGTCGCACGTTGCCCGGCATTCGTCCGCACGAGAGCGACGCGGCCGAACCGCCTCAGGCTGGCCTGTGGCGCGATGGATTGCTGCCCGTTTGAGCCGCATGAACATTTCTCGGCGCAACCGATTCTTTTGCCCGCAAGCGCATCTTCCCGCGATCCGTAATATCCGAACCATCCGGTCACTTTTCGTGATCGTTGCATTTTATCAACGTCCTCGGTCGATCGTTGTTTGTATCGACCAAGCTTTGCTTCCATAGCATCCACCACCCCAATTCACGAGGACGTACACGTGGCCAAATCGAAACTGGCGGAAGCGACCAAGAACTCAGACCGTCAAGCCACGATGGATCGTCGCCAGGGCGAGGAACGCCGCAACCAACCGACTCCCGTGGCCTCGGAACGCCGCAAGGTGCAACGTCGCCGCCAAATCGACCCGACCACCTGCGAACGCGATTACTCGCAGGACGAGATCGAGTTCATGCAAGCGATGGATGCTTACAAGCGACGTAGCGGACGCATGTTTCCGACTTGCAGCGAGATTTTGGAAGTCATCCGCGAAATCGGCTACGTGCGTTTAACGCCCGACCAGCAAGCGGCGCTCACGCAACCCACGAACGATGCCGACGACTTCTCGCCCGAAGACGCCGAAGAAGAATTCGCCTGCGTCGGCGCAGACGACCTACCGGGGTTCGAGGATTGAACGGACAGATCCAACATCGGGCGAAGCTCCCCTGCCCTACCCCGTTCACGCAAGATTAACTTCTCCGCACCAACAAACCGTAATCCTCTTAGCCACGTCGAACGCCTAAGATTCGACGTGGCTATTCGTGTTGCCCTTACATGAATACGAGTCGACGGAACGTCAAGAGCGGTCGACGCGCGATCTCGGAGAGCTTGGCGTACAATAGCCACGGAGGTTTATGCAATGACGCTAGAAACGCTGCTCGCAACACTGTCGCCCGCCGAGAAATTAACAGCAATGGATATTCTTTGGCGAGATTTATCGGCAAATCCCGCGGAACTGCCGTCGCCCGCCTGGCATGCTCGTATCTTGTCGGAGCGCGGGGCCGACCCTTCCAGCCGGCCAAGCCTTCCGCTCCAGGCCGCCATGGAGGATGTAAGGAATCGAATCGATGCGCGTCGAACTCAGGGATGAAGCCCGAGACGATCTTGTCGATGGTGCTTTGTTTTACCGGCAACAAGCTCCGGGGCTTGACGCGTATTTTCTCGAAGGCTTGCGAGCTGATCTTCAGAAGTTGGAAACTACTTTCGGCATCCACGAAAAGTATTACGGTTACTATCGTAGTTTGTCGAAACGTTTTCCCTTCGCAATTTACTATCAGCTCACCGACGAAACGGTCGAAGTCGTTGCGATTCTCGACTGTCGCCAAGACCCGCAATCGACGATTGACAGGATTGGTAGAGGATCGGGGTCGTAGCCAGTGCCGCGGATCGGCCTGTAGAACGGCAACGATGCGCATCTCGCTCTACAGCGGCAAATCTTATTGGAATCCGCGTTACTCGGTTGCCTGTCGTGCCGTTCGCGTCCCTTGTCCCGCGCCGCGCACCGTCTTAACATGAGCCGTCGACGGTTCGTAACCCCGTTCGCTCGGCCCTTCTTCCGCCCCAGACGATCGCGCAAATCATGCAGTTTTGGCGCAAAGCGTTTCCGTATCTCATGGCTTTGATGGCCGTCGCCGCGGTCGCTTGGGCAGTGTCGTTCGGCACGCTGCCACCGGCCGACTTCGCTTGGCAAAACGGCGACGAGATTAAAACCGTTGATCCGGCGCGAGCCACCGGCGCTCCCGAAGGACGCATCCTCGACGCCGTGTTCGAGGGCCTGCTGCGAAACGCGCCGGCCGGTCCCCGACAAGCCAACGGCATTCAACCAATGGCGCCCAAGCCCGGCGTCGCCGCGGCGATGCCCGAGATCTCCGACGACGGCCGACTCTACACGTTTCAACTGCGCGACGACGCCCGCTGGACGAACGGCGATCCCGTCACGGCCGACGACTTCTTCTGGTCGTGGCGACGCATGTTGCACCCGGAAACCGCCTCGGAATACGCCTATCAGCTCTACTACATCGTCGGCGCCGAGCAATACAACACGGCTCAAGTGGCCGAAGGCGACAAGGTCGAAGTGGAACTGCCCGACCGCCCCGATCCGCTGCAAGCCTTTCCGCGAGGCACGATCCGACGCGGCATCTTACGACGCATTGTGCCGGCCGAGTCCGCCAGCCAGGACACGGACGACGCCGATGCGGCGGCCGAAGAAGACGCCCGGCGGCAAGCTTACTACGTGGTCGAAGTCAAACCAGAAGTCGACGGCCAAGTCGATTGGGAAGCGACCGGCGAAACCCAAGTCTTCAGCATCGAACCGGCCTCAACCACGTTTCGCGACGAAGAGACTCAGCACGACGTACAAACGTGCCTGCATGTGCTGATCGACTTTGAGGCCGCTGGCGGAGTTCGCGTGCTCGGCCCCAAACAACTGCAAATCACGTTGAAGAACCGAACCGCCTACTTCAATTCCCTGCTGGCCTTCTATCCTTTGTATCCTGTCAATCGCCAGTGCGTCGAACAATATGGCTCGCCTTATTGGACCAAGCCCGATCATATCGTCAGCAACGGACCATATAGGATTCAATTCCGTCGGATCCGCGATCGCGTGCGACTAATTAAGAATGAGACCTATTGGGACGCCGACAATGTACATCTGGAAACACTAGATGCCATGGCCGTCAAATCTCAAACGACGGCACTGAACATGTATTTGAAAGGGCAATTGGATTGGGCCACGGACGTTCCGCAAACCATGATTCCGGAATTGAAGAAGCGCGACGATTTCCTCGTCGCGCCGGCTTTGATTACCTACTTCTATCGTTTGAATGTCGACCGCCCGCCGCTCGACAATGTGCTAGTTCGCCGAGCCCTGAACATGGCGATGGACAAGCAGGCCCTGTGCGACTACGTGGCGAAAGCGGGTCAGCAACCGGCCCGCGGTCTGGTGCCGCCCGGCATGGCTGGATACGAAGGAGCGTTAGCCGGCGAATTCAACGTCACTCGTGCCCGTGAACTCTTGGCCGAAGCGGGTTATCCCGGCGGACGTGGCTTACCGCGAATCGAGATCCTCTACAACACCAGCGAAGGCCATCAAGCGATTGCCGAAGCGATCCAGCAACAATGGAAAAATAATCTGGGGATCGATGTCGAGCTGCGAAACATGGAATGGGGCGTCTATCTCGACACCGTTTCCAAAACAAACTTTACCGTGGCCCGCGCTGGCTGGATCGGCGACTATCCCGATCCGAATACCTTTCTGGATATGTTTGTCACCGGCGGCCCGCAGAACAACACCAACTGGAGCAACGCCCAGTATGATCGGTTGATCGAACAAGCCGCCTCGGAACCTGACGCCGAGCAACGCATGCAATTGTTACGCGAAGCCGAAACGATTCTCATGGACGAGTTGCCGATTATCCCGATCTACTTTTATGTGTCGATCAACATGGTTCATCCCGAAGTACAAGGATTCGCCCCCACATTGCAGGACGTTCATCCCTTAATGAACCTGCGGATCGACCGCCCTTCGCTCTAACATTTCGCCCTAACACTCCCCACCCCAACCAAACGACTGCGCCCCCTCATGTTTTTGCTTCGCCGCCTGGGCTGGATGCTCATTACATTATGGGTGGTTTACACCATCTCGTTTGCCTTGATGCGAGCGGTCCCGGGCGGTCCGTTTTCGCGTGAAAAACAAATCCCCGAAGCGATCCGGCGCAATATCGAGGCACGCTACAAACTCGATCGGCCTCTCGTCGTCCAGTATTTCGACCAACTTCGTCCGCTGGTTACCGGACGTTGGGAAAATGGCCGCTTAAAGGCTTGGCCCGACTTCGGAGCCAGCTTCCGCCTGGAGGATTACACGGTCAACGAAGTCATCGCCCAAGGATTTCCCGTCTCCGCCACATTGGCGATTTTCGCCCTCGTCTTCGCATTGATGCTGGGGCTGTCGGCGGGCGTCGTTTCCGCGGTCCAAAGGCACTCTCCGCTGGATGTCTCGTTCATGGCGGCCGCCACGCTGGGAATCGCCGTGCCAAACTTTGTGCTGGCCAGTTTAGCCATCGTGCTCTTTGTGTTCGTGCTGGGTTGGTTCCCGGCGGCCGGCTGGGGCACTCTCAAACAGATCGCCCTGCCAGCGATTTGCCTGGGCGCGCCGATCGCCGCCTATATTGCTCGGCTCACACGAACCGGGATGCTGGAAGTCCTCAATCGCGATTACATACGCACGGCCTATGCCAAGGGCCTACACGAGCGTCGCGTGATCATCCACCACGCCCTGCGCGGAGCGATCTTGCCGGTCGTCTCATATTTGGGACCCGCCGCCGCCGGCGTCCTAACCGGATCCATTGTGCTGGAGCAAATATTCTCCTTGCCAGGTATGGGGAATCATTTTATCGAAGCCGCCAACCAGCGCGACTATACGTTGGCGATGGGAATGATTTTGGTCTATACGTTTCTGCTCTATGTGATGAATGCGTTGGTGGATATCTCCTACGCCATGATCGATCCACGAATCAAACTTCAGTAGCCCACCCATGCCTGCTTCGCCCAAATCGGAACCCCGGCCGAATCCTGATGCTCTCGACGACAAGTCGCCGAGCGCGACCGACGACGCGCGGCGAGACCGCTACGAACAACTGCTGGCCGAAGCGCAAGCGATCAAGGGCGTCTCGTTGTGGAAGGACGCGTGGCGACGTCTGCGTCAGAACTGGGCCGCGATGGGGTCGCTCGGCGTGCTCATCACAGTCAGCCTATTGGCCTTCTTCACGCCGCTGTTGCCGCTGCAATCCCCAATCGATCAAGACTTAGAGAATCGCCTGCTGCTGCCGCCCGACTCGACGGTCGTGTACCTGGGCCAGCGCGAAGCGCTGCGATTCGAAGCCAACTCGCTCAAAGCCCAACTCGCCCGGTATGACCAGCGTTTGGACCAGTTGCAGCAGGAACGCGCCCAAGCGGCAACGGCCGAAGAGTTCGCGGCCGTGGACGAAGAAATCCAGCAGATCCGCGAGTCCGAAAACCCCTTGCTCCAACTTTGGCATCGTCCCGGTCCGCTCTCCCAAGCCATGATTCGCATTCGACTGGCCATTTTCGGCGATTGGTCGCTGCCATCGTGGGCCGGCACGGATGCCTTGGGACGCGATCTTCTCGCCCGATTGTTCTGGGGAGCCCGCGTCTCCTTAATCGTCGGCGTCGTCGCTACCTTTGTGTCCCTGGTCATCGGAGTCACCTACGGCGCGGTCGCCGGTTACGCCGGGGGCGCGGTCGACGCGATCATGATGCGGATCGTCGACGTCTTATACTCGGTCCCTTTTATCTTTGTGGTCATCTTTCTCATCACGTTTCTAACAGAAGAGTCCATCAAGAAGACTTACTTGGAACCGTTCGGCATCAATCAGATCATGATCTTCTATGTGGTGATCGGCGCCATTTATTGGTTGACCATGTCGCGCGTGGTGCGCGGGCAAATCATTTCGCTGAAGAACGAACAGTTCGTCGAAGCGGCCCGCACGATCGGCGCATCGCGAGCCCGCATTATCTTTCGCCATCTGGTGCCGAACGTCATGGGCATCGTGATCGTGTATCTGACGCTCACGATTCCGGCCGTGATGCTGTTCGAGGCGTTTCTGTCGTTCCTGGGAATGGGCGTCCAACCGCCCGACGTATCGTGGGGACTACTGGCCAACGAGGGGATCAAGGTCATCACGCCGATCCGCATCTATTGGTGGGTCGTGCTGTTCCCCAGCACCGCCTTGGCCCTGACGCTGTTCGCGTTGAACTTCCTAGGCGACGGCCTCCGCGACGCCTTGGACCCGCGGATGCGAACACGCTAACAGGCGTCTTCCTCCATCAAAGCGGCAGGGCGCAAGCCCTCCGGTGTCACGAAGCGGCAGGGCGCGAGCCCTCCGGTACCACACCGAAGCGGCAGGGCGCGAGCCCTCCGGCACCACGCCGAAGAGTTGCCGAGCTGCTTCAAAAACTGATCTTGCCACGGGCGGCGAAGTCGGCATCATTACGCCGCTTCTCTCCAGGAACCGCCATGTCGCCGCGCGCTCGTCGTTCGCTGTTGCCGCTGCTCGCACTGTGGGTCTGCACAATCGCAGGCTGCGGTTGGCATGCGCCGTTCGTGGGCGAACCGGCCGTCGGCGAGCCGTTGGCCGTTCCCGAAAACCCGATCTTCGTGCCGGTCGTCGACCACGATTTCGCCTGGAACCAGATCGTCGACGCCCTGGACGACGACTTCCGCATCGAGCGAGAACAGCGCGTGCAATCGCTCGGCGGCATCCTCACGGAAGGCCGCATCGAGACGTTTCCCACAACCGGTTCGACCGTCTTTGAACCGTGGCGAGGCGATTCGACGCCCGGCTTCGAGCGTTGGCACGCGACGCTGCAATCGATTCGCCGCCGAGCCTCCGTGCGTGTCACGCCGGACGGCGACGGCTACTTGATCCAGGTGATCGTTTACAAAGAGCTGGAAGACGTCGACCGCCCGGAACGAGCCAACGCGGGGGGCGCGATCCGCCGCCACGACGGCACGCTGGTCCAAGCCCGCGACCGCGTCGACAACGGCCCGATCACGCTCGGCTGGATCCCGCAAGGCCGCGACGTCACGTTAGAACAGCGTCTCCTGGCCGACATCCGCAACCGGTTGACGCAAGCCCAACCACCTGCCGGCGGCTTGCTGCATCACTAATCGCCGGGTCCCGCCTTACCCGCCTATTCCGCCACCTTCCTGACCCCGGCCACCCCTGCGAGCCCTCACATCGCTCGCCCGCGTCCACCGCATTGCTGTCCCACCCTCGCTCCGGTGCCTTACAAATAGGCTCCGGTCGCTTACTCACCAACTCCGGTGCCCAACTTTTAAGCTCCGGTCGCTCACTCACTGCCTCCGGTGCCTAACTTACGTGCTCCGGTCCCTCGCTAACGGCTCCGGTCGCTTACACAACGGCTCCGGTCGCTTTGCTGACTCGGTCGCTTACAACGGCTCCGGTGCATTACTCAAAGCCTCCGGTCAGCAACAAGCGGCTCCGGCTCTAGGATCAAGGGCCTTCGAGATTGCCAAATCTGGCGACATCCCCGATAGGAGCCGCTATCATCGACAGGTTGGCACCTTAAGGCCAGCGGCAGATGAGAATGTACCTGTTGGGATGCTGGCGGCGTCACCGTGGCCCGATGCTGCCGTAGCCGATGCTGCCAGCATCAACAAGGCAGATAACCTCCAGATCGCTCCATTCTGGCCCACAACACCCCGTGTTGAGCAAAATCAGTCCGGAAGGCTTGGCACCAGACATGGAGCGGACGCGTGCTAGAATCCGCCCATGCCTAAATCCGCCATAGCCAACACGCCTCAGCTTACGTTTTCCGCTGGCACGCTAATGTTGGCGGGCGGCGAACGCTCACTTGTTCAACGACTGTTTCCCTCCGGGGCCGTGGGTTTGGGATGATCGCGAAGCGGTTGTGGATGATGCGTTGCCACTATCACCGCAGACCACGAAGAAGTGATCCGCGAATCGCCGGTTCCGATCGACGACCATGTCACGAGTTGGATGCGGGTGGATTGGCCGCGAGTCGACATCCATCCGCTTCGCGACGAACAACAAGCCGCTGTCGAAGCGTGGCGAGGCACGGGGCGCGGCGTCGTCGTCATGCCGACCGGCACGGGGAAGACCGAAGTGGCGTTGCACATCATGGCAAAGAGCCGCCGAGGTACGCTGATCGTCTCGCCAGTTCGCGATTTGATGTACCAATGGCATCGACGCATCCAAGCCGGACTGGGCTACGACGCCGGTATCATCGGCGACAACGTCTTTCGGCTGACGCCCGTTTCCGTGACGACCTACGACAGCGCCTGCATTCACATGCACAAGCTGGGAAACCGCTTCGAGTTGCTCATCTTCGACGAATGCCATCATTTGCCCGGCGGCCTGCGACGCGAAGCGGCACTGATGTCCGCCGCGCCGTTTCGGCTCGGTTTAACCGCCACGCTGGAACGGGCCGACGGGCGGCATCGCGATCTGGACGAATTGATCGGACCAGTGGTTTATGAGTTGGCCATCGACGACGTTCGCGGCAAGACGCTGGCGGACTACGAAGTGATCCGTATTGTCGTCCATCTCTCGGCCGACGAACGGCAACGTTACGACGAACTCTCGCGACACGTGCGGGAATACATGATGCGACGCCGCGAAAACGATCCCGGCTTTACCTGGGAAGACCTCTGCAAGGACGTGGGCAGCAACCCCGACGCTCGGGCCGCGATGCGTTCGTATCGAGCCAAGATGGCGATCGAGGAACGGGCCGAAGAGAAACTGCGGGTGCTGGAAGACCTGTTTCGCCTGCACGCCGGTTCGCCCTGTCTGGTCTTCGCCGGATCGAACGCCATGGCTCGCGATATCTCGCGCCGCTTTCTGGTCCCGTGCTTGCTCAGCCACTGCGGCAAACGGGAACGCCTGGACGCCATCCAAGGCTTGGCCGAAGGACGCTATCCGGTGCTGGTGGCCAATCGCGTGTTGGACGAAGGGGTCGACCTGCCATCGGTAAACGTGGCGATCGTGGTCGGCGGCGGGGCGTCGACGAGGCAAGCCAAGCAGCGTTTGGGACGCGTCCTGCGCCGCAGCGGCAATGCGAAGGCCGTCTTGTATGAAGTCGTGACCGACGATACCAACGAAGTGAAACGCTCTCGCACCCGCCGCGCTAACGATGCTTACTCGCGAACACGCCATCGCCGACATTGACTTCCGACGCGGAACGATCCATCCCGATCGGCTGGTTCGTGGCGTTCACCGGAATTACTTGGCCCACGCCGAACGCATGCTGCGCGTCTACTCGCGAGGCGCCGGCGAGACGCGCCGCACGCTACACCGACGCATCCACGATATCCTGGCCGACGAACCCGATTGTCCGACGGCCCGCATCGACGCCTTCTGCAAACTGTTGGATGACGCCAGCGGGTATCGCAAGGATTCCAGCGGCCGAGCGGCCAAGCTTCGGCAGCAGGTGTTCGCCTTGGCCAGCCAATACCATCCGCTGGTTCAAGAGCCGGATCGCTTTTTCGAGCACGGCCAGTGGCAGGTGAAGCAAACGATCGCCAAACAACTGGGCCGCACTTGGCAAGAGATCGACGAAGCGCTGTTCGCCGACGTGTTCGAGTTCCATCGGCTCGAATCGTTCACCGGATACGAAAGCCCGCCAGCGCTGTTGTCTCGATACAACGTCGCGCAAGTGCAAGCCGCGCTGTACGACGCCACGCGCCTGACAATCTGGGCCGACGACGATTTCAAGACCATCCTGCGGTACGCGAAACTCGCCCATCTCATGCACCGCATTCAACCTTTCGCAGGTGGTGGATATGTGATCTCGCTCGACGGCCCCGCGTCGCAACTTCGAGCCACGCGGAAGTACGGCGTGAATATGGCCAAGTTCCTGCCGGCCCTGATCGCCTGCTCCGATTGGCGAATGAAGGCCGAAATCGTGACCGGACGCAAAGCGTGGCAAGTTCGCTTGGAACTCAGCAGCGACGACGGGCTGAACAGCCATCTGCCGCCGCCCGATCAGTTCGATTCCGAAGTCGAACGCGCCTTCGCCGAAAAATGGGGCGACGAACCCCGCGACGGTTGGCTCCTCGTTCGCGAAGGTCAAATTCTGTTCGATAAACAAACGGTCTTCGTGCCCGACTTTTCCTTTCGCCACGAATCGGGCCTGGAAGTCGCCTGCGAAATCGTCGGCTTCTGGACCCCCGAGTATCTCGCAGCCAAATCCCAAACGCTAACACGTTTCTCCCGGCATCCTCTCTTGCTGGTTGTCAACGCCCTCGTCCAAGAGCAGCTTCCCACGCTCCAGTTGCCCACCGTCACCTACAAGTCGGCAATCAAAATCTCCGACGTTCTCCAGCGTCTGAACGAAATCTCGGCGACGCAAGCCTGAGGGAGAAACCGGACCACCCACCGAGCAGCGGAGATTAGCGAAGGAACCTGATTGAAAGCCCTTCGCTGGCAGGATATAACCAATCCCGTCATCAAGTCGAGAAAGAAAGTTTCGGCGGTTTGTACGCGATCCGTCCAAGCCGTCGAATATCCTGCCCGACGTCCGTCACGCGTCGCTCGATCAAAGGGAACATGATGAGCGTTGGTTCGCCCCAACTGGTACGACAGTGGCTATTGATAAAGCGACTGTGCGTCTCGCAAACCGGCCTCACGGTCGCCGAGTTGTCGGCGGCCCTCGAAGTCACCGAGAAGACGATTCGGCGCGACCTCACGGTGCTGAAAGACGCGGGTCTACCAGTCGAAGAACAAGCCGGCGTCAACAATCTTAAGTCGTATCGTATCACCCAACCCGCGA
>JAWKTM010000031.1:0-81965 GCA_041399085.1 Pirellulaceae bacterium
GAATGGGGTCGGGGGCGGTGGGTTGTCGCCGGTGGCCTCGTTCGATGATGTTGCGGGCGTTGCGGTAGGCGGTGGCCATGGCGGCGCCGGCGGGGGTGGTGGTGAAGTGGTTGATCAGACGGTCCAGCACGTCGAAGTTGTCTGTTACCGCTCGAAATTCGGCGCGGAGGCTGCTAGTGAGCGCTTTGCGTTTGGCGATCAGCGATTGGGGGTCGGCCGCGATGGCGGCGAAATCGTCGCTTTCTTTTTGCACGCTGCTGACCGTATCGGGCGTGATGCCCCATTCGGCGGCTGATTCCGGCGACACCTCGGCCAGGATCGAATTCATCAGGTCGATCAACACCCGCGACGTGGCGATCAACTCCTGTTCCGGCATCCGCCGCCAGACGCTTTCGGCGAAATCGACTTTGGCCGCGTCGGCTTCGTTGCCGGCGGCTTGGAAGTAGAGTCCGACGGTCGTGCCGTACAGGATGCAGACATCTTCCAGCTCCCGTTCCTCGCGCGCCTTGTCGGCCACCGTGCCCGTGATCTTGGTCGATTGGGCTTGGCAAATCGCTTCGAGATTCTCGACGGCCGCGCTGGCTTCCGCGACCAGCCGCGTAAATACCTTCGGATTTTTGTCGAACCACAGCGGTTTGTGCTCTGGTGCGTTCAAGACGGTCAGCGAAGCGTTGAATGCGGCCAGCCGGCTGCGATCGCGATTGGTCATGACTGAGATCCTTGTGTTGGGGAGGGGTGGACTGAACTTCCTGAAGCGACCGTGAATTTACCGATTTCATGCCGGTTGTCAATCATTTTGACGCGATAGTCCCCCGGCACGTTGCGGCAAGAGGCGGTTCGGCCGAGCGGGACGAGCCAAGACCCTTTGCCAGTGGGCGTGGCGGTCGAATAGGAGGCGTTCCGGCACACCGCACGGGCTGGCGGACCATCGCACGACGTAAATGCTTTGCTGTTATGGCCTTCCGACACGCGGAAAGCTGCGTTTGCGCCGCCGCGAGACGCGATTACGGTTGCGCGAGATGCGGTTACGGTTGCGCGAGATGCGATTACGGCAGCGCGAGATGCGATTACGGCGGCGGATGCGTTACGGCGGCGCGAGATGCGGTTACGGCGCGCGAGATGCGGTTACGGTTGCGCGAGATGCGGTTACGGCGGCGAGATGCGGTTACGGCGGCGGGCTGCGGTTACGGCAGGCGCGAGCGGTTACGGTGGCGCGAGATGGTTGCGTTCGTGCGAGATGCGGTTGGTGGCAGCGCGGACGGTTGCGGCGCGCGAGATGCATTCTGGCGCGAGTTATGCGACTGCGGTGGCGCGAGATGCAGTTCGTGCTAGATCCGGTTGCGCTAGTGCTAGACGCGTCTTCGGTCGCGCGAGATGCATTCGCGCAGACGCTTTATTCGGCAGGAGCCTCGTTCTCCCGGGGTGCGCCAGCGCTAGACGCGTTTGCGGCGGCGCAAGAGCCGTTGGTTCCCGCGCGAGATGCATTTGCACAGGCGTTTGTCTCGGCAGGAGCCTCGTTCTCCCGGAATGCCGAATCCTACTCGTACTCAGCGCCAGCGGTACTCGTACACGTACTCGTAATCCGGCGTGAGTGTCAGGATATCCGCGTTCGGCGGGAGGTGCGGCGGCTGTTGGCGTTTATGGTTGGCGTTCTGATTCGGGGATGTGGACGACGGTCAGGGCGCATGTGTCCCACTTCACGCGTTTGGCCAAGTCCGCCTTGGTCGCTCCGCGCGCTCCGTTCCAGGTGATATATACCTTGTCGCCGGCGGGCGAGACGGCCACGCCGTAGGAGCCGCAGGCCACATAGCCATACTTGTCGAAATAGAAAGGATGGAGGAAGGCAATCACCTTGCGAGTGCGAGTCTTGACGTCATATTGCACCAGCGGCGCGCCGTCTAATTCGGCCCCGCCGTGCGCGCCGGGAACATAGTAGAGATAACGCCAAGTGTGTGGGTCGATATCCAACGACGCCGTATAGTCTTTGCTGGCGACGGCGGCCGAGCCTAATGATTCGGCACGCTCCGTCTTGGTGTTGAAGGCCCACAATCCATCGCCGTCGATCGTATAGACAATGCCGTCCGGCGTCTCTTGGGATGCCGCACGCATTCCCACGGCGGCTTCGATCGGTTGCGGCTCGCCGGGTTTGGCTGGATCGAAGCGAACCAGCGTCTCGGCCGCTCCTTCGCCTGTCGGTTTGCTTTGTCGTCCGTGAAAGTAAACTCGTCCGGTCGAATTGGCCACGATCATCGCTCGGGCCGGACCGTGATCGTCGCTGTACAGCACTTTGCGATTCACTAAATCGTAGGCCAGAAACTGAACTCGTTTGTTCTTATAGTCGCCGTCGGCCGTGCCGTTGTAGAAGATCATCCGTTCGCCGTCCATTTGCCCGCACGGCAGGCATTGCATGGGCAGCGGGGCATGCGCGACGATCTCCGTGTCGCCACGCTGGGGATGATGCCGCAAAATCCAGTCGCCGGAAAAGTGGTTGGCCGCCGTCGTGATGCGTGTGGATCCACGATGCGTGGAAAAGTAGAGCCAGCCGTCCTTGCCGAGTCCGATATGGCTGTGAATCTTGCCCGGCGAATAATGTTCGGCGGGCAAGTCGAGGAACTTCTTGACATCCACTAACAATCGCATTGTCTTTGTGGATGAATCGTACTCGTATAATTGGGCGTTGCCCGCCGGCGCGTCGTGATCGCCGATGGCCGAGTAGCACTTGTCGCCGACAACGAGATTGTCGCCCCAGGCCGACCAAAGTTTCGTCGCATAGGTTTGGCCTGGGTAATAGACGAAATCCACGGTCGGCGGCGTCTTCGCAATCTGGACGCCATCGCGGAGCGTCTCGCTCGGCTTCAAAAAGGCGGGCGACGTGTCGGTGGCAACTTGTTGTTCGCCCGGCAATGTGGGCGGCCAATTCAGATCGGCCGCTGGCACTCGGCCAATCATTGCGGCGAGCACCGTGATTGTGATGAGTTGGATCCTGCGGGATTCGTTGGATGTTCATTTACTTTTCCTCCTCGATCACAAGTCGTTGGTTGGCCGCTACGTTGTGGCGTTCGATGGTGGTTCCGTTCGGCAGTCGCACACTTAGGTCCACGGTGTTATGGTCACCCAATCCAAAATGGGCAATCGCCTCTTGGCCGCTGGCATAACCATAGCCGATGTTGATCTCTGTGAATCCTAACAACGCGTCGGGCGAATCGCTCGCGCCGGAACGGGTCACTCGATCTTGGGACCCGATCCCCATGCGATTGAATGTCTGGCCGACGATTTGAACGTCCAGCCAGTTTCGTTCGGGCGATTCATTTCGCATCAGTCGGCAATGATTTCCGGCAAACCAATTGATTAGAAACAGATCCAATCGTCCATCGCGGTCGTAGTCGGCCGACGGACCGGCCGGATAGTAGACCATCGAATCGCCGATTTCTCGGGGTGGTTGAAAGCGGGGCAACCCGTCTTTGCCAAGACCCGTACAGGAAACACGAGCGGCGTGACTTGTCCATCGTCGCCGAGCCAAGCCGTGATAGGTAGAGGTCCAGCCAGCCGTCGTTGTCGAAATCTTGCAGTTCGACATGCGGCGATTTGTTAGGCACCGATTCGGGCAGCCCGACGGACGAGGTCACGTCTTCGAACTTGGGTACACCGTCCACTAATCCACGATTCAGATAGACGCGATTACGAGCCCGTTCGTGGTGGATTGATAACACCATGTCCAGCAGGCCGTCGCGGTTAATATCGCCGAAGTGAGCTCCGCAGGGCCAGTCCTCCTTGTTCAAAGGTTTCCAGGAGAACAGTTCGGCCAATGATGCGGGTTCGTAATAGGTTGCGTCGCCGCGGCTGAGGAAGAATCGGTTGCTATGGCCCACAAAGAAGTCAGCGCGTCGATCGCCGTTCAGGATCGGCGACGGCCAAACGGAGTCCATACATATCGGTGGGCAATCCCGCGGCCTTGGTCACATCCTCAAAACGCAGGCCACCCGTGTTTCTTAGCAGTCGACAGCCGGGCTCTTTGATAAACAGATCCTCGACGACCAACAAATCGAGCAGCCCGTCTTGGTCGTAGTCGAAGACGCCGATGTTACGTGCCGTGAGCAGATCATCGGGAACGGCTGTTGACTGGCTCACGTCGATCAACCGTCCGTGGTCATTGCGAAATAGATTCGAGAGTCGCACGGTGCGGACCGCCGGTTCGATCGTGTGGCGGCTGCGACCTTTGGAATTGTTGGCCGAATAGAGCTCGGGCCAGCCATCGTTGTTCAGATCGGCGAACACCGCGCCGCTGACTCGACCGAAGAACTCCACGCCCGGCTGATCGACTCGCGTGAACGTGCCGTCCGCTTGATTGCGGAACAGCCGAGTCGGCACGGGGCCTTTCGCGGGCAGGTATTCTTCGTTGGGGCGATCGCAGAATCCGCCGACAAACAAATCCAGTCGGCCGTCGCGATCGAAGTCGCCCCACGCGCCGCCATGCCCCATGATCCCGGCCAGCGGTTCGACCAACCCGGCTTGTTCGGTCACGTCGCGGAACACGATCGACGGCTCGGCGGCCCAAGCGGACAGTACATAACGGGCAAGGCTATATGGGAGACTCAGCGCGAGCTCGAACACGTTCATCGATCGGGGGCGGAACCGGGGCGCAAGACGTGGCTGCTGCATGGCTGGTGTGATCCGAAGCGAAGGTGGGAAGAACGCCGCGTCGAGTAGGAACTCGCGACGTCGTGAGGCTGTCGGCTCAGTCAGCTTAGTCCAAGAGAAATCGCGTTGCCATGAATCGACGAATTGTCGATCCGCTCGCTGGGAACGATGCCACTTCGAGTGGCGATCGAACGGGAGTTGCCGCGTCGATATCATTTCGCCGGCGATAACGAGGCCGGTCGCCCGAACCTTCGGCCGCATCCAAGTCGCCGAGATACTTCTTTTTGACCTCGGGATGCTTCTTGATTTCGGCGGGCGGGCCGTCGATCAGCACGCGACCTTCGCTGATCACATAGCAGCGATCCACCGTTTGCAGAATCTCGCGGGCGGCGTGGTCGGTAATCAGAATCGCGATGCCTTGCTCGCGCAGCTCGCGAATCACTTGTTGAATGCCTTGCACCGTCACCGGATCGATTCCCGCGAACGGCTCGTCCAGCATGATGATTTCGGGATCGGAAACCAGACAGCGAGCGATCTCCAACCGCCGTCGCTCGCCGCCCGACAGCTTCGCCGCCCCGGACTTGCGAATGTGAGTGATCTTGAACTGCTCCAACAGCGCGTCGCAGCGTTGTCGGCGAGCTTTTCCGCGGACGCCCAACAGCTCGAGCATCGCCAGAATGTTCTGCTCGACCGTCAGCTTGCGAAACACGCTGGATTCCTGCGCCAGGTAACCCATGCCGCCATCGCGAGCTCGCAGAAACATCGGCCAGCGCGTGACGTCCAAGTCGTTCAGCCGCACCTTGCCTTGATCGGGATCGACCAACCCGCAGATCATGCGAAAGCTGGTCGTCTTGCCGGCGCCGTTTGGACCGAGCAAACCGACGATCTCGCCGTGATCCACTTGCAAGCTAACGCCGTCCACGACGCGGCGACGGCCATACGTCTTCACCAAACCCTGAGCATCCAAGATCGGCATTTGTGACTCCCTTCGCGTCGTGAACCAACAGCGGACTTCCGTTCGATCGATGCCCAACGCGCCGACCGCCACTGTCTTATGATTGTTACCTTATCACACCCATGCGCCGCACGTTGGGTGTGAACGGCACGGGGCGATTCCAGCCATGGGGCCAATATATCATGACGGCTTTGCCCAGCAGCATATCGCGTTCGACATACGGCGGCGCTCGCCATAACCGGGCATCGGAGCTTTGCGGGCTGTTATCTCCCAGCGGAAAGTACTGTCGGTCCTCCATCACGAACTCGATCGCCCGCCGCGACTCGAACAGATCGGTCGAAGCCCATTTTTCGGGGCTGGCGAAGATCTCCAGAATCTGTCCGTTCGAGCGGAACAGATCGTAGTCCGGATCGGCCTGTACGCGTAGCCCGGCTGATCGCTGATCGCCAAGTAATAGAGGTCGCGCCAGATGCGGAGCCGATTTAGTTCGATCGACAAGCCGCTCGCACCGACGCCCGCCGGTGCGAGGTCGCCCGGATCCTGCGGCGACCACTTGGGGTTTTGATCTGGCCGGCGACGAACGTGGTCGGGCCATCGAACTCGACCAACTTGCCATCGACCCACAACCACAATTGGTCGTCGACGTTGGCAAACGCACGGTGTAGCTGCCGGCTCCCCGGATCGAAGTGCTTCCCGAGCGAACGTTGGAGCCCGTGCCGGAGTCCGTGGCGGAATCGAATTCGCCCTCGCCGTTGTTTCGGGTCATTTCCACCGTGCCGTCAGCGACGTTGATGCGAACCGTGTGATTGACGCCGGCTTCGACCAAGTTCAGCAGTAAGTGGCCTTCGTCCGATTTGATGTCGATTTCGCCTTCCAGCTGCCAAGTCGCCGACCCAGTGCATGCCCCAAGCTTCGCTGTTCGCCGCGTCGCTCAGCGCGTCGACCCCCAGCTTCACGCGGTTCGAGAACTCTTCGGGCGGAATCGACGGGTCGTACTCATTCGCTTCGCCGCGAGGAATCGAAATGAAGGCGTTGTACGCATAGAAGTCCGTAATCAATTGTCCGCGGCCTTCGTTCATCGACTGCGGAGTCTGACCGGCTTCGATCATCCGCCAGTCATTTAGCGTCGGCGGCACGTGGTGATATCTCAGCCACACGTCCTGCTTGCCGCTGGCGTCGATCGCATAACGTCGGCCGCCGTCCAAAGCTTCCGTTGCCGAGTCGTCGGCATTGAACGCATCTGGCGACCACGGTTGCCAGCGATTGGGCCAGCCGGCTTCAACCAACTCGTCAGCCACGTTCCGCGAATCGTCGACCAATTGCAGCATCGCCAGCAGCTTGTCTTCCGGCTTTCGCGCGATCTGAAACTCACCTTGTCCGCCCGGTTGAACGAAGATGTCGCCATGAAAAATCCGCACGACTTCGTTAGGCAAGCCGACCAGACGTTTGATGTAGTTCTGCTTTGCGTTGCCCGGAAACTTGAACACAATCACATCCCAACGCTTTGGGTCGTTCAAGTCATAGGCGAACTTGCTGACCACGATTCGATCGCCGTTGAAGGTCGCTTGATTCGCGTTCTCGCTGGGATTCAACACCATGCGGTAACGACAAACGGGACAAACCGTGGCGATTACGGTCCGCAAGTCGCGGGCGTCGTCGTTTTCGGAACTCGCGCCGGTCAGATAGTCGTGACCGCACTTTTCGCACGTCACGTCCTTATGCCGTCCCATCAACGTCGGCGCCATCGAGCCGGTCGGAATCACAAACGGCTCAACCAGAAACGACCGCAACAAGAAGGCGAGGATCACTGCCACCACGACCGATTCGATCGTCTCGCGGACCGCGTGGTTGGAATGATCGTCGGTGGGCTTGGCAGTATCGGGCTTCGTTTTATTCATGAACAATTCGCCATGCGAAGGAATACGTGGGGGAAACGGGCAACATCGGAAATTCGCGGGACGCGCTGTTCGCTGCGTGGCCGGTGCATCGACCAGGGTTCTTCGGACGAAGCCAGCGGTATATTTGCCGAAGGCCGCTGAAATATAGCCAAAAACGGGACTCGCGGAAATCGAAGTTGTCAACGGACGTTCGACTGGCCGACCGCACGCTCCACGCCGCTCGCGTCGGGCCTTTTCCAGCCGGCTCGCGCCGCGTCGACGAATCGCTGGACGGCTGCGTGGTCCTTGATCCCAGCCGACAGTTCGACGCCGCTAGCCGTATCCACGGCGGAAGGCTGAACCGCGCGAATCGCCTCAGCCACGTTTTCCGGCCGTAAACCGCCAGCCAAGATCAGCGGCAAGCCGCGCAGACGCGGCCGCTCGCGAATCAGCGATTCCCAATCGACGCACTTGCCCGTGCCACCGTATTCACCCGGCGAGTAGGCATCGACCAGCACGGCGTCCGGCAATCGGCCGGCCTGTTCGCAAGCCTCCAAGTAGCGGTCGACTTCATCCAGCGAATCGTCGCGGCAACGAAACGCGCGAATGATCGGGCGAGCCAAACGCTGGCTTAGTTCCGCGATCATCGAAGGCAACTCGTCGCCGTGCAATTGAATCACGTCCAGATTCGCTTGGTCGCAAATGGCGGCAATTTCGTCCAGCGACGAGTTGACGAACACGCCGACGCGCTGCACGGCTCCGGGCGGCAGGGCGTCGCCAATTGAGCGAGCCTGAACCGCGGAGATGCAACGCGGGCTGCGGTCGTAGAAATTCAATCCGATCGCGTCCGCGCCGGCTTGCCAAGCCGCCACGGCGTCGTCCACGCGAGTGATTCCGCAAATCTTGATCTGAAACATGGGGCCGAGTCGTCTGATGCAAACTCCCGTCGCGCGAATCCGATGGACAAGCCAACCGGGCGGCGACGACCTTTCGAGAAGATATTAGAGTACGTCGCTCGACGGTCGTCGTCCACGCTCGACCGACATTTCCAACCACGAAGTTGGCCCACACGCACGGGAGCATCGCACATTGTCCGAGTCCGCCTGTTCATCGCGTTTGTCCACTGGCATTCCGCAACTTGACGACATGCTGGGCGGCGGTCTGCTGCCAGGCACGCTGACGGTTGTCGCCGGCGCCACGGGGATTGGCAAGACGCAGCTTGGGATTCAATTCGCTCACGCCGGCGCGGTTCAAGAGGGCCAGCCGGGCGTGGTGTTCGATGTCTGCTCGCGCGGCGATTCACAAAGCCACGCGGACTATGCCCAGCGAATGGCTGGTTGGCAGATGACGGCCGGCGATCCGGGCGCGACGCTGGATCTGGAGAACTTCTTCTCGCCCGCGCGCCAGCAAGCCGACTATATGCACGTGTTCAACTACAGCGGTCGGCGAGTGACGCGGCAGGATCTGGATTGGGATGAATGGCGCACTTGGCAAGCGGAGTTGAACGTGAAGCTGCGCGGCGCGATAGCCTTTCTCTACGGAGCTTTTCAGAGGGGCCGACGTCGCGTTGTCGTCGACGGCGTCGAACCGGTCGCGCGGGCTTATGAATCGATTCAATTCGCATTGTTCGAGTACGTCTACCATCAGATCATCCGCAAGGATCCCGAATGGGTGGCGCGGGACCTATTTCGCGAACGCTATCGCGACAACGCCGCCACGATCAGCCAGCATGGATACGACAACTCGCGGATCGGCTGTTTGCTGTTGTACACGTCGCATGAAATGATGCTGGACGATTTAATCTCGCGGCCGTTGGACGAAGGCGATGCGCTGTCGAACGCCAACACATTGATCCACATGGGCAAGATTCGCGAAGGCTCGCGCGTGGGGCGGGCTTTGTACATCGCCAAGCACCGCGGCAGTCCGTGCGACGATCGCATTACGCCGTTTACGATCGACGACGGCGGCTTGAAGATCGGCTGAGTCGGCGATCAATACGGACGCAAAGAAAACAGCCCGCCGAGGGGTCCCGCGACGGGCTGTGATTCGGCCGATTAGATGCTGGGCCGACGCTCAGCAGGCGTAGTGCGTATCGCCATGTTCGCCTTCGCGTCCCGGCGGCGCGATATCGCCTTCGGAATCAAGCGGCAAGTCGATCGTTTGCGCGCCCTTCTCAACCGACTTTCGCAGCTCGGTTTGCGCGTTGAACTTCATCGGCACGCGTTCGGGCGTCGCCGGAATGGGCGGTTCCGCATCTGGATTGCCGCTTGTCTCCGTGCGAATCGAGATCAAATGCTCGCCAATTTCGGCTCCTTCCGTGTCGCGCGTGTACTGCAAACGGTAGTTGCCTTGTTCGTCGGTCACTCCGAATGACGGCGTGCCTTCGGCCACCGGCGTAAATGTGACCATGGCGTTGGGCAGCGGTTCGCCGTCCAACGTCACTCGACCTTCCACTTGCCCAACATTGTGGCTGCCGCAACCGATCAACGTCGGCAAGGCAATTGCCAAAGCTAACCCAGCCAGCCTCATCCACGAAACGTCCATCATGTGAGATCCTTAATATGCAACGTTCCTAAAAACCCAATTTGAGAAAGCGAACGATAACTAGGGCATTTGAACGGCTAGTCCATCGTCGCGCGACAAGAGACGCTGGTAAATTCCGTTGTTCGAGTTGCGATGCGCGCTAGCGCCATTGCCAACCCAGTTGAAATTGACGGTGTCCGAAATGAATCGCGTTGATCCATCGCAATTCAGGAAATTCGCTCCGCCCGGATGCAGGCTGCTGAAGCCTTCGCCGCAGCCATTGTCGTTGCCCCAGCCGACGGGCGGGTCCGGCTGATTCAGCTTCGAGCGGCTGTGGCCAATCGCCGTCCAGATGCCGCGCGATCCGGTGCCGAACGGATTGCGAATGCCGACCCACGCCCCCGAGCGGCAGAACCGCGTGTCGCGCTCGCCGACGGCAAACGTGTTGCTGGTGCCATCCAGAATATCGCGGAACGCGATGAAGCTGCTGCCGTAGAAAACGCCCGAATTCAATCCGCGCCCGGTTTGCCCAGTGCGGTGTCCGGTCACGCCCATGTAGTTGCTGACTGCGGGAATGTAGGCGCCCGCCGCCAAGAATCCGACGCCGTCGTCAAACCGACGGTCGTTGTGAATTTGGCCTCGATTGCGAAATCCCGTATCGGACGGACACATGAATCCTTCCAGCCGGGTGACGACCGCGGCCTTGACCTGAGCTTGATTCGACCCTGAAAGGTTTCGCCACATGTTGCCGCCATTGACATCCAATTGGTCGTGCAGCGATTGCTGTTCTAGGAACGGCAACGCCAAGGTCGCCCAGGTCCAACATTCGGCGTTTCCGCTGTTGACATCCAAAATCCAGCCCGAGGGGAGTTGCTTGTAGGTATCGTGATAGTTGTGCAACGCGATGCCAATCTGCTTGAGATTGTTCGTGCATGACGAACGCCGCGCCGCTTCGCGAGCCGCTTGAACGGCGGGCAACAGCATCGCCACCAACACCCCAATAATGGCGATCACTACCAGCAACTCCACCAGCGTGAAGCCTCGACTTTGCTTGAATCTTGGGACCATCAGTACCTTCCTTTCCTGCGAATGCAACAAACAATGAGATCGATTGTGCAAGCCACTCGCGCAGAGATGGCAAATTTCGGCTTGCGGTTTCCCCTAGGCCGCGACCGCCGAACGGCAGTCGGATCCGGTCTTTCGCGGAAACCCACCTTTCCGGTTGCCGCAGGGAACTGCCACTGTTGTAACTGATTTTTTGTCGCCTTGCAACAATTTGCCAGACACCGCTTCCGAAATGGGGAGAGGCAGCGTATTTCCGGCTAATCGCACGGAAAGAGAATGCCGAGTGGCGCTGGATTCGCGACGCGGCGGCCAAAGAATCAGATGCCGGCCAGAAAGACCCCGGCGCGGATCCGAGAATGTCCGCAACGGGTCGGCCGTCGAGGTGTGCTGCGAAAGCCGAGGGCAGCCGAGATTATTCGGCGCCGGAGGTCAGAGCCGCTTTATGCTTGTCGATCGAATGCAACACTTCGTCCAAGCTGTCCTTGAACAGATCGCCAATCAGCAGGTCGGTAATGTCACCCTGATGATGAGGATACTCGCGGATGAAGCGGCCAAAGCTGAGTCCCTCGTAATATTCGCAGACCAACCGTCGCATGCGGGCCATGCCCTTCAAGAATTCAGGCTCCCACTTTCGCAACTGTGCCTCGGACGTATCTCCATTGCTTAGCGCCTCGATGATGTTGTCGGCCGCTAGTTGGCCGGACTTCAACGCCAATAACACGCCGGACGAGTACAACGGATCGAGAAAGCCAAAGGCATCTCCCACCAACACCCAGCCATCGCCCGCAACCTTGCTGGACTTATAAGTGTAGTCCTTCGTAGCGTAGAAACGCGAAATCTGCTTGCCCATCCCAACTCGTTCTTTGACCGCTGGGCACCGGTCCAACTCTTCTTGATATGTTTGTTCATGTGAGCCGCGATCTTTGAACAGATAGTCAAAATCACCGACCACACCCACACTGACGCGATTGTTATGTAGCGGAATGTACCAAAACCAACCCTTGCGATTCTGGAGCGCGAGAACCACCGTAGCGCCTTCATCGCGCCCTTCGTCACGATACGCGCCCTCAAAGTAGGTCCAAATCGCGCCCTTGTTCAAGTCGGGATCCGACTGACGCAGCTTAAGTTTATTGATAATCAGCGAGCTTTGCCCGCTGGCGTCGACCACGATGTCCGCTCGAATTTCGCGTTCGTTTCCCTGCTCGTCGGCAACACGAATGCCGACTGCTCGCTCGCCCTCGAATAGCACATCAAGCACGCGTGTGCCTTCGTGGACCTGCACGCCGTGTTCTTCGGCGTTTCGCAGCATCATCGTGTCAAACTCGCTGCGCAGAACTTGCCAAGTCTGCGAGCATTCGTGCGGTTTATGTTCGGTAAAGTAGAACGGCGCGGAAAGTCGCCCCGATGTTCCCACGAATTGAACGCTGTACTTCTTAACGAATCCGCTGGCCTTCATTTTGTCCAGCATGTTCAACCGCTTGAGCACCCAATACGTTTCAGGAATCAGCGACTCGCCGATGTGGAACCGTGGAAATCGTTCGCGCTCGAACAACTGCACTCGGTATCCCTGCTGGGCGATCAAGGTGGAAGCAGTCGCCCCGGATGGTCCGCCGCCGATGACAACGACATGTGGTTGCTGATTGTCCACCATCTTATGACTCCCAATTGAGAGGAACCGAATTCCGTGAGGCAAAATCTAATGATCCACAAGCGAAGGATTAGCAGCGTCCTCATGCGGTCGCCGCGCTTCTCGCAACAGTCGAGTCAACTCTTTCAGTGAGGCGGACGACATGTGCCCCAATTGCCGGTTGTGGCATTCCTGAACGCGACCGTCCAATTCCTCGAGTAGCGCGAGGCCGGCTTGTGTAAGGCCCACTTCCACCACGCGGCGATTCTCGCGCTTTCGCTCGCGCACGAGCAATCCACGCTGCTCCAATTTGTCAAGCAAACGGGTCATGTCCGGCGCTCGCGAAATGAGCCGACTGCCGATCGCCAGGGTCGGCATCGTTTGGGGATGAACGGAACGGAGCAACCGCAAGGCGTTGTACTGCTGTGCCGACAAGTCGAACTCGGCGAACATCGCCTCCTCCAACAACTTCAGCCGATCGTACGTCCGCCAGAGATTCAAGAACGCTTCCTGTTCGGCCGAGTCGAAACGACTTGTCCGCTTGGACGACCGCGATTTTGTGGACGAAGTTGACATGTGTCGGCACGATAGACGTTGAAACAACTGTTGTCAAGACTTCCGCTAGGCGGGTTTTCGCACTACGTCTCACCCCCTGGACGCGCGGGCCGTTGTCTCGTGACGATTCGGCTTCTGGGCGGATGCATGCGTCCCTGAGGCCCCCTTGCCGACGGCGATTGAGCTTTCACAACCCGCCAATCGATTTAGACGCTACAACCGCTCCGCGCCGTGGAATTCCGATCGTATCAACCGATTTGGGCGAAAGTTCCCGCCACGGGACATACTAGGTTTTCAACGGTGGCAGATTCACACACAGCGAACTCTCGCGAACCGCGCCGACGCCGCCAGCAATCGAACCGCCTTGCGTTTGAATGTGACTGGGCGATCTGGACCGAGACAACGGGGCATAACACGATGATATTCCACACCGTCGCCAGTTTTGGCGCCGTTGGACGCTGGTATACGAACTGCGTCGCTCGCATGTATTCGGCTCGTCCGCCGCTGGTCGCAGTTGTGTTGCTGGCGACATTGTTCGTTGCAAATCCCCTGTTTGCCGCACAGGAAGCCGACGTTCGATTCGATTTTGTACGAGGCGGTCGCGTCATCTGGGCGGGCAGCGGGAACGTCTCAAACGGAGTCTGGACGGTACGTGTCAAGCAGGGTGACCGTCACGCATTTCGCGTGGAAGCCGGGAACGCAGGAAAGAGTTATAACGGCACACTCACGGTCGAGTCTAACGACTATCCGTTCTGGGTGCGTTGTGATTTCGATGACGACATCATCGACTTTCCATCCTCGACGACACAGGGTTGCCAAGCGGTAGGCAATGACTGGTTTCGCTATACGCCAACCGACCAATTCGCGGTGGCCGGTGGCGAAGTGATCACTGCTTGGACATTGCCCGCGTCGGTAGGTATTACCGCGTCGCGACTCTACATTACCTACTCGGAAAAGACGAAGCGGAGTTCGGCGCCGGACTGTGGCAACTATCAGAACACCTCCAGTCACTCCACGTACTACGTGCGTCAATCGGGCAGCGATTCTCGCAACGGACGTACAGCTCAAAGCGCCTTTGTCACCATCGCCAAAGCCGTCGCGGTGGTAAAGCCCGGCGACACGGTCTATGTCGGAGCCGGTGTCTATCGTGAGGAATTGAGGCAACCACGCGATGGGGCGGCGGGCAAGCCAATCCGTTTCGTGGCTGACGTCAGCGGCTCGCAAACAGGCGATTCCGGCCCGGTGCTGATCAACGGAGGCTGGGTGCTTGAAGGAGCCGAGTGGGTTGAAATATCGGGTTTCCGAATCACTGGCGCTAAGAACTTCTTTTACTGGAAAAACTGCAGTTACGGTACGATCACCGGCTGCGAACTATTTGGCGGTAACAACGGATTGCAGTTGATCGACTGCCACCACATGCGCATCAGCAACTGTGATATTCACCACACAGGCGACGACGGCATGGACATCGGGGGCTGCAAGGCAGTGCTCATTGAAGAATGCCGCTTGTACCTGTGCGGCGAGGACGGCATCGACTTGGAGACCAACGCCGAGTTGGCCATTATTCATTGCGACATCGCGAACAACAACAGTAACGGTATCACTAACAGTATTACGTCCGCAAAGGGCACCTTTGTGCCCCGTGTCTATGTTCTTCGTTGTTCCATTCGCAACAATCGCCGTTACGGCATCAACGACAAGGGTCTAAATTTCAACTTGTGTCATTCACTGATTTTTGCGAACGGCAAGGACGGCATTCGCAGTACGGGATCGGCGTTCATTTGGAGTAGCACGATCGCGGATAACGCGGAGTCGGGCGTGTTGGCTGACGGATCGCCGGTTCGCTTGTTCAATTCGATCGTGGCGATCAACACCGACTATGGCATCTATGGCAATGTGCAATCCGACTACAATGTGGCCCACGGCAACCGTCTGGGTGACTTTCGCAACCGGGTTCGCGGATCGAACGACAAATCGCAAGATCCCCGATTCGTCAACGCGGGACTGCACGACTATCGTCTTCGCCCAGGCTCTCCCGCGATCGACGCGAGCAAACTGTTTACGATCTATCACGGTGATCCGGAGATCTCTCAGAACCTGAAGCTTGACGTGGCAGGCCAACTTCGTCCTCGCTCGCACGAACAATGGGACGTCGGGGCCTATGAATCGAACACGGGGCCCAGTGAGTACTTTGTTCGCGTCAACGGCAACGACAACAACGATGGCATGTCCCGTCGCACTGCTTTCGGCACGATTGGCAAAGCCGTGGAAGTTGCTTCGCCCGGCGACACGATTCATGTGGGGGGCGGTGTCTACGCCCAAGCGACCGCGATCACGAAATCCGGGTCGAAAGAGGCTCCTATCACAATCCGCGCGGATGAGAGTGGAGCCAAAACCGGCGATCCGGGAGTCGTTCGAATCGTTCCTTCGAAGGCAAATCGTTTTGCCTGGACGATTTCCCAGGCCAGCCATTTGAAGATCATCGGATTTGTCTTCGACGGCGAAGGTATCGCGAGGTCCTCGTCGAAACGTATCCAAGCGGTTCAGATAATTAGTTCCGGATCATTGGAATTCAACGACTGTGTGTTTCAAGCTTGTGATGATCCGCTGCATGCCAGCTATAGTAGTGTGAAGTTCGATAATTGTCGGTTTCTGAAGAATTTGGCCGAAGCGTTGACCGTTGCGCATGGAGAATTGCACGCGATCGGATGCCAGTTCTTGGACAACAATACGGGTCCCTACAGCGAGGAAAACTATAAGTGCCTGATTGAGAGTTCGACGATACGTGGTTGCGCGGGGCCGGCTCTGAATATTGCCTGGGGAACCAGCGGCGACCCAGCCGCGACGGAACCAATCATCCGCGATTGCCAGATCCTGAAAAATGGGGCCGGCATCTCCCTTCGCAACGCGCGCGACGATTCGAAAATCCGATTCGTCCGTGCGACGATTACCAAAACCAGTGGAACCGAGATTTTGCTGGCCGACAGCGAACTCACGATCGATTCGCAATGGCGCAAGATGATTGACGTCGAACAGGGCACGTCCGGTATTTATGCCGTCAACAGCAATTTGTCGATCGTCGGACTGACTTTTGATAATTACGATGGTGGCCAGGCGTTCGGTGTTTGCATCTCTGGTGGCGTGGCAAAGATCAATGAGTGTCGATTCAACAATTGCTTCCGCGGGTTGCGTTTGAACAGCGTCGAGCGGGCGGCAGTTCGTAACTGTGAATTCGTGGACTGTGGCAATAAGAGTTCGGGCGTTGGTTGCGCTGAATATTCTGAACCCTCAAATTGACCTCGTCATTATTGCGGGCACCACGATCCGAGACAGCTTTATTGGGCTTGAACTGCTTGGCGTCGAGAACGGTGATCTGCGTATCTCTAACTCGCCGCTGCGCAACAACTCGTTTGGCCTCTTCGCCCAGAATTGTTCGCTCACATTCGATAATGACAATGTCGGCAAGATGTGGCGATTGGAGGACAACGCGACAGGAATTATTGCCTACGGGGGCGATATCACATTCGACAAAGCCACGATCTCGGGCTCACGAGGGTGGGGAGTGGTTCTGTCCGGCGCGAAAGTTCTTGCCAAGGATTCGCAGTTCCGTAACAACGGATCGGGGCTGTATGTCAAGAAAGCGCCGGACGCCCGATTCATCAATTGCAGCTTTGTGGACAACTCCGGGACGAACTTGGGGATCAACAACGCCCAGTTGGTCAACAACCGTTGGGAGGCAACGGCGGGAGCCACCGTTTTGCGGGACTGCACGATCGCCAGGGGAGGCTATGGCATTTGGTTTGACCACACATGGATTGGTGAATCCGGACCAGAATGGAAAGTCTTCAATACGACAATTCGTAACAACGATTTAGGTATCTATAGTACGAACGGAAACGTTGAATTCACGGGGGAGCAGGGATGGGAGTTCCGCGACAACAAGCATCATCTCTACGCGGTCCGCGGAGCTTGTTCGTTGGATGGCGTAACGCTATCCGGCGCATCGGTCGAAGCACTCACGGCCGTGGGCACGGACCTCGTCGTGAAGAATAGCGAATTGGCTCACAGCGGCGTGGGGTTGGTCGCCTGGGCTTGTCCTTCGTTCGTTGCTCGAAGCTCCAAGTTTTTGAAGAACACGATGTTTGGCGCCAAAATTCACGGCGCGGCCACATTCCGGGGTTGTGAGATACGAGAGAATGGCGACTTCAGTGCCGGTGATGGCGGCGGGCTGTTGCTGTACGCCACGAACGAAGCCGATCACGACTTGCGTGGCACGCGGATTGAGGACAACTATGTCGGCGTTCGCGTTCAAACGTGTGACTGGCGACTCACGCCGGACAATGTCGCCCGCTGGACATTTCCCGAGAACGAGTTCGCGAGTTTGCAAGCCTACGATGCCAAGTTGATTGCCAAGGGCGTCGAGTTTGCGGGGAATCATTGCTACGCGCTATCGTCGATGTCCAGTGATGTGGAACTGGTTAATTGTGAGTTTCACGACAACGATGGTGGCGCTATAAGCTGGGCCGATCGAAGTTTCAGTGCGACGAACTGCAAATTCACGGACAGTTCGGGGCCTGGCATGACGGTGGGATATGGACCGGTCGCGATTCGCAAATGTCGCTTTGAACGCAATGGAAGACAGGGGTTGCTGGCCCACTACAATTCGCGCGTGGACCTTGAAGACTCGCGATTTACCGGAAACGGCGACTTTGGGGTGTTCCTGAAAATTAATCAACCGACGGCGACTTGGGACGATAAGAATCTGCATCGCGTTGTTGATTGCGAGATTGACAAGAATCAGTATGGGCTGCGAGTCGTGCATGCCGAAGACCACAACTTTGAACTAAAGAACTCGTCCATCAGCGGCAGCGCGTGGTACAGCATCATGTACGATACGTGCAGTCTGACCGTCTCCGATCAGAAAAAGAATGAATGGACGGTGACGGGCAATACGTGTGGACCCTGCGTTCGTTACGGCGACGTTACGCTAGATAGCGTAAACAGCGAGAACAACTGGAACATCGGTTTTCTGGTGGAGCAAGGTGGGCGAGCAACGCTACGCAATTGCCGCACGACGGGCGCCAAGTACGGCCTGTACCAGAACAACAGCACGCAAACCATTCTTGATAGCTGCCGATTCGAAGGGCAATATACGAACAACTGGAAATGGGCCGTGTATGTGGAAGGTGGGCCGTTGACAGCCATTAATTCCGTGTTCGCCGGATTCCATCAGGGTTTTTGGTCGGGGCATTTACGAGGACCCAGCGACGCGAAACGACTGTTCTTGAATAACACGGTTGCCGACCTGCGTTCCATGGGCAATGGCGTTCAAGCGTCGGCATGCCATACCACGGTGCACAACAATATTTTCGCGTCCAACCGTGGCGCGACGGCACTGCGACGCGATGGAGGTACGCTGCGTCACTCGCATAACCTTTGCTATGGATTCGGTCAGATCGGCTTTAACACCAAAGTGGACGAGTCGACAATTGACCGCGATCCATTGTTCGCGAACGCCGCGACCGGGAATTATCGTTTGGCGAAAGGATCGCCGGCGATCAATTCCGGGTTGAATTTGCCGAGCGACGTTCCGGTGGATATGGAGGGAAATCCTCGACCTTCGTTTCACGTAAGCGAGATTGGAGCTTACGAATTCACGCGAGCAAACGGTAGCTTGCGATTGTTGGAGTGGCGCGAGGTAAAATAGCCGGGAGTTCAAGCCAGTCGTTGGATTGCGTTAGGAGGCGAAGGACGACGTTAAGCGATGATGTCGCGGATCACCTCGCCGTGTACGTCGGTCAGCCGAATGTCGCGTCCACCATGACGGTAGGTGAGATCCGTGTGGTCGATGCCGAGTTGGTGGAGCACGGTGGCCCAGAGATCGTAAATATCGCACGGGTTCTCGACGGCTCGATAACCGTACTCGTCGGTCGCTCCGTAAACCGTGCCGCCGCGGATGCCTCCACCGGCCAGAAACATGCTGAATCCGAATGGATTGTGGTCGCGGCCGTTGGCGCCTTGCGAGAACGGGGTGCGACCGAACTCACCAATCCAGATAATGAGCGTGTGATCTAACAGTCCGCGAGCTTTGAGATCCTTGATAAGCGCCGCGATTGGTTGGTCGACTTGTTGGGCCATTAGTTGGTGTCCCCGTTTGAGATCGCCATGTTGGTCCCACGGGTTGGCCGCATTGCCGCCGCCAATGTTGTAAGCCAGGCAGCTTAGCTCGACGAACCGTACGCCGCGCTCTACCAAACGGCGAGCCAAGAGACACTGGCGGGCGTAGGCGGCCTGTTTATCGTCCGCGGCGTCCAGGCCGTAGAGGCGTCGCGTGGCTTCGCTTTCGTCTCGCAAATCCACCAGTTCGGGAACGGCCGATTGCATGCGAAAGGCTGTCTCATAATTGCGTATCGCCGCCTCCACATGGGAGCTGTGATTGACGTCGGTCAAGAACTGTTGGTCCATGCGGTTGATAAAATCGAGCCGTTGTCGTTGCGACCAACTGGCTTCGCGCGGTCGGATGTTACGCACCGGTTCTTGACCGTCGGCGTCGATCAAGGAGGCTTGATGGACGGCGGGCAGAAACCCACTCGAAAACAGACCCACGCCGCCATGTGGCACGGCCGAACCGCCGCTGCGCAGCACGACAAAGCCGGGCAGATTCTGGTTTTCACTGCCGAGTCCGTAGGTGATCCACGCTCCGGCGCTAGGGTAACCCAGAAAGGGAAAGCCACTATGAACAAAGAAGTTGCCCTGGGCATGTTCGCTGAACTTGGCCGTCATCGAACGCACGACGGCCAACTCGTCCGCGCAGGAACCAAGATGGGGAAACAGGTCGCTGACTGGCAATCCAGAGTCGCCATATTGTTGGAACTGCCAGGGGCTGGCCAGCAGATTTCCATTGTTGTTGAACTGTGTCCGCTCGATCGGCATCGGCATCGGCCGGCCGTTCTCTTGGATCAACCGTGGTTTTGGATCAAACGAATCGACGTGGGAAACACCGCCGGACATATAACACAGAATGACGTTCTTCGCCCGTGCCGGCAGCGTACGATGCTGGCTCGTAGGTTCGCCGGATGTGTTGGCTATCGTGGCTGGATCTGCGTAGGCTCGGTCCGCCATCAGCCCAGCTAGCGCTACCATGCCGAAGCCGCTGGAACAACGAGCCAGCATCTGTCGGCGATCGATGGGGATATTGTGTGAGGCGGTGTGTGACGGGTATTTGTGTTGTGTCATCGCACTATGAGTTGGCAGGCGTTGCTGAAATAGGTGTTATGTGGTTGATGGCGGAATGTGTCTCAGCGGACATAGATGAACTCTTTAAAGTTCAACAGGGCGTGGGCCAACTCGCGCCAAGGGGCCGTGGGGCCGGACTGCCACATGTTCGCGTTTTCCAACGTTCGGAGTTCGCGTTCTCGCTGGTCGACTTCCGTCTTAAGCCGGTCATATTGTTGGCGATCGGCCGCGTTCATGGCGGCCAACAATTGTCGCTGGCTAATCGCTCCGGTTTCCGCGCCGGCGGAATCGGCGATCTGATCGGCCGTGAGGGCTTGATCGTAGAGCTGCGCTCGAACAATTCGGCCCGCGAGAAACCGGTTGCCGCCGGGCGGAGAGTGGCGAAGGCCGAACAGCACATGGCTCGAATCCGCGGCGAAAGTTATCGGTCCCGTTGATTGATAGCTTTTTCCATATGGCTTTCCGTTCTGGTAGGCCGTAATGCGGCCATCGCTGGCGTACACGATCGCCACATGGATGTCCGCGTCGCCTGTCGACTCGACCGGTGTTCCCCCGAGGGATAGCGTGCGATTGAAAAAGTCGCTGCCGGCGAGCCACTGTCGCGGGTCTTTTTCGCCGAAGACGATCGCGTCGAACGTTTGGCCGCCGATTGTTTCGACGCTCATCACGCCGCCGCCTCGCTGATTCAGATCATCGAGCCGCACCCAAGCTTCGAGTGTTTTGGTCTTGAGCGGCTGTTTGAGCGGCGCGGTCTCGACAAACGATTGGCCATCGAGCACGATCGCGCCGGCTTCGAGTCGCGCGTTGCCTTTGGCGACGCCGTGCAAATTGCCGATGGAATCTCGTAGATCGTCGTCGAATTCCCAACGAGCAATTGGCAACAACGGTTTGCCCGTTTCGTCCACCGGCCCCGCCGGGCGGGTTTGCGAGCCGCGTTGTTCTCGGATTCGAGCGTGGACGGGCTCCGTGATTCGACGCAACGCCTCGCGCCGCTCGGCAATCTCCGTCGTCAAGCGTTCTCGCTGGCGAGCGACTTCGGTCAAACGCTCTTCGCGCTCGGAGAGGAATGCGCGGCAAGCGGCGATCTCATCGGAAGTCGGCGAGCGTCCGAACGCCGCCAGCCACATGCGCTCGATGCAGCGAGCGGAACGTCTCGTCGGATCCTGCCGAACTCGCTCGACACCGCATCGGCCCATTGTTTGGCCGTTTCCAAAACGAACGGATCGTTCAGCAACGTCAGCGACTGCGCGGGAACGTTCGTCGTGTCGCGTACACCGCGCGTCGAACTCGGCTCGGGAGCGTCGAAGGCACTCAACAGCGGATCGAGATTGTTGCGTCGCACGTTCACATAGATGCTGCGCCGGCGGCTGTTGCCGGGCACGCCGGGGCCGAACAGCGTTTCGTCCAACTGCCCCGACACGGCCAGCAGCGAATCGCGGATCGCTTCGGCTTCGAGCCGCCGGACGGGAAAGCGTGCCAACCAACGATTCGTGGGATCGCCGGCCAGCGATTCTGGAGTCGCATCGCTGGTGGCCTGGAACGATTCCGAAAGCACGAGAAACCGCAGCATCCGTTTCAACGACCAGCCGTCCTCGACGAACTTGGCCGCGAGGAAATCCAACAACTCGGGATGCGTCGGCTGTTGGCCCAGCCGGCCGAAATTGTCGGTGGTCGTCGCGATTCCGCGTCCCCACAGATGATGCCACAAGCGGTTGACGATCACGCGCGACGCGAGCGGGTTGTCGGGCGCGACGATCGCTTCGGCCAATTCCAGCCGACCGCTGGCGTCGGTGTTGAACGGCTGATCGCCCAACGCCTCCAAGAAACCTCGCGGCACGGGGGCGGCCGGTTGTTTGTGATTGCCGCGAACAAACAACGGTTGGTCGATCGCCGACGATTCCAAGACGCCGGGAGATCGGGTAGGAAACTGGATCTCGCTTTCGAGCCGGCGGTACTCGGCCACCAGCGGTTGAGCTGCCGGAACGGATTCCAACGAGTTTGGCAGCAGCCGTTCGCGTACCAAGTACCCGAGCAGCTCGGCTTGAGCGTCGTTGATTCGACCGAACCGCCAATCCGCGACGGCTTGGCGAATCGTATCGGCATACAGCTTTGCTAGATCCGCCGACGAATCGGGAGCGATCGAATCAAGCGATGTCGAAGCGGGCTGTTGCAGTTCGGTCGACGAACTCAGAACGGCAAAGATTGGCAAGCCGAGATCGACTGGCGCTTCGCCGGACGACGCGACCACTTCGGCGATTCCGAACCACGAACGATCGTTCTCGCCGCGAGCTTCCACGGGCAAATCGCCGGCGGTCGCGATTTCGATATGAGCCCAGTCGCCCTTCCAATAGCGCATGTCCCAATGTTGCCACCGAAACGTCTCTTGTTGCGGAACAAACGATTGGTAGATCAAGCCGATCGCTCGCGGATAGTTCTGCATGACATAACGCACGCGAGCGCCGCCGCTGCCGGCCACTCGTACCGATAGCCGATCGGCATCGACGCGAAAACGGGGGCTGTTCAACACGCCGTTGTGTTTGCTGGTCAGCAGATGCGTGAAGACGCCGGCCGGATAGACGTTCGAGATGATCGACTCGCCTTCGGGCAAGACATGAAAATCGCCGGGCCGCGAAGGCCGGTTGGCCGAACCGTTGCCATGAGCGAACCAATCGGCGTAGTCTTCGCCGGTTAAGTCCCACTCGATCGCGACGGCCGATTTCTCGCGCGTATCGTTGGCACGCGCTTGTTTCGATTGCCAGGCGGTCGAGAGTTCGTTCCAACGCCGCCGCAGCGTTTCGTCGTCCGCGCCGCGCAGCACGGCCCACGCGTGCAGCGGATGACCGTCGTCCTTGGCCGCGGCCTCTAAGCGAGCTTTCCAGGCTTCGCTATCCGACTGGGAAGTCAATTGCCGCGCGAAGTCTGTCGCCGATTGGGTCCATGCGTTGGCCAGCGCTTCGCGAATTCGCGGCTTCAGCTCGGCCAGTCGCGACTGGTTGCGACTGGCCACGTCCGGCTTGTCCACCGTGATCAAAGCCGGCCGGCAACTGGCGAGCACGCCGAACAGCTTATAAAAATCTCGCTGGCTGATCGGATCGAACTTGTGATCGTGGCACCGCGAACAAGAAACAGTCACGCCCAAAAAGGCTTTCGAGATGACGTCGATCTGGTTGTCGGTGAACGTCACCAATTCGTCCAGCGCGTCCGTCGGCGCATAACCGTGATACACCATCCGCAAATGGCCCAGGCCCAACGACGATTCGCGAATTCCCAGTTCGTCGTTCCACCGCGGGCTGGCCAGCAAGTCGCCCGCCAGATGCTCGCGGACCAATTGGCTGTAGGGCACGTCGTCGTTCCAGGCCCGAATCAGGTAGTCGCGATAACGCCAGGCGTAAGGAATTGCCGGGTCCCCTTCGCTGCCGTGCGACTCCGCATAACGCAGCCAGTCCATCCAGTGCCGCGCCCAGCGTTCACCGAAGCGAGGCGATTCCAGCAATTGATCGACGACCCGAGCGTAGGCGTCATCCGACGTGTCGACTTTGAACGCCGCGACTTGTTCGGGCGACGGTGGAAGTCCGATCAGGGCGAAGGTGACGCGGCGCAAAAGAGTCTCGCGGTCGGCCGAATTCGGCGGCGGAAGTTTTGCTTCGCGCCAACCGGCCGCCAGGAAGCGATCGACTGGATGATCGGACCGAGCGGCTGCGGAGGTTTGCCAGGCGGGCGAGTCGGAATCGTGCGCGCCTTGCGGCACTGGCGTCTTGACAATCGGTTGAAAACTCCACCATTTCATTCGCCGCTCGCGAACCGCTTCCCAACTCGTGGCGGCGGACAACTCGGCCGCGGAAGGCGGTTGGTCTCGCGGGTCGACGGCGCCGTCGTTGATCCAGCGAGCGAAGTCGGCGACGATCCGCGCGTCCAGCTTCGGTCCGCCTTGCGGCATTCGCGGCGCGCCGTCGGCATGCTGAATGGCTCGCAGCAGCAGGCTGCCCTCCGCATCGCCCGGCTTGATTGCCGGCCCTTGTTCGCCCCCCTTTCGCAATCCGTCGCGAAAATCGACGGCCAATCCCCCTTCGTTCGCATCGTTGCTGTTGTGGCATTCATAGCAGTGTTCCACCAACACCGGCCGAATCCGCTGTTCGAAAAACTCGGCCCGCGCGGCGGCCGAAGTCGGCTCGTCGGCGACCAGCGAATGTGTCGAACCGAGCGTCATGCACAGTGCGGTGACAAGGGCGAGTCTCGTTGAGATTGTGGAAGCCATCGAAGCCGAGCGTTCGCGTCGGTCATGCGAACGAGAGAGATTTTGCAATGGAGCCATGGGTTTTCCCGTAAGGGCAATTTGGTCGATCAAAGAGTTTCGATGATAGTCCAACCCGGCTCGGGGAACCAAAGCTGTTTAAGGCGTCCGGCAGATGAAAATTTACGGAAATATGAGCACGACGCGCGAGCGAGTGTGTCGGCGAGTTCACTTGCTTGCGCCGCGTGCTGGAATTTTTTCATCTGCCGGTCGCCTAAGCTGTCTCACACATCGCCGGCCGCATCACCGCCCAAGTGGCGTCTTGTCGTTTTTGAATCGACCAGACGCCCAAGTTATACTGCCCCCGCTTTTAGTCTCTTTACTGGGGTGGAGCGGGAGATCCAGAATACTTGGATGTTTTCGTTCGCCGCGGCAGCGATTGGTGGTTGATGATGTCGAGTGGTTGGTTTCGGGGCGTGCGAGGTCGAGCGAAACAGCGAGCGAAAAACGGAGGGCGAACGCAGCGGCGGCGGGTGTTGTTCGAACCGCTCGAATCGCGCGTCTTGATGGCGGCGGACTGGCGAAACCCGGTGGTCTCGTTGGACGTGAACGCCGATGGGTTGGTGTCGCCGATTGATGCGTTGCTGCCAATTAACTATCTGAATCTTACGGGCAGCGGACCGCTGGATCGGCCGCCGACAGCGACGGATTCGTTTATCGACGTGAACGGCGACGGCGTGGCCTCGCCGATCGATCCGCTGCTGGTGATCAACGCATTGAACGCCGGGTTCCAGTTGCCGCTCGAACTGAGTGAGGGGAACCAGTTCGCTCGCGAAAAGTCGATCGAGATCGGCTTGGGCCAAGTCGCCGGAACGCGGCGATATCGGTTCCAAGTGACGGCCGAGTTCGATTCGACGGACACGCAGCCGGCGCTGGAAGACCTGTTGGCCGTGTACCTGGTCGACGGCAACGACCGCAGCCAAACGCTGCTTTCGGTCGGCGAGGCGGGCGAGCCGATCTTTACCTACGACGGGTCGCGATCGGAGTTCCGGCCGGGCCAAGTCAGCTTCGATGGCTCGATCGTCGAGATTGATTTGACGTCGCTGGCGAATCGGCAAAGCGGCCAACTGATCTTTCAACTGCTAAACAACGACTCCGATGACGGCACACGTCTGACGATCCAACCGCTTTCGAACGAAGTCGACATCGACGGCTCGCCCGGGCCGATCTTTCCGCTGACCAGCGAACGCGTGTCAGTCGCCAGCATGCCGACGATGTTCGCGGGCACACCGACCATGGACATTGAAGTCGAAGTGAGTCGGGCAAGTTTCGATCCGGCGACGGGACGATTCGCTGCCGACCTGACGTTGCACAACCGCGGGCCGAGCGTCGGTCGCAACGTGTGGGTCGCGTTTCCAGATTTGCCCGCGGGAGTGACGTTGTCCAATGCCCAAGGGCAGCTTGCCGATCAGTCGCCGTACCTCAGCCTGCGCAGCGCGATTTCCACTGGTGGTTTGGGTGTTAATGAGAGCTCGAAATCGCTCCGATTTCAGATCGACAACCCGCAGTCAATTCCGTTCCGGTTGACGCCGCGCGTCTATGTGGGCGACGCCAATCGGCCGCCGCAACTCGATCCGATCGGACCGCTTTCCGTCGCGCCGGGCGGAGTGCTCGAAGTGGCTTTGAACGCGAACGACGCGGATGGCGATTCGGTTACGTATTCGCTGCGAGCCGCGGCCGGTCTGCCGAACATGCGACTCACGGCCGATCATCGGCTGGCGATAACGCCGGCGCCGGATCAACTCGGAAGCTACACGTTCGAGGTGGTCGCGTCGGACGGCGCGGCCGAGGTTTCGCGGACCGTTTCGCTTGAAGTAATCGCCGACCCGATCGCTACCACGCGGATATCGGGCACGGTGCTGGATACCGACGGAACGCCGCTGGCCAACGTGCCGCTCGAAGTCGGCCGGTTTCAAACGATGACCGCGGCCGACGGATCGTTCACGCTGGAGCTGCCTTCGTTCACCGTTCCGACCGAACCGTTCGACATCGCGGTGCTGATTGGCGATCCTCAGTTCGATCCGTTCGCCGAGGGCGGCAAGACGATTCCGCTGGACCGTGCCGGTTACGACATCACGACCGGCGTCTCGGTTTCGAATCCGCGTCAGTTTCCCAATCTGGTGACAGCCTTCATCGACGCGAGTGCCGTGTACGGATCGAACGACGCTCGGGCGACGGCTCTACGCACGAATGACGGCACTGGCAAGCTCAAGACTTCGCCCGGCGATCTCCTGCCGCTGAACGATCTCGCGTCGTTTCCCGACGGCACGTTGGAAAACGAAAACAACTCGCCGCGCGACCCGGCCACACTGTTTGCCGCGGGCGATGTGCGAGCGAACGACAATCCGGCGCTGGCCAGTCTGCACACGTTGCTGGTGCGCGAGCACAATCGTCGCGCGGACGAGCTCGCGCTGGCCGATTCGAATCTGACGGGCGAACAGCTTTACCAGCTTTCGCGGCGCTGGGTCAGCGCCATCCTGCAACAAATTACGTACAACGAATTCTTGCCGCTGCTGTTGGGCGAGTCGGCTTTGCCAGCCTACAGCGGCTATGACGAGACAGTCGATCCGGCGATCAGCGCCCTGTTTTCCGGAGCCGCATTCCGCTTCGGACACAGTTTGGCGTCCAGCGAAATGGTGCTGCTGGACGAGAACAACGATCCGTTGGCCGAGAGCCCGTTGTCTCTGCGCGATGCGTTCTTCAATCCCGAGCCGCTGAAGGATCACGGCATCGAGCCTCTGCTGCGCGGGTTGACGACGCAGGTTGTGGAAGAGCTGGATGCCCAAGTGATCGACGATTTGCGGAACTTTCTGTTCGGGCCCCCAGGCGCCGGCGGGCTGGACCTGACCTCGCTAAACATTCAACGCGGCCGCGATTTGGGCCTGCCAAGCTACAACGATACGCGGCGAGAATTGGGGCTGGACGCCGCCCAAGACTTTTCCGATCTCACGAACGACGCGTCAGTGCAAGCTCGGTTGGCCTCCGTCTACAGCGATGTGGAGCAAGTCGATTTGTGGGTCGGCGGACTGGCCGAGGATCACGCGACCGGCGCTGTCGTCGGGGAAACCTTTGCCTCGATCATCGCCGATCAATTCACACGCCTACGCGACGGCGATCGATTTTGGTTCGAGAACCAGCAATTCAACGCCGCGGATTTGGCGGCGATTCGCGCGACCACCATGAGCGCTCTGATTCAACGCAACACCTCGATCACCACCTTGCCGGCCAGTGTCTTTACAACTCAAACCGCACCAGCGGGATTTGGCACGGGCGGCGCCGCGAATGCATCCGCTCCCACGGAGAATCGCACGATCGACGGTCACGGAAACAACGTCGCCATGCCTGGCGTCGGTCAAGTCGGAACGAATCTTCGAACCGATTTCACTCCGGCCTATGCCGACGGAATCAGTCAGCCCGCGGGGCCCAATCGTCCGAACGCGCGCGAAATCAGCAACGCCGTGTTTGCTCAAACGAGCCCCACGACCAATGCCGATGGTATTACGCACCTGTTCATGATTTGGGGCCAGTTTCTCACGCACGATACCAACCTGACGCCGGGCGGCACTGACAACACACTGCGCATCCACGGCGAAGCGGCTCCTACGTCCGACGCCTATCCGTTCGTCGCGGAAAAACTTCCACTGATGCTTGAACACGAAGTTTACGTTGGCTTCAACAATGTGCTCGATCGCCCCGTCTACTTGCCCAAACTGGATGTGGCCGGCGGGACGGATATCAATCCATCACAAGAGACGATGGTCGACCAACAGATTGCACCGGGCGAGATGGTGTCGATTCAAGTAGCCGCTGGAACGCTCGAAGACCGCGACGGGACTATGTTCGACGGTACGCTGAGCATCACGGAAGTGCCGCCGGAGCTAACACCCGCCGCGCTTGCCGACGGAAATCTGATTCCCCGATCTCGTCGTCACGATTCAGCCGGCCAATATGGTCTTCCCAGCCGACACCGGTTACATTTCCCAACCGTTCTGGTTGGGCGCCGGAGTGAACCGATGGATCTTTGGTCGATTAATCCCGAGACCGGTGAATTCAGAAGATGTGGGAGATATGCGAGTTAGCAGCGACGGCCTGCGTATCGAAACGATCTCTGGTGGCATCAATAATACTAGTTGGGGATTCCCGCGCGACCTCCGATTGTGATTCGAGATTCCATGTTGGAGACCGCGACGCCCGAGGAGTCGTGTCCCACAACCGATTGCAATCACAACTCCGCGGCCCAAACAAAGCGTCCCGGAAGCGGCCAGGCGAACGCGCCAGGCACGTCGGTTGTGGAGTTGCACTCCGGCGCGGTTATCGAGATGCATGAGCTTGTCTCCTACTATTCGCTCGGTCAACAACGCGGCTTGACTTTGTTCTACGACTCTCAGCGGGCCGATCCTCGCCCCATAATCCATTTCGGCGCGGACAATGTTCTTGCGGATCCCGATCAACGATTGGTCGCGCGCCTGCAATTCGAGCGAGGCGGCACGACGACCGAAGTGCCTGGATTCGCTGGCGGAATGGGATTGCCTGGCGGCGAGCATTTTTGGGCGATTCCCGACGGCGGCGGAAATCTGCAGGCCGCACTGCAAGGTGATCTGCGCGGGCAGCCATCGGGCGTTTACCGTTACACGCTCAGCACCGGAATACTGCGTCTGGACGACGGTCAATTTAGCGGCGCCATGTCGGAAAGCAGCGGCCAAGTCGTTCATGTGAATGCAATCGACAGTCCATTCGGATCCGGCTGGCAATTGGCCGGCGTTCAACAACTGGTCGAGAACCCCGACGGGAGTCTTCTATTCTCGGATGGCGACGGAGCCAACTATGTGTTTGGGGCGCGTCCCACAGCAGGTGAGCCTTATGTCTCGCCGCCCGGCGACTATTCCACATTGGTGAAAAACACGGATGGGTCGTTTACTCGCACAATGACGGACCAGACGCTGTACCAGTTCGACGTAGCGGGCCGATTGATATCTATCACCGATCGCAACAACAACACGACTCAGCATGTCTATGAAAACGGCCGATTAACCAAGATCATCGACCCCGTCGGACTCGAGACCCACTTGTTCTACACCGGCAACCGTGTGTCGGAAATCGTCGATCCCGCCAATCGTTCGACGTTGTTTAACTACGACGCGGACGGCAATCTAATATCCATCACCGATCCGGACACCCACAGCCGCGCTTTTGAATACGATGGCGACCATCATCTTATCGCCGAGACAAATAAACGAGGATTTCGCGAGCAGACGTTCTACGGCTTTCACGGTCGGGCTGAACGGTCGATCCGCAAAGACGGCACGGAACTGGCCTTCGACCCATTACAAACTCGCATCTTGTTGCCGCCATCGGTGACTTCCATTCCCGACGCCGCGCCGCAAGCAAGCGTCGTAGCCGACACAAACTCGGCCTACTACCGAGACGCGAATGGCAATGTCACACGCACCATTTTGGATCAACAAGGACGTGAAGTTTACTCCCAGGACGCCGAGGGGCGTTTACCAACTTTCACCCGCAACGAAAACAACCTGTTGGGAAGCATCACCGACGCCCGCGGAAACATCACCACGTTCGAGTACGACGAGCGCGGCAATGTGATTCAGTCGACGGACGATATCGTGCGTGGTTCAAACGGTTCGTCGCTGTTTTCAGGACAAGTGTTCCCGGTCGGCGGCGTGCCCACGAAAATAGCGTACGGCGATGTGAACGGTGACGGTCATATCGACTTGGTAGCGGTGAGTCGTGAGAATGATAGCGTCTCCCTATTGCCGGGCCGAGGCGATGGAACGTTTGGCGATGCCGTCGTATTGAATATTCGCGACCCCAACAATTTGGGCCGAAATCATCGCCCCTTGGATGTTGCGATTGCGGATCTAAATCGCGACGGAAATATGGATCTGGTCGTCGCGAACACCGTTGCTGATACGATCGGCGTGGCGTTTGGAAACGGAGACTTCTCGTTCCAACCAATTCAAGTTTACGATTCCGACTTCTCACCCGTTCAAGTTGCCATTGGTGATCTGAACGGCGATTTATTCCCCGACATAGTCTCGGCGAACGATGTGGGCGGTGGCCGCATTCTCATCAACAGCGGCGATGGCACATTTACCGAAGGGACGCAACTGGGCCTGACGTTTGGACATGAAGCCGTGTTCGTGGGCGACCTCAACCGTGACGGCGTGCTGGATATCGTCGCTGATGCGTTTGGCGGAGCAGCCGTTGCGATCGGCAACGGGGACGGGACCTTTCAAGCATTCCAGTCATTCGCGATTCCCACCGGCGATCTCGCGGGAAGTACGTTGGCGGATATTGACCGCGATACCACTCTTGACCTGATTGTACCTGGGAGCAACGAAATCTCCGTATTTCCAGGCTTAGGGGATGGAACGTTCGCCGCACCGAGATCGATGCCTACTAGTGAGATTGCTGGCCATGTCGTCGCCGCGGACCTGAACGGCGACAGTTGGCTGGATGTGGTGGCTGGATCTCGATCCTTGTTCAGCGACCGTATGGCCCTGGTTCTGATCAACGACCAGAATGGAAATCTTGTGCAGTCGTCAACATTTGAGGTATGGGGCAGTCAACTAACACTGGTGTCCGAAGACTTTAATGAAGACAGTGTCGCTGACATTGCCGCGGTTTCCTTCGCAAATGACGAAGCTTCGGTCGCCGTGTATATCAATCCATCCGGCGGTGCGTTCGAGACGGCCAGCACCACCGTGGTGGACGGCGATATTTCAGGCATCGATAACATCGAAAGCGCTGACTTGAACGGCGACTTGTTACCGGATCTAGTTCTGGGCGGAACGAATCTCTCGATCGTACTGGGTACCGGCGGCGATTTCGGTCCAGTCGTGGAAACGATCGATTCGGGGACCGTGTATCGGTTGCGTCTCGGCGATCTGGATAACAACGGAACGACCGACATCGTGGCCCTGATGTCGTCGCGCGATACGATTGTGGTAGCTTTCGGAAATGGCGATGGCACGTTTGCGACGCCATTGGAGATTGCCGTGCCCGCCACGCGTCGCGACTTGGAACTGGCGGACCTCGATCATGATAACGATCTCGATATCATTGTCGGCGGAGGCTTAACATTGACGCCTGGTGATGACCACATTGCCATTATTGTCAACAACGGCGACGGAGCATTTGAACCTACGTTGAATGTGGCGATGGCGCTTCCCGCCGAGGACATCATGGTGGGACACTTCGATGCCGACGACGACTTGGATATCGTCGCGGCTCATGGGTTTGGCCAAAATGAGATCACCTTTTTAGCCGGCAATGGTGACGGAACTTTTGCGACCGGTGTTATGTCGGACGGTGTGCTGCACGCCGAGTTCGCTGTTGCGGCGGACTACAACGATGACGGGGTGATGGATGTTGTCGTCGCGACGGTGTTCGGCGATGGTCACTTGTCGCTTCTGTTGGCAAATGGTGACGGAACCTTTCAAGCGCCCGTGATTTTGGCGACCGACCCAATCGACAACATGCAAGCGCTTAAATCCGCGGATGTCGACGTTGATGGGAATCCCGATGTACTGATCCTGGGCGACGATTCCTTTTCGGTGCTTTCGAGCAACGGCGACGGCACGTTCGCCGAACCACAATCGTTTGGACTTCCCGAAAGGAGTCGTGCGTTCGGGGTGGTTGAGAGCCGCAATGCTGGGACTTTCGATGTGGTAGTGGCCGACCGGGATTTGCACTTGTTGCGAAACCGGTCGTCTGTCAATGGACCGCCCGCCGAGCCGCTGCGCTCTCAGTTCGACCCGCTGTTCAATGTGCCCGCGGCGATCGTCGACGAACTGGGACGGCAAACGCTGTTCGAGATTGATCCAGCGAACGGCAATACTTTGACAACGACGCGTGTTGTGGGGGAACTGGATACGTTAAGTGGTGAGACGGATGATGTCTCTTGGCAGTACACATACACAACCGTGGGGCTTATCGACACAGTCATCGATCCGTTGGGGCGATTGACGGACTACGACTATGACACCAACGGTCGCTTGACGCGAATTACCTTCGCGGTTGGTACGGTGGATCAGGCGTTTGTCGAGTTCGAGTACGATGCGGCGGGTAATCAAACCGCTCGGATCGACGAGAATGGAAATCGTACCGAATATGAGTACGACTCGCTCAATCGACTTGTGAAGGTCACCGAATCCGATCCGGACGGGAGTGGGCCGCTCACGGCGGCGGTTAGTCGTTTTGTGTTCGACGAAAACGGCAATGTGGTCGAGACGAATGACGCGAAGGATAACGTAATCCGACGCGAATTTGATTTACTAGATCGGCCATTGCGTGTTGAGGACTCACATTTCCAGACAACTCTGTTTGAATATGACCCACAGGGGAATCTGCTGCGAGTCACCGATCCGTTGGGTCACACGGTCACAAGCCGATATGACGCGCGCAACCGCGTGATTCAGGCGAAGGATTCCGCCGATGGAATAACACGGTTCTTCTACGATCCCGATGATAACTTGGCGCAGGTTACGGATGCCAACGACAACACAACACGTTTCGTCTACGACGCACGCAGTCGTTTGATTCGCGAAGACAACCCGTTGGGTGAATCCAAGCGGTATTCGTTTGACGCCGCCGACAACCTGTTTCAGATGACCGACCGCAATGGCCGCACGACAGACTTCGTGTACGACGATCTGGACCGCGTAGTTGCCGAGATGTGGAAGGACGCTGACGGAAATCTTAGCAACACGATCGACTATGCCTACGATCGGGCCAGCAATTTGGTGTCGGCTGTCGATAGTGTAAGTAGTCTGACGTTGTCTTATGATAGTCGTGATCGGGTTAAGACGGTCACTAGTGCAGGCACAATTGCAAATGCTGGTCTACCGACGGTCATGTTGGATTACGGCTACGACGGGGTTGGGAATCGGGGGAGCGTGACCGAGACGATCGACGGCAACCTGGGATCAACGACCAGTTACGCCTACGACGGGCGGAATCGGATGACGATGGTGCAGCAATCGGGCGGCGGCAGCGAGAAGCTCGTCGACTTGGCCTACAACCAACTCGGTCAGTTCGACCAACTCACACGGTATTCGGACGCGGCTCGAACCGGGTTGGTGTCACGCTCCGACTATCAGTACGACGCTCTGAATCGGTTGACCGAGTTGGATCATCGAGACGCCACCGATGCCGTGTTGGCTTTTACGACTTTACCTACGACGAAGGCAGTCGAATCACACAAGTTGCTGATAGTGATGGCATCACACAATTTGCCTACGATGATCGCGATCAGTTGACGAGGCGCGGATCGCGATTCTAGTGACTCGCGGGGAGATGAGCTCTATCAGTATGACGCCAACGGCAATCGTCTGCAATCGCATCGCCACGACACCGACTATGTTACCGGCGAAGGGAATCGGTTTCTGTCGGATGGCCGGTTCGACTATGTGTATGACGGGGAAGGAAACGTCGTCGAACGCAAGGATCGAGCGTCTAATGACACTCGTGAATTGGTTTATGATCATCGCAATCGGTTGACACGAATCACGGAGCGATCGGCAGAAGGTGTAATCGCGCTTGACGTGCGTTACACGTATGACGCTCTCGACCGTCGCATTGCGAAGACTGTGGATGATGACGGCGAGGGAAGCGGTGTCGAACGCACGACATACTTTGTTTACGACGGCGTTCAAGTGTTGTTGGAGTTTGAAGACGTTGATGGATCGGGTACTGTTCAACAGCCCGAGCTGACTCGCCGGTACCTATATGGCCCCGAGATCGATCAGGTGCTCGCGCAGGAACTGGTTCAAGCGGGCGAAACTCAGTGGCTGCTTGCCGATCATTTGGGTTCGATTCGGGACGTTGTTGACGATGGCGGTCAGTTGGTCAATCACATTCAGTACGACTCCTTCGGCAATGTATTGAGCCAGTCGGACTCGGCGAATAGTTCGCGCTTTCTCTATACGGGTCGCGAGTTCGACAGCGAGAGCGAGTTGTATTACTACCGGGCTCGTTACTATGACGCCAACATCGGGCGCTTCATTAGCGAAGACCCATTGGGGTTTGGAGGTGGGCACATCAACGTGTTCAGCTATGTTGGGAATTTGCCGGTCCTGTATACCGACCCGTTGGGGCTCAAGAAGAAGAAGCTTAGCAAGGATGAGTACTGGCGGTCGGTGAAGATCGGCGCGCTGTCCGCGATTCGGCAGAGCGAATGGATCAATCCGGTGGGACCAGAAGATTTGATTGTTCTGCCGGTTAAGTATGATTTGTTGTTCAGTGTTGGATTTGATCTGTTTACGCACGTGATCGGGCCCAATTTACGCCAGGGCTCGAATCCGGCAGGGCCGTCGCTGATTTTGCTCGGTCCGATGAAAAGACTTGATTTGACCGCCAAGCCGGGTCCGTTTATTCATCCCCAGTTCGACCCGGCCAACGCGATAAGCGATGAATGCAGGCGTCAGAAGACCAATGAGATTCTGCGTCTGAAGGGAATCACGCCGCCTGGGGAAACTCCGCCGCAGCTTCGCCCCTAGCCCAAAATGTGAGCTGCCCACTGAATTCCTGTGGACGGCTAGAACGCGGCTGCAACGCGTTTCGTTTTCTCAACACATGTGGGATTTTGGCAACGGCAATGTGGGTGAGCCGTTGTTTGCGTGTATCTTAATGGCGCTCACAACTCGCGGCGTCATCGTGATTTAGGATCGCTGTTCGCGGACGATCGTCGGGCCGCCGCGAACGTCGGTATCGGCTTTGCGAATCGTGTTAGTCGCTGGAATCCGGCTTGAATTCCATACGCTTCGGAGGCGACTGTCACCATGATGAAACCGATTCGTGTGCTCCACGTGATTAATGGCGAACACTATTCGGGAGCCGAACGCGTCCAGGACCTACTGGCTCAGCGGTTGCCGGATCATGGGATCGAGGTTGCGTTTGCATGCGTCAAGCCGGCCCGCTTCCCACGGATGCGGCGGTCGAAAGAGACGCCGCTGTATGACTTGCCGATGAGACATCGGTTCGATCTGCTGGTGCCGTGGCGACTGGCTCGGTTGATACGCCGCGAGGGCTTCCATCTAATCCACGCTCACACACCACGATCGGCCTTGGTTGGGCGAGTGGCCGCGTCGATGACCGGAGTTCCGTTTGTCTATCACGTTCACAGCCCGACGTCGCGAGACAGCACGCGCGGGTGGCGGAACCGTTTGAATCAGCGACTGGAGCGACGTTGTCTGCAAGGCGCGGATCGGCTGATCACCGTCTCACACAGTCTGGCTCGTCACATGCAAAGTCTTGGTTTTGATGGGGGCACACTGGTCACCGTGCCGAATGGCGTGCCGTGTGTCGAGCGGCCGGAGCGTCCGGCGCCGAGCGGTGTGTGGCGGATTGGAACCGTGGCTTTGTTTCGTCCGCGCAAGGGGCTTGAGACGTTGGTCGAAGCCCTGTCGTTGCTGCAAGCTCGTGGTCTGCCGGTGGAGTTGCGGGCGGTAGGACCGTTCGAGACACCGGAGTACGAGCGGTCGGTGAAGAATCTTGCCGCGCGGCTGGGCGTGGATTCGCTGATTCGGTGGTCGGGATTCACGTGCGATGTGAATCGCGAGCTGAATCAGATGGATATGTTCGCGTTGCCCAGCTTGTTTGGCGAAGGTCTGCCAATGGTGATTCTCGAAGCGATGACCGCTGGCGTGCCGGTCGTGGCCACCGATGTGGAAGGAATCCCCGAAGCGATCCGCGACGGGATCGACGGTGTGATCGTGCGCGCGGGCAATGCGTCGTCGCTGGCGAACGGTCTGGCACGCGTGATCGAAGGCAAACTGGATTGGCAGGCACTTCGCAACAGCGCGATCGCTCGCCACGCCGGCCGTTTCTCGGACCACGCGATGGCCGCTGGCGTTGCCGACGTGTATCTGCAAACGCTTGGCGAACCGGCCTTAGCGATGGAATTGGCCTGAGGCGTGAGCGGATTTGCCGTGACGGGCCATTGCGGCAAGTTGGCGTCTTTCACCCGGCGCACGCGCTGTAGTGCCCTGGCCGGAGCAACTTAAGCGCGCCCCGAAGCGTGTTAAGCTCGCCCCGAAGCGTGTTAAGCGCGCCCCGGAGTGACTTAAGCGCGCCTCGGCGTGACTTAAGCGCGCGAAGCCGCGTCTTAAGCAGCGTAAGGCGCTCCGTCGGACACTTAAGGCGCGCTCCGTCGGACACTTAAGACGCTCCGTCGGACACTTAAGACGCTCCGTCGGACACTTAAGACGCTCCGTCGGACACTTAAGACGCTCCGTCGGACGCCTAGACGCTCCGTCGGACATAAGGCGCTCCGTCAGGCACTTAAAGGCGCTCCGTCAGGCACTTAGACGGCTTCGTCGGGCATCTTAAGACGGTTCGTCGGGATCTTAAGACGGTTCGTCGGGATCTTAAGACGGTTCGTCGGGATCTTAAGACGGTTCGTCGGGATCTTATGTAGATCCATCGGGTGATTTTCGTGACTCCCGGTCGGTTTTCGTTGCCCCCTCTACGGCTGATGCGCCGCCACGCCGCGTAACGATCGTGGGAATCGTGGCGACTTAACTTTGTCAGACCGATCGGCTGGTTGACGGACGAGAACGCCTTCGCGCTGAGGCTTCGGGACACAGGCTGGCAACCGGCCGATTTTTCGTGCGTTGCAGCGGCCGATAGCGTCGAATACGATGGATCGAACGGAACAATTTGGGGGGCGACATTCGGCTTGTCGCCGCACCATCAGAGGCGTTGGAGCACCCCACTCATGGCCGAAGTGACTGCGGAAAAACTGAGCCAACGTCTGCTGGACGTGGGGTTGCTGGACTTGCGCCAAGTGGATTCGGTCTGGGGCGATCTGGGCACACGCCATGTGTCGGCCGAAGACTACATCGCCCACTTGGTTCGCAAGGAGTTTCTGACCAACTTTCAGGTCGAGCGGTTGGTTCGCGGAGAGCGGACTGGCTATTTCTATGGGCCGTACAAGGTGCTGTATATCATCGGCGCCGGTACGTTCGCTCGCGTGTATCGCGCGGTCCACCGCGACACGGGCCGGATCATGGCGGTCAAGGTGTTGCGGCGGCGGTTTCGCGAAGAGCCGGCTCAGCTCGAGCAGTTTCTTCGCGAAGCTCGCATGGGTATGAAGCTGCGGCATCCGAATATCGTGGCGATTCACGATGTCGATCCCGATGTGCGGGCGCCGTACATGGTGATGGAGTTCGTCGAAGGGCAGAATTTGCGCGAGTTGATTCGCGTCCGCAAGGCGATGCCGCCGCTGACGGCGATGAAGTTGCTGGCGGACATCGCGGCCGGCTTGGCTTACGCTGGCGAACAAGGCATTACGCACCGCGACTTGAAGATGTCGAACGTGCTGGTTTCCAGCGTGGGGCGAGCGAAGCTGGTGGACTTTGGTCTGGCGGCCGCGGCGAATCGCGATAACGAAGATGCGTTGGCCGACTGCCCGAACGCCCGCGCGATCGACTACGCGACGCTAGAACGGGGCACGGGCGTGCGTAAGGACGACGCCCGCAGCGATATCTTTTTCGCCGGCTGCATTTTGTATCAGATGATGTGCGGCGAGTGGCCGTTGACGGAAACTCGCGATCGCCTGCAACGCTTGAACGTTTCGCGATTTCAAAACATCACGCCGCTGGGCAAAATGGTGGCGGATTGCCCGCCCGTGGCGATCACAATTGCCAACAAGGCGATGGAGTGGGATCCGACGCGGCGCTATCAAAATCCAGGCGACTTGCTGGCCGATGCCCAGGCGGCGATTCGTCGGCTGGAGCAAGGGGACGGCGTCGCCGCGGCGTTGCCAAAGGCGAGCGGCACGGCCTCGGCCGAGTCTGCGGGCATGGATGGCGATCCGACGCGTGAGGGCGAATCGCGGACGGTAATGATCGTTGAATCCAAGACGGAGATGCAGGATATCTTGCGCGACGCCTTGAAACGTCGCGGATACAAGGTGTTGGTGTTCGGCGACGCTCGGCGAGCTTTGGCTCGGTTCGAGATGGATCCAGACGCCGCGGACTGCGTGCTGTTTTCCACGCCCGATTTGGCGGCCGAAGCGGTCGAGGCCTTCAATCAATTCGGCTCGAACGAAACCACGGCCAGCATTCCAGCGATCTTGCTGGTGGATCAGAAGCAACGCAGTTTGATCCAACGCGCGCATCTGGCCAGCCACCGAGTGATCCTGGCTTTGCCGCTGCGAGTGCGTGAGTTGCGAGCGACTTTGGTCAAGCTCTTGGCCAGCGAAACGCCAGCCGGCAGCAGCTAGTAGCTGGCTCGCGAAACTCGCCCTCAAGAAAGTCAATTGGGGGCATGCGCGGGCCATGCCCCCAAAAGGGAAGGAAGGGTTTTCAATGCGGCTTCGTTCATGAGCCGCTAGGTTTTTCAAGTCTCGTCAGGCTTGTCGGTCGCTGACGCATCGGATTCGGGTTTACTGGATTTGGGCTTGTCGGCATCTGGCCGTGATTTTTCTCGCTGTGCTCGCATTTCGGCGATCGCCTTTTCGCGCTCGTCGGCATCCAATCGGCCGTTGCCGTTCGTGTCGTAACGTTCGACCAACTGCTGGCGATCCAGGCGGTTTCGGGGCGGTTGATTAGCGGCAATGCCGAAGCCATTGCCTTGGCCCGCGCCGTTGCGGAAGCGGGCCTGCATCGCTTGACGCATTTCCGTCCGCTCGGCCTCGTCCAACTGGCCGTCACCGTTCTTGTCGAAGCGTTTGGTGATTTCCTCTCGCGACGGCATTCCAGCCGGTGCTCCGCCAGCCGGATTTCCCGCCGGGCCGCGAAAGCGTCGCATGGCCTGCATCGCTTCGGTTCGCTCATCGTCACTCAGCCGGCCGTCGCCATCGGTGTCAAAACGCTTCAGCAGCTCTTCGCGGTTGGGCATACCAGCCGGACGACCAGCGGCGTCGCCTTGGCCCCGTTGTTTCAGATAAGCTTCCCGCGCGGCGGCTCGTTCCGATTCGTCGAGCTGTCCGTCGCCATTCTTGTCGAACCGCTTCATCAATTGAGCCCGCAGGTCGCCCCCTTTATCCGCGGCTTCGTCAGCTCGCGCAACGCCGGTCAAAGCCAGTGTTAACGCGAAAGCGGTTGCGACGAATTTGATCTGCATGGGCCGTTCTTTCCTAATGTTGGGCCGTCGAACGGAGGAACCGGAGCGTCCCCGACGCCGATGACTTTCGTGCCGCTCGGTCTTTCCGGCGACAAAACTTGAAACCCCTTTCGGCGATCACGGTTTCGCCCACGCATGAAAAAATTTTGGTGCGAGTGGGTTGAGAGTGCGCCGCCGCCAGCCGCGTCTTTGCTCGTCAGCGGCCGCTAGTTCATCGTTCGATCCACAACAGGATGCCTGTGTGGTCGCGGCGGGAGGCCGGAGAATTCGTCGCGTCGTTGGCTTCGTTCGATGCCTCGCTCGTCTCGGGCGCTGGCTTGCAAAACGTCATCTGTCGCAGGCAAAGCGGCTGATCGACGTCCTGTTGGCTTACTTCCGTGTAATCGCCGCTCGACGCCGAACCTTGGCCCGGCGGCCAACTGGCGCTGTTCAAGGCCCGCTTGGATCGCTAATCCCGCGCCCACCACCACGGCCACCCACAGAGTTATCTTCAGCAAGAATCGCATGCAACGCTCTTGAGCGGCGGTTACATCTTCAACACCATCACCACGCACGGGCTGACCAGCCGATCCACCACGTCCCAATCCGAGTTGCTGGCGTCCGGCAGCGGCGGGCTGTTGGTGACACCGTAGCCGGGGCAATGGCTGCGCAAGAAGCGATCGAGCGTATCGGCCGGGATCGCCATGCCATAGCTGTCCAAGCCATAGTCGTTCGTGCTCTTCGCCGTGACCATGCCGACCACTTCGCCTCGCGAATTACAGAGCGGGCCGCCGCTGTTGCCCGGATTCACTCGGCAATCCAGCAGCAGCATGTTGCCGCTGGTAATCTCCGGCAGCGAGCTCACGACGCCCGTCGTCAGCTTTAGCTCGCGGCCCAAAATATCGCCCAACGGATATCCAAACGCGGCCACCCGAGCGCCCCGCCGCATTTGTCCCGGAGTCACCGTCATCGTGCGCATCTTGGACCCCGGCTGCAACTGCAGCCGCAGCAAAGCCATGTCGTTGGCCGAATCCTGCGCGACCACTTCGGCTGGCACCATGTCGTTCAAATACGACAATCGCACGAACAGCTCGCCAGGGCCCTCGATCACATGGTGATTGGTCAACACGTAACCCGATTGATGAATGACGAAGCCGGTGCCGGACGAAAGCGGACCATCGGCGGAAACCGTCGACGAACCGCCAACCGCCATTACGATCAGTAACACGAACATAAAGCCCAAGACACCGAGCACGCTGACTCCGCCCAAGATAAAAGCGATCACCAACGCCGCCGAACTTCGCTGCTTGCCGCTGCCGCCTCTCGAAGTCGCAGCACGCGGTTTCGATACAGCGGGACGCGGCGACGCATAGCCGCTCGCTTGCGTCGGATAGCTCGGCGCACTCGGACGCGGCGGTTGGCCGGGCGGAGGATAGGCGGGCGGCGCGTAAGCACGTGGCGAGTTGACTGGGGGCGAATAGACCGGCCGTTGTGGCATCGCCGGCGCGGTGGGCGTGGGCAATGGCGGCGCGGAAGCTAAGTTCATCGGCACCCGCAGAGTTTGGCCGCAACTGCAAGTCACGACGCTGCCAGCCAAAGGATCGGCGGCGGAAAACTGCATCGAGCAGCGCGGGCATTGGACGAGAATCGGCATCGGGTATCTTCCCAGCCTAGGAGCCAATCTGACGAGTGGGCATAATGGTAATTTACCGCTCCCCTCGTTGCCATGTAAAGCGTCATTCGCGAGACCATTATGTTCGAACGCCGCTCGCTTCGCTGGCCCATTACTTTGGGCGTCTTGATGATCGTGCTAACCGTCGCGTTGACGGTCGGCTGGGTGCTGATGTCGATCAACGCGGCTTCCAGCAGCGAACAGCCGTCGGTCTACTGGACGCTGTTGGCCGTCGGCTCGGCGTTCCTCGCACTGATCCTGACCGGCGTGGTCACTTACCTAACGCTGACCATCAAGTCGGTGAACTTGACCGTGCGGCAATCCAACTTTATCGACAGCGTTACGCACGAACTGAAATCGCCGATCGCGTCGCTGAAACTGTATCTGCAAACAATGAATCGGCGATCCGTGACGGCCGAAAAACGCGAGCAGTTTTTGCGGGCGATGTTGGAGGATGTCGAGCGGCTGGACCAATTGATTACACATTTGCTCGAAGCCGGACGTGTCGAAAAAGAGAACGTGGCCGGCGACCAAGAATGGGTCTCCGTCGATGGATTGGTAATCGAGGTGGCGGAAGCCGTTTGCGTGCGGTACCAAGTGCCGCTGTCGATCATTCGCTTCGATCTGTCGGCGTGCGAGGTCGAGGCTCGCCGCATGGAGCTGTCGATCATCCTGCGAAATCTGTTGGACAACGCGGTTAAGTATGCCGGCGAGCGGCCGCAGGTATCGGTTCAGGCGACCGTGGTCGACGAACGGGTGAAGTTGACGATTGCCGACAATGGCCCAGGCATTCCCAAAGAGGCGCGACGAAAAATATTCGGCCGCTTCGTGCGACTTGGATTGGAGCTGGAACGACAGAAGCCTGGAACCGGCCTCGGTCTCTACATCGCTCGCACCCTGGTTCGGCGGCTGCGCGGCAAGATTCGCGTCGTGGACAACGAAACCGCTCCAGGCACCACATTCGAAGTGGTGTTGCCCGGCCGAGCCGCCGAACGGCCCGCCGCGGCGCCGTCGACGGCCAAACCGCTTCCCACGGACGAAGAAGCGGCCTAAGCCCATGTCTTATTCACTTCCCCCATTCCGCAATCATGCCGCGCAAGCCATGACGAACGCTCATATTTTGGTCGTCGAAGATGAAAGGCACTTGGCCGATGGCATTTGCTTTAATTTGGAAGAAGAAGGTTATCGTGTCACCGTGGTGGCGGATGGTCCGAGTGCCTTACGGGTACTGAACGAGGAAGCCACGCCCGTCGATCTCTTAATCCTCGATATCATGTTGCCCGGTATGAGCGGTTATGCGGTATGTGAAACGCTACGCGACGCGGGAAAGAACATGCCCGTGCTTATGCTCAGCGCCCGGACGCTCAGCGAGGACCGCACGCGCGGTTTTGATGTGGGCGCCGACCAATACATGACCAAACCATTTGAATTGGACGAGTTGCTTTCGCGCGTTAAAAACCTGCTAACGCTGGCTACCCGACGCACGACTGGCAAGGCCCGTGTGGTGGCGGCGGACTGGATCCACTTTGGCCAAGCTCGCGTTAACTTCGCCACGCATGAAGTGTTCGTCGGCGAAAACCCGGTTCGGATGACGCCGTTGGAGCTCAAGCTGCTGCACTATTTCGTGGACCATCCCAATCGAGTGATTCCGCGAGGCGAACTGTTGGAGCGTGTGTGGGAGATGCCAGCCTATATGAATACGCGAGCTCCCGACCAGTTTCTCCGCCGCCTGCGAAAAGTCTTCGAAACGGAACCTGCCCGCCCACGATACTTCATCACAATTCGTGACGCCGGATATCGCTTCGTCCCCGAACCTGAAAACGAAACCGATGACGGCGAGGAAGCCGGTGAATCCGGCGAAACTGATGAAACCGGCGAAACGGATGAGTGAGAGTCCTCATTCTCAGGCATTGGTTATCCTACTCAAGTTGGCATAACTCTCATGCGGCGACTGGCAATCACGATTCGGGGCATCGTGCAAGGCGTCGGCTTTCGGCCCTACGTGTATGGCTTAGCGCGGCGATACGCCTTAGGCGGCTTTGTCTGCAATCGTTCTGGAGAAGTGAGGATCGAGATCGAAGGCGAATCGGCGGCAATTGATGGCTTCCTAGCCGACTTGCGATTGAAAGCCCCGCCGTTGGCTCGTATCGAACATGTGTGGACGGAGCCGATTAGTCCCATGGGCGAAAGGGACTTTCGGATCGCGGCCAGCGACTCCGGCCCGGCCAACTCGATCATGATCTCGGCCGACGTAGCCACTTGTGATGACTGTTTAAGCGAGCTATTTGAACCCGCGGACCGCCGTTTTGGCTATCCATTTCTAAATTGTACGAATTGTGGGCCGCGGCTAACGATAATCCAATCTGCGCCCTATGATCGAGCGCGGACCACTATGTCGTCGTTTGCGATGTGTGATGCCTGCAGATGTGAGTATGGAGACCCCACGAACCGTCGCTTTCACGCCCAGCCCACGGCCTGCGCGAGCTGCGGCCCGGCCCTGTCAATCGAGCATGCGTGTGAAAGCGAGCGATCTGACGCCGATCCGCTGGAGCAGTTCGCCTCGGCCATCGAACGCGGCGAAATCGGCGCGATCAAAGGATTGGGAGGCTATCACTTGGTCTGTGATGCCACGAACACTAAGGCGGTCAGTCGGCTGCGCGAGCGGAAACATCGCGAAGAAAAGCCTTTGGCGATTATGGTCGCCGATGTGGAGGCCGCCCGGCGATTTTGCGAAGTTAATGACCAAGAGCGAAAGCTACTCGAATCACCCCGCGGACTCATTGTTCTCCTAAGACGAACCACAGTCGATTTACTCACTAATTCGGCCATTTCTCCGGCTGTCGCTCCCGACAATCCTTTTCTTGGCGTCATACTGCCATACACGCCACTCCATCATTTACTAATGCGCCGGTTAAGCAACCGCCCCGTGGTGATGACCAGCGGAAACGCGACGGACGAACCAATCGCATACCAAAACGAAGATGCTCGAAGCCGGTTGAGCGGCATTGCCGATATCTTCCTCACACATAACCGCCCTATTCGTGTGCGGGCCGATGATTCGATCGTCCGTGTGAATGATGGCAACCAACAGATCGTGCGTCGATCACGTGGTTTCGCGCCGGAACCCATCCAGTTGCCAATTGCATGTGATACGCCCACTCTGGCCGTCGGTGGGCAATTCAAAAGTGTCTTTGCCCACGGGCGAGACCGACATGCGATCCTCAGTCATCATTTGGGCGATTTGGACCATTACGATGCCTACCAAGCATTCGAGCGCGACGTGCGACTGTACGAGCAGTTGTTCGAGGTGACGCCGCAGCGAATCGTCCATGATTTGCATCCCGATTATGGCTCGACAGGATACGCAACGCGCCGAGCGAGCGATGAGTGTATCGAACGATTGGGCGTTCAACATCATCACGCCCATATGGCCAGTTGTATGGCGGAACACGGCTTAACCGAGTCGGTGATAGGTGTGGTGTGGGATGGCGCCGGATACGGGCTGGACGGAGCGATTTGGGGTGGGGAAATGCTGGTGGGCGACTATACCGGTTTCGTCCGTGCTGCTCACTTTCGTTATGTTCGGTTGCCGGGCGGCGATCGAGCGGTGCGGGAACCTTGGCGAATCGCCATCGCCCACTTGCGAGACGCGGACTGCCCCAACTCGGACCGACTCGCGATCTCGCCATCGCAATCGAGGCTCGTCGAACGGATGATCGCCCGCGGATTTAACGCTCCCTTTACATCGAGCGCGGGACGATTGTTCGATGCCGTTGCGGCCTTGATCGGCCTGCGCGACGAAGTTACCTATGAGGGTCAGGCGGCAATGCAGCTTGAATGGCTGGCGACGCAGTCTGACGATCGCGAAACGTATCCGATCGAGTTGACGGAAGACGGATCGCGGCCCGTTGGCATTGGGCGACTACCGCCCGTTTCGAATAGCTCGCCATTTGGCAATTCACCCGGAAACGCGTTCGCTCGCGACTGGCACACGTTTCCTTTCGTAATCGACACGCGTCCTTTGATTCGCTCGGGTGTGGAAGACATGTCCCGCGAAACGCTTCTGTCCACGATCGCTCGCCGATTCCATTCGTCGCTCGTCGACGCGATCGTTGCCGGCTGCGAACGAATCCGGCAAACGACAGCGATTGCCACGGTGGTGCTCAGCGGCGGAGTGTTCTTAAATACGATCCTCAGCTGCGAAGCGCCCCAGCGACTGCGCGCTGCCGGCTTTCGCGTATATTGTCAGCAACTCGTACCGCCCGGCGACGGCGGCTTGTGTCTCGGCCAACTAGCCGTCGCCGCATGCCAGAACAAAATGGCACTGGACCGAGATGATTAGGAGATTAACACCATGTGCCTCGGGATTCCCGGAAAGATTATCGAACTCTATCACGAGCACGAGATGCTCATGGGGAAGGTCGACTTTGGCGGCGTGTCGAAACACGTGTGTTTGGCACACACGCCACATGTGGAAGTCGGCAAGTATGTGATTGTTCATGTTGGTTTCGCGTTGCAAGTGATCGACGAAGAGGAAGCCCACAAAGTGTTCAAGTTCTTGGAAACAATGGATGAGTTGGATGAACTGCATCCAACGCACACATCCGCGGCGCGAACTGCAAGCGAAAAGTGACGCCATGAAGTACCAAGATGAGTATCGCGACCCAGTAGCCGCGAAACGATTACAGCAGGCGATTCGGCGTGAAGTTACCCGGCCGTGGACCATCATGGAGATCTGTGGAGGACAAACGCATACCATCGTGCGCTACGGTATCGACGAACTCCTGCCGCCAGAGGTCGAGCTGGTCCATGGTCCCGGATGTCCCGTGTGTGTGACACCGTTGGAGTTGATCGATAAAGCGACGGCGATTGCGGCGCAACCCGACGTGATTTTCTGTTCTTTCGGCGATATGCTGCGGGTGCCCGGCAGCCGCGGCGATTTATTATCCGTCAAGGCGCTCGGTGCCGATGTTCGAATCGTCTATTCGCCGCTCGACTGTCTCAAAATCGCCAAGCAGAATCCAAGTCGGGAAGTTGTGTTCTTCGCCGTCGGTTTTGAAACGACCGCGCCGGCCAACGCCATGTCGGTTTGGCAAGCAAGTCGGCGAGGGATCAACAACTTTTCGGTGCTCGTTTCTCATGTGCTCGTGCCACCAGCAATGTCGTCGCTCTTGTCGTCGCCAACCAATCGCATCCAGGGGTTCTTGGCGGCCGGGCATGTCTGCGCTGTCATGGGTTATGAGGTCTACGAGCCGCTGGCCGAACGATTCCACGTTCCGATCGTGGTTACCGGTTTCGAACCGCTCGATCTTTTGGAAGGCATCTATCAATGTGTAACGATGCTGGAGCATCGCCGCGTCGGAGTTCACAACCAATACGCCCGAGCTGTAAAACGAACGGGGAATCCGGCGGCAATAACTTTACTTAACGAAGTGTTTGAGGTCGGTGATCGCAAATGGCGCGGAATCGGCGTCATTCCCCAGAGCGGTTACCGGCTGCGTGCGGAGTATCAGGCGTTTGACGCCGAACGTCGGTTTGGGATCGGGCGTATCGAGATTTCGGAGTCCCCAGAATGCATTAGCGGTCAAATACTGCAGGGAATTTGCAAACCTCACGAATGCACGGCATTCGGTACGCGATGCACTCCGGAGCATCCGTTGGGAGCAACGATGGTATCGTCGGAAGGAGCCTGCGCGGCTTACTACAACTACGGACGATTGAGACACGACAAAACGCTGAGCCGATTGTAGGCCAGCCCGCGGAGTAGACGCGTCAGTGAGTAGATTCGGCGGCGTGTCATTCGTGGCGATACAAGTTTGGGAAAACACTGCATCGAGCTAAAATCTGAAAATGAGCGAACCGAGAAAAATGGAACCCCAAGCGGATGGATTCGGCAGTTGTCCTACGCCGATAAGCGAACGCCCGCATGTGTTATTGGGCCACGGAAGTGGTGGAAAGCTAAGCGCTGAATTAGTGCGCCGTCTGTTCCTGCCGGCTTTCGGAAATGCGACGCTAGACGCGTTGGAGGATCAGGCGACGGTCGACTTTCCGCCGGGCACATGGTCGCACAGCGAAAGTCGACCTAATGGTAAAGTGTCCGAACACTCGCCCATCGTGCCGCGTTTGGCTTTCACGACCGATTCATTCGTGGTGAAGCCAATATTCTTTCCTGGGGGCGATATCGGCAAACTCGCAGTTCACGGCACGATCAACGACTTGGCCGTCGGAGGAGCAGTTCCGTTGTATCTTTCCGCCGCCTTTATCTTGGAAGAGGGTTTGCCGCTGGAAACGTTGGCCCGCATCGCCGATTCCATGCGAGCGGCCTGCCAAGAAGCTGGTGTGACTTTGGTGACTGGCGATACGAAGGTCGTTGACCGTGGCAAAGGCGATCAGGTGTTTATTACCACATCGGGAATTGGGATTGTTCCGCCAGATCGGCAACTGTCCATTCAAAACGCTCGTCCCGGCGACAAGCTTATTGTATCCGGAGCAGTCGGCGACCACGGTATTGCAATTATGTCGGTCCGCGAGGGAATTGAGTTTGAGACCGTACTGGAAAGTGACTCGGCGTCACTTCACGATCTGACGCGGGTGATGTTGGAGTGTTGCCCGGACATACGATGTATGAGAGATCCAACCCGGGGTGGACTTTCCAGTGCTCTCAACGAGCTAGCGGAGGCGGCCAACGTGGGAATTCGGCTCGACGAATCGGCCATTCCACTGCGGGCCGAGGTTCGAGCCGCTTGCGAAATGCTCGGCCTAGACCCTTTGTATGTTGCCAACGAAGGCAAGCTGGTCGCGGTCGTGCCATCTCAACATGCCGAAAAGGTTCTCGACACCATGCGGCGACATCACTTGGGTCAGCACGCGGCGATTATCGGCGAAGTGGTGGCTGACCATCCTCGATTAGTTGTGATGCGAACCGTTGTGGGTGGCGAACGAGTGGTCACGATGCTGGCGGGAGAACAGTTGCCGCGAATCTGTTAGACAATGCTGGGCGGTGGTCAGCGTGGTGCGAGTCGCGAGCGGCAGTTTGCATCCGTTGTCACGGTCGCGTTGGGGGTTGCGTCGCGGCTATACTGCACGAAAGGGCGTTTTCCCGTTCTCCGCTCCAACCTATCGACTGCAAACCCTAGGTCATGCACGAACTTTCGATCGCAATGAACTTGATTGAAGTGGCTTGCGAGGAGGCCGAGCGCCGCGATGTGAGGATTGTCGCGTTGCACGTCACGATTGGCCCGTTGTCCGGGGTGGTTCGCGACGCGTTGATTTCGGCATTCGAGATTGCTTGCGAATCGAGCCCGTTGGGAGACATTCGATTCGAAATCGTGGAGACGCAGGTCACGATGCAATGTTCAGTTTGCGAAGCGGAGACGCTGGTCGTTTCGCTGCAAGAATTGCGGTGTCGACAATGCGGCGAACCGGCCCGGCAGATAACAGGTGGTCGCGAGTTGGAACTCACCGCCTTGGAGATTGAGGCATGACAACACGCTTAGTCGAAGTTCGCACCAAGATATTGAAGCAGAATGATATCGCGGCGAGATCGCTGCGGGACGACTTCCAAGCGGCTGGGGTGCGGGTCGTGAGTCTTGTGTCTAGCCCCGGCTCGGGGAAGACACAGTTTCTGGAAGAGACGCTGAGAATACTTCGCGAACGTTTTCGTGTGGCGGCATTGGTGGGCGATTTGGCGACCGAGAACGACGCTAAGCGATTGGCGCGTGCCCTGGTTCCGGTGCGTCAGATCGCGACGGGTACGATCTGTCACCTCGAGGCCGAAATGGTGCGAACGGCTCTCGTTGACTGGAGACTGGATGATTTGGATTTTCTGTTCATCGAGAACGTGGGCAATCTCGTCTGTCCGGCCACTTATGATCTGGGTGAGGCGCTGCGATTGGTATTGTTTTCCGTGACCGAAGGTGAGGATAAGCCGCTGAAGTATCCCACTATCTTCAATACGGCCGACGTTGCGGTCATCACCAAAATGGACTTGGCGGAAGTGGTAGAGTTCGATGGCGCGGCCGCGCGATCCGCCATCGAAGCCGTCCGCCCAGGAATGAGCGTGCTGGAAGTTTCAGCCAAGACCGGGACCGGAATGCCAGACTGGATTCGGCTGCTTGAACGATTGCCGCGAACGTCCGTGGCTTCGTAACAATACGAACCGCGTTCCTCGAATAAGCAGTCGCGGCGCGTTGGATGATACTGGCTCTGGCAAGATTAACGGGGCTCCGCGAGATCGACGATGGACTCGCACGTCGCGCGGCGAATTGCCGCGCGAGAAACGGCCAGGTCGATGTCTGCTTCACGACACTTCAACAGCGACCTCGGGACTTGGACGAACATACCGGCTGTTAAGGCTATAGGAGAAACGACTAGACGCGTTTTGCGGAATCCTGCAAAAACGCGAGAATCCGGTTACATTCCGCTGTATTGTGCAGCTAATTGTATAGAGACACACACGCACCTTCCCAAGTGGAGACGTAGCCATGTCTGAACGACAATTCAGCCTTGTGCGACTTGGCGAGGGCGATCGCGGGCAGCTTGAGCAATGGGCTCGGATGCTTGGTTACCGCCCTGAAATGGATGACAGCGACAGCGACTTGCGCGTGGCAATTTTGTCGCGTTGGCAAAGCTGACGAAGCTGCCGAGCCGAGCGACACGGAAAAGACGCGAAAACTTTGGCCGACTCCACGGCCGCCAAGCCGCAAGATAGTCTATGTCGTCGGATGGCAATCTTGGCGCCGACGGTTCCTTGGGTGGTCGGCAAACCGTAGGCTGGCCAGTTACACTGGTTGGCTGCGGCTGTTCGCGAATCGAGCGGCCGCGCGTCGGCTACGTTCTGGGCGCGCCATCCGCCATCGCTCAGCTCGCTTGAAATCGGGGAACCTTCATGTCGCAAGATCCAGCCTCGCCCTTCGGTGCGGTCGCCGAACCGAAACCAGAACTGCGTCAGGAATTGCAGTATCTGCGGATGTATCGCTATGTCTTCGAGAACCCCAATTGGGCCACGAATTTCGGTTGGTCGATGCTGGCGTTGGCCAGCCAAGCGATCATTCCGTTTGTCGGCAATTTCGTACTGTTGGGCTATCTCTACGAAATGGTCGAGTCACTGCATCGGAACCCACACCGAATGTATCCCGACTTCGACATCAATCGCTTTACGGATTACTTGAGTCGCGGGATCTGGCCGTTTCTGGTTTCGCTGATCGTCTCGATCCCCATGGCGGGCGTGTTCATGATGTGCTACTTCGGTGGCATGATCGGAACGATCGTGGCCGTGGAATCGGAGAGCGAAGCGGTCCAGATGGGAATGGCGATCTTGATTCCGGTAGTCATCTTACTGGTATTCGGCTTGGTGTTATTGCTGAACATGATTACGGTGCCGTTCATGCTGCAGGCTGGGCTGGCGCGTAACCTCAGTACTGACGGGGGACTTTGCTTCCGCCGAGTCAGGCAGTTCCTGAAACTGACGTGGAAAGAGTTGCTTCTAGGAAGCTTATTTCTCAGCGTCACGGCCATTCCTCTGTTCTTCGCGGGCTTGGCCTGCTGCTACGTCGGCGTGTTCGCGGTCGGCCCATGGATCACCTTCGCCGGTACGCACATGCAGTATCAATTGTATGAGATCTTTTTGGCCCGGGGTGGCGAGCCTATCCCGCTGCCACAACCGCCTCAACCACCGCAGTTCGTTACAGCGGACCTAGCGTAGTTGAATTATTGCGGGCTATGTGCAGTTTGTCCGAACTAGCGAATTACACCGTCTACTAATGGGTTTCAATGTGAGATATTCAATCATGAGCTCTGTCATATTTGACGAACGAACTTCCCGTTCGCCGTGGCGTCTTGCAGCCAGATTTTGTCTGACTTTGGTCTTCAGTTTAGCGACGTTCGCATCGCATTCGGTTGGAGCTCCGCCGGTCAAACAGGGGCCGCCTGGACCGAACATTCATGCGCGAGGCGAACTGACGAACAGTCTTTGGCAATTCGCTCACCAAAAAACTGGCCACGTCGCGTTTATGGGCGGTTCGATTACGGAAATGAATGGTTACCGCCCAATGCTGTGCGAGTTTCTCGAACGGCGGTTTCCGGAAACGAAATTCACGTTCACCGACGCGGGCATTTCGTCCACCTGCTCGACTACGGGGGCGTTTCGCTTGGATCGAGATGTATTGTCCAAAGGCCCCGTCGATCTGTTCTTTGTCGAGTTCGCCGTGAACGATGACCAAGACGCCATGCACGCGCGGCGCGAGTGCATTCGCGGAATGGAAGGCATCGTGCGGCATGTGCGCCAGCACAATCCTAATGCGGACATCATCATCACGTACTTCGTAAATCCTGGAATGATGGAGAAGCTCGGCCGCGACGAAGAACCGATCTCCACCGGGGCTCATGAGGCGGTAGCCGAGCAATATCAAGTAAGCACCGTTCACCTAGCCCGCGAGGTGACTGAGCGAATCGCCAACGGAACATTGACTTGGGAGAAATATGGCGGCGTGCATCCTGCCCCATACGGGAACCGCATCGCGGCCGACATGGTCATCGAGCTGTTAACTTCGGCGTGGGAAGCCAACGAGACAGTCGCGGCGGATTCCCAACGTAACGCGAAGCGCCCTCACGCGATGCCCGAAACGATGCTGGATCCCCACAGCTACGTCAATGGTCGGTTTATATCGCCAGCGGAAGCCACAATTGAAAGTGGCTGGAAATGGGAAACACCGAATTGGACATCCATACCCGGTCAACTGCGTGGTCGCTATGCTAACCGGCCATTGCTAAGTGCGGATGCCCCCAATTCCGTTATGACGTTGAATTTCACCGGCAATGCCATTGGCGCCTTCTTACTAGCCGGACCAGACGCGGGTTTCGTTGAGGTGAGTGTGGACGAAGGTACGTTCCGTCCGATCGATCTTTATCATCGGTTTAGTGGCGGACTGCATTACCCTCGCACTGTCATGTTCGCTACGGACTTGCCGCAGGGAGCCCATGTGCTGCGATTGCGAACGACAGAAAAGAGCAATTCCGCCAGCAAGGGCGTCGCGGCACGCATACTTGAGTTTACTGTGAATTGACGCGCCTCATGTCTGTCTCGACAACCGCCCGTTCGATTCGCCGCCGTCGTTTTGCCATATATCTAGCCCTGGGAATTGCATTGGGTGTGGCGAGCGGCGTCTATGTATGGCGCAATGACCAACGAATTCCGCCGCTGCCGCCCAGCGTGACCGAAGCGGACTATGAGCGTGCCTCGCGGGAATTCGCGCAAGAGTACGGTCGTCCGGCCAACCAAGTTGACACGTGGTCGTGGCTCGCCGAGAGTTACTCGGCCAAAGAGGAATGGGAATTAGCGGCGGCTTGTTTTGATCGTATTCCGTCCGATCATCCCAAGTATGGAATTGCGGCTCGTATACAGCAGGCGCACGCATTATGGAGGTTGAACCGCGCTATCGACTGTGAAGCGCAGCTAAACGAAGTCTTGAATCGGGCGCGGACTGACGCCAGCGTGGATCCAGGGCGTACTTTGCAGGCGCTGGACTTGAAGCGATATCTGTTGAGTGTGGAATTGCGGAGCGAGGCGCTTCACGATGTGTTGCGGATCATGCAGGCGTTGGACGTGCTGGGCCCCGAGGAACTGACGACCTTGTATTTTCCATCGCTGTTAAGGTGGCACGGGCCGCAAGCGGCGGAAGCTTTGGAAGCGTTTTGGGAGGCCGATCAAGATAGTTTTCCGCTGCGTGTGGCGCTGGCGCGATATCGAATTGGGCAGGGAAAATTAACGGAGGCTCGGGAACTGTTGGCAGGGTGCCTCGAGGAACAACCGAATAGCTTGATCGCGGCAGCAGCGATGCTCGAGTGTCTGCGTGAGTTGGGTGATGATGGTGCGGCGATTCCGATCCTCGAGCGGCTGCCGGAATTGTCGCCGAACGAGCCGTGGTTGTTGATGCGAATGCGGGGACATTTTGCCAACGACCACGCGCAGTCCGAGCGAGCGGTCGAGGCGTTTTCGATGGTTCTGGCGGCGGATCCAGCTTCGGCCGAGGCACATCAGGGATTGGCTACGGCGTATCGAGCGTTGGGACGCGATGAAGCGTTGCAGCGGACTCTCGCACGCGGCCAAGTCCTAGCGAGAATTCAAAACCGCTTGGGTTGGGTTCAGGGAGCCGAGAGTCCAGCAGAGGGATTGTTGGAGGTCGCCGAATTATGTGTACAAATCGAGCTCGATTCCCACGCGCGCGGTATTGTGGATTATCTCCAGCGAAACGAGCCCACTTTTTCAATTCCTGATTCACTCGTGGCGGCGCTCGCTTCCGATTCCAAGTCTTCCGGCAATATGGCTCATACTCCAGCTCAGGACGCCCGGTAGTGAATGCAGAGAGGACTCACAGCGGAAAGAGTCGGCGGATTGAACGAACGGCAACCTATCGTGGAGCGGCTGAGATGAAACACCTTCGATTCTCGGCCATCTTGTTCGTTGTGTTCGCTTCGGCTTGTGGGCGGACATCGAATACGGAGCAAGAGGTAGGTTGGTAGCTCCTAAGTCGTCTCAATCCGAACCAACCATGGCTCCCGGTCAATCGACGACGAGTGCCGTTGGGCACGTCGAGAACGCTCCGCATGATGTCGATAAACGCGGCAGCGATTTATCGGGACCCATACCCCAATTCACGGCAGTGGCACGGGAGTGGGGCATCGATTTTCAGCGTTTCGACGACATTAACGGCAAGCATCGTTTGATGGAGGCGAACGGAGGAGGCGTTGCGGTCATCGACTACGACGGGGACGGTTGGCAGGACATCTTTTTCACCAACGGACGCCGTCTGCCGCGCTCAGTCGCCGACGACGAACACACAAGCCAGCTTTACCGTCGGCGTGGCCCCGAGGACTACTATTCGGTGACCGTGGCGTCGAACTTGCGGTTTGTGGCCTATTCTTATGGATGTGCCGTAGCCGATTATGACAATGATGGTTTCGACGACTTATATGTGACTGCATATGGAGCGAATCGTTTTTTCCACAATCAGGGCGACGGAACATTCGTGGATATTACCGATGAAACCGGAACCGCCGTGCCCGTGTGGAGTTCGAGTGCCGCGTTTGCTGATTTGAACCGTGATGGCGCGCTCGACTTGTATGTTGTAAACTATGTACAAGATGATGATGAGTCGCCGTTGGTATGCCCGGCCCCCGGCAGCCCCGATGGAGTCATGTCGTGCTCGCCAACCATGTTTCGCGCGGAGAACGACGCTTGTTTTATCGGCGACGGCAGCGGTGGTTTTCGGCCGGTTCTGGCCGAAGCGGGGTTGACGGGCGTGGACGGCAAGGGGTTGGGCGTCGTCATTTTTGACATGGATCAGGACGGCTGGCCCGATATCTATGTGGCCAATGATGGCATGCCAAACTTTCTGTATCGGAACCGTACGGGAGAGTTGTCCGAAACGGCGCGAAAAGCCATTCCACGATTTGAAGAACAAGCGATGTTGCTGGGGGCGGCCGTCAACTCGGAAGGTGTTGCCGAGGCAAGTATGGGCATCGGACACGGCGACGTGAACGGCGACGGCTGGATCGACTTGCATCTGTCCCACTTCGAGGCCGAATCAAACACGCTGTATTTGAACCAGCAAGGACGTGGTTTTGTCGACGGTACGCGAGCTTGGCGGCTGATCGCGCCAACTCGCCCACGTTTGGGATTCGGCAATGAACTGATCGACTGGGACAACGACGGTTGGTTGGATCTATTTGTCGCGAATGGCCACATCGACGACCTATCTTGGGGACCAGGCCATTCGCCCTACCGCATGCGTCCTCAAGCATTTCGCAATGAGCATGGTACGGCGTTCACCGATGTCTCGTCGGCTGCCGGCACATATTTCCAAGAAGAGTTGCTTGGACGAGGTGTCGCCAGCTCCGATTTGGATCGCGACGGCGACATCGACTTAATCGTTGCCCATCAACTCGCCAACTCGGAGATATTACGAAACGACACGAAATTGCAAGGCAATTCGATAACGCTACGGTTGATTGGAGTGTCTCCGTCGAACCGGACCGCGTTGCATACGCGCGTGGAGGTGACACTAAGTGGAGTGGGCAGCCAAACATCCGACCGTTCTAGGAAGCTTATTCGTGAGTTGGCATCTGGCGGTAGCTATCAATCGTCCAGCGACCATTCCATCCAATTTGGGATCGGACAAGCGACTAGGGTTTCGCTGATGAGGGTCAGTTGGCCATCGGGCGCCACCGAGGATTTTCAGGATATCGCTGCCGGCGGATACAGCGTGATCGAGGGCCAGGGGCGGCTCGTTGCCGGCGTTAGCGTCCAGTAGGACGCGGGCTAGACGGACTTTCGCCGATTCGCAGCGACTTCCGGGGAAACGGGTGCGATATAGTGATGTGCCGCACATTGCAACACAAAAAAAAGAGCGAGGCTCTCGATGAGAGCCTCGCTTGAAGTTTCGATTGAGCAATAAACGACTTGGTCTCGCTACGGAGGCGGCAACTCAACATCGTCCGTCATCTCGTCAATCGGCGCGTCCGGCGAATCTTCCGTTGGAAGCGGTGGCGCCTTTTCACACGCAGCACTCAGATACTTATCAACGCAACTATTGCCAAGTTGCGAAACTGTTTCGCCATGCGGATCATCATAATCACGACCTTTCGTTCGCGCCTAATTTGCGGTATCGGGTTGCCTGCTAGCGATTCGCGTCAGAACCGCGTAGGTGCTCTTATCAGTGGTTTCCGATAGAAACTTGACGCTACCGTCGCCGAACGCGTACTGAGCGCCGCCTGGGTGCATGCTCGCGGTAACATTGACGTGAATTCGATCGTCGGCCGTGCCGCCGCTGCTGGTCATTCCGGGAACATGAACCGGACCGTTGATGTGATACCGTGCATTGTTGATGTGATTCGCGTTGATGTTCGGATGGTTGACAGCAAACGTGTTGTGTCGACGATATCCCGCCCAAAGGTTTTCATAGGCGGTGTGCGAACGATTGGTAATCACTGTCTCACAGAGGATAATAACGTTGCTGGTTCCGTCGATAAAGTCGCGAAACTTTGCGGCGCCATTATGCCCAAACGCTCCACGATAGGGCACGCCCGTTCTGCCATCGGCCAGATTCGATGCACTGGCGGCCATAGGTTTGCCAATTCGCACAACCGTCCACCCAGCCGTTGCCATGACCGCCGGCACACAAGAGATAATTCGTATGCCGCTGGCCATCGGCGATATAGTTTTGCGTATCCGTTCTCAGTAAGGCACCTCGCTCATCGCCTCTATCTGACGGACACAGGTACATCTCGATAAGTGGCGCGTTTGGCCCTGCCAGTACGTTGAAATTCGCATTGGGCCATCCGCCAGTGACAGTTCCACCGTGCCTGTTCATTCCCTGCGAAGCGATGCTGAAGTTGATTTGGTCGTGCAACGGTTGTTGCTCGATGAATGGCAAGATCAGCATGTGCCCGGTGTGATTCAGAATATTGTTCTGGTGGGTCTGCATCGAAGAATGCTGCGTAAATCCCGCGTTGATTGTTCCCGAGGGCAGCACTTTATAGGTGTCGTGGTAGTTGTGCATCGCAATGGCGATTTGCTTGAGATTGTTGCTACACGACGAGCGGCGGGCCGCTTCCCGCGCGGCCTGGACGGCCGGCAACAACATCGCGACGAGAACGCCGATGATTGCGATTACCACCAGCAGCTCGACGAGCGTGAACGCTGTCCTGCGTCGGGGTAGTCGGAACGTGACAGACATAATCCATCTCCTTTCAACGAACGATAAAGAAGTGACGAGACTCGTCTTCGGCGGCTGTGTTTACGAGAAGTCGTAATTAAATCAGCAGAAGCGCTCGTCGCTGCCAAAGACGCGTGCCGTTATCGTACATCAATTGGAAACAAAAAAGCAATACAGTGAATAAAAAAGTGTTTCAGGAAATGGGAAAACACAAGAAAGAAACGCAAAAGATCAATGCATCTGCTTCGGATTGCGATACAGAACCGCTGCCAACTGCTCGGGGCCGGCGGGTTCGTCGGCGGGGCGGTGGTGGTGCCAGGCGGGGTCGGTCGGGATCAGGCAGGGGCTGTGCGGCCACGGGTCGAGAGGGGCGTAGCCGAGGGCGGCGGCGAGTTTCGAAGAGTTCATCGTGACGTTTCCCGCGCGAGGCGGGATTGGGCCGGCTGCGTGGCGCGGGCAACCCATCAGGTGCCGAGGATCATAGCCGCCGACGCGATTGATGATCTGGGCGATTTCGTAGAGGCTTAAGCGAATTGGTCCGCCGGCGTGAAAGAGGCCGCGGAGCCGGTTTTTGAGCAAAGCGGCGTAGAGTCGATTGAGGCAATCCGTGTAGGCCGGCGTGCGCACCTCGTCGAAATAGAGCGTGGCGGGTTTGTTCTTTTTGAAACGCGATTGAATCCAGTCGATCGCTCCGGCGTGTCCGTTGAAGCTGATTCCCATCGGCAGCGAGATCCGCAGAATGCAGGACTCCGGTAAATCCGTGAGCAGCATTTGCTCGCCCAAAACCATCGTCTTGCCGTAGACAGTCACCGGGTCGGTCGGATCCTCTTCGAGATAGTCGCCTCCCTTGTCGCCAGAAAACACTAAGTCGATCGACAGGTGAATCAGTCGCGTGTCGCGGCCGGCGAGTTGTTCGATCAGGTTTTTCACGCCCAGCACATTCACGCGCCAGGCCAGCAGCGGATCGAGTTCGCAAGCCCGCAGGGCGCACGATCCCTCGCTGTTCAAGACGGATCGGAACTGGTACCGGTCGAACAATCGGGCCAAGCCATCGTGGTCGTGCGTGTCGCAAGCCACGATATCGTCGCCGCGGAGGGGCCAATTGTCGACTCGCCGCAAGCCAATCACCTGCCCCGGAAAACGCTGGCGAAAATAATGAAACGCGTTGTAGCCCGGCACTCCCGCCACGCCCGTAATCAGCAGCGGCAGAGGGATGTCGTCGACCGAATCAGGCGGGTTCACTGGCTCGCTACCGACTGGCGGATGCATGACGGTCCTGGCTCGCCCAGCGAGGTGTAACGTTCAAAGTGGCGGCGATCGTCGAGGACCATTCGCTGAATCCAAAGCTGACATGGTAAGGAATGTTCCTACTTGGGCCGGCGGAACAGGGAGAGAGCCCATTGTTTTACGTTCGGTTGGGAGCTGACCGTGGGACTGGCTGCGGCGGTTCGGCCCGCGAGACTAGGAAACGCCGACTTGATCAGGTAAGTCTGCTCGATGCGCCGATCGCAACCGGTGCAAACCACCGGCGGTTTCGAGACCTTCGTATTACAAAACGGGCAGCGAAACTCGACCACATCGCGAACGGCGGCTTCCAGGAGTCCATTAACGTCGCAGGCGGAGACCCATTGCGAATCGTCCTTGCGGACGGGCGTATCGTGCCCGAGCTTGCCGGAGCGAATATCCCGGAGCAGCTCGGAGCTTGTCAGAGGGCCGACAACCTGTCCCAGCGTTTGATAAAACCATTCGGTGGCCATTGTCTCTGTTCCGGTGTTTACCAACGGCGACGAAGCCCACCTAGTTTGGCGTGCTTCGATTCGTTTGCCAAGTGTCCGGCGGAGGTGTTGAAAGAACACCGTCAACTAGTCGCCGAGGGAACTTTTGGTTCGATTCCGGCTCTAAGGTGTCGAGTTCTCTTCTCGGACGCGATGTCAAACGACGGCTGGATTCGGTTTGGCGGTAAGGAGCTTTTTCGCGTGACGGTTTGCCGGCTAAATCGTCCTGGAGACGGTAGCGCGTCGATGCGCCACGGGTCGAACGGATTGTGTCTATCGCATGACCTTTTTCGGTCTTAACGAGCTGCGCAGAAACAACACATGTAGTTTCCACGGGACACCGATAACCTAGGAAAACTGGATCGTTATTGACCGAAGCCGTAGAAGTTATTGCCTGCCTGTCTATCTTGAAACAAACCTCATCTTCTCAAGACATTTCAGCCATCAAGGCGGCAATCACACGCATTGGAATAGCAGAAGAACCATGAGCATGAACAAGTCGATTCTGGGACGCCGAACCGCACGACAACGGGACCATCGCCGGAAGTTGTTACGTGAACGCAGCCTCGGCGGGCATCTGCGATTCGAGCCGCTGGAAGGCCGTCTCATGATGGCCGCTGACTTGGGTTTTAGCAGCAACGACCAGTCGCTGTTGGATTACCAGCAAGCGACTCAGTCCGCTTCGCAGCAATCCGCTCTGGCGGCCGAAGGCGAAGCGCTGGTCGCCGAGGGCGAGGACGCGCCGGACTTGGTGGCGTTCGCCAAGGCGTTGGCCGCCGCGAACGTGAAGTTCTACGGTGCTTTCTGGTGCCCGCATTGCCGCGATCAGAAGGCCCTGTTCGAGGACGGCAAGAACTACCTTCCTTATATCGAGGTTTCAAATCCCGATCGGACGCTGAACCAAACGGGTATCGACAACAACATCAGCACGTTTCCGACCTGGGAATTTCCCGGCGGACAGCGCGTGACCGGCACGCAGACGCTGGAAACGCTTTCGCAGCTTAGCGGCGTGGCCATCCCGACCAGCAGCAATCCATCGTTTGTGACAATTCCCGACACGACCGTGGCCATCGGTTCGCCGATGCATATCGTCGTCGACGCTTATGATCCGAACGGCAATCCGCTGACGATCACCGCCACGAGCTCGAACCCCAGCGTGGTCAGCGCCACGGTTTCGCAAAGCAATCCCAGTCTGAAGGTCGACGTCCACAACTTTGGCGAGATGGTCTTCCAATTGTTCGAGGACAAGGCGCCACGCGCCGTGGGGCGAGTCGAGGACTTGGTCAGTTCCGGTTTCTATGACGCCGCGAACAACGACCCGGACATTGGCTTCCATCGCGTGATTAACAACTTCGTCATCCAGTTCGGCGATCCGACGGGAACAGGTGGCGGCGGTTCGTCGCTGGGCGATTTCGACGACCAATACAATACCGACCTGCAACACAACCGCACGGGCGTGCTTTCTTACGCCAAGAGCTCGGACGACACGAACGATTCCCAGATGTTCGTGACCGAAGGAGCCCAACGCTCGCTCGACTTCAACCATTCGATCGTCGGCCAGTTGATGGAAGGCGAAGCGGTTCGACAGGCGATCAGCAATGTGACAACTGACGCGAACGACAAGCCGACGACGGCGGTCGTGATCGACTCGATGTCGATTTTTGATGACCAAGAGAACGGTTTGGTGCTGTTGAAAGCCACGGGCGGAACGGGTACGGCCGATGTCACCGTGACCGTAACCGACTCGGAAGGCAACAGCGTTTCGCAAGTGGTCAAAGTAACGGTAGTGGCCGACACGTCGAACAGCGCGCCGTTCTTGGCCGATATCTCGACGCTGTCCACGCCGGTGAACACGCCGATCACGTTCAACTTGCAATCCACGGATGTGGAAGGCGACGCGGTGTTTTACGACGCGGCCAAGAGCGGCAATGTCGACTACACGTTTGACATCAACAACGACACGGGCGCGGTCACCGTGACTCCGCCGACGGGCTTCACCGGCGCGATGCAAGTATTGGTCGGCGTGCGCGGCGCGACGGCCGCCGACACGGTCGATCAATTCGATACTCAATTGGTCACCATTAATGTGACCAGCGGCGCTCCGACCGGCATCGACTTGCTGGCCAACTCGGATACCGGTATCTCAAATTCGGATAACATCACGAACGCTTCGACGCTGCAATTCCAGGTGACCGGTGTGCAAAGCGGCGCCTTGGTAAAGATCAAAGCGGGCGGCACCGTGATCGGCCAAGCCACGGCGTCAAGCAGCACCGTGACGATTCCCACAACGAATTTGGCAGCGCTCGGAGATGGCACTCATACCATTACCGCCACGCAAACTGTCAGCAATGTTGAGAGCGCCGCTTCGCCCAGCATTTCCGTGACATTGGACACAACGGTTCCCAGCGCTTTCACGTCGACCGCGCCCACGCAAGTGAACGCTGGACAGAACTTGAATTACAACGTGCAACATTCCGAGGAAGGCACGAACGGCTTCCGGTACTCGTTGACGAACACCCCGACCGGCGCGACGATCAACGAAACCACGGGTGTCGTCACATGGACTCCCACGGCAAACCAGATCGGCAATCGCACGTTCCAAGTCGTTGCGACCGACGCGGCGGGCAACACCGCGACGCAGGCGGTGAATGTGGAAGTCGTCGGCGAAGTGCTGGCTCAATTCCGCCTGGAAGCGACCGATGAGCAAGGCAATCCGATTACTGCGGTGAATGTGGGTGACGAATTCCTGCTGAATATCTATGTGGAAGACTTGCGAGGTCTTCAGGGCACTGGCCTCTTCGCGGCCTATTTGGACGTGATCGCTCAAAACGGATTGATCGAACCGGTCGATACCAGCCCCATCACGCACGCGACGGACTACATCATTTCGGCCACGGGCACGGTGGCGAGCGCCGGCGTTATTGATGAACTCGGTGGGGCCGCGAACAGCCAAACGCCGTTCGGCCCGGAAGAGCGTTTGCTGGCCACCGTTCGCTACGTGGCGACCGCTTCGGGCACCGAAGTGATCGACGGCGATCCGGCGGACAGCTTCCCGGCCAGCGACACGTTGTTCTACGGCGGCACTTCGCCCGTTCCCACGTCGCAAATTTCCTACGGCAGCGAGTCGATTCAGATTCTGTTGGGCTTCGGCGCGAACGACGACGTGTTCAACTTCGACGAAGACACCAGCAACAACACGCTGGACGTTCTGGCCAACGATCGCACCGAAAGCGGCGCGGCGCTGACCGTGACGGCGGTCGGCAGCACATCGAACGGCGGAACGGTCACGATTGCCAGCGACGGCAAGAGCCTGCGTTATACGCCGGCCGCGAACTACAACGGCGAAGAGTTCTTCACCTACACGGTAAGCGACGGTGGCAACACGACGGACACTGCCACGGTGATCGTGCAAGTGCAGCCGGTGAACGATCCGCCAACCGCGGTGAACGATACCTTCACGGCCCAGCAAGGCAGTACCGACAATTTCTTCGACGTGTTGGCCAACGATCTGATTACGCCCGACAGCGGCGAGACTTTGCGAGTGGCCTCGCTGGGTACGCCCAGCGCCGGCGGTTCCGTTCGCATCGGTTCGAGCGGCACGCACGTGTTGTACACGCCGGCTTCGGGACTAACGGGACAAGAGACGTTTACCTATACCGTGAGCGATGGCAACGGCGGAACGTCAACCGCCACGGTCACGGTCAACGGGGTCCCCGCGAACGATCCACCGACGGTCGTCAACGAGTCGTTCACCGTGCAGGAAGACGCCGCTCAGGCTTCGTTCGATGTGCTGGCAAACGACTCGACGGCCGATGCGGGCGAGACGCTGACGATTGCGTCGGTCGGCACGGCTTCGCAGGGCGGGCAGGTATCGCTCTCCACCAACAAGCTGCAACTGCAATACAAGCCGGCGGCGAATTTCTCTGGCACGGAAACCGTAACGTATGTCGTGGACGATAGTCGCGGCGGGACGGCTACCGGTACCGCGACTTTCACCGTCACCGGCGTGAATGATCCACCCACGGCAACCGACGATACGTTGACGGCGCTCAGCGGAACGGCCGCAACCGTGCTGGACGTATTGGCCAACGACTCGATCGTGCCGGACACCGGCGAAACGTTGACCATTACCAACGTGTCCGCGACAACCAATGGTGGAACGGTCGCGATCACGAACAACGGCACACGCGTCTCATACACTCCGCCCAACGGCACGTTTGAAGGAACCGATACGTTCACTTACACAATCAGCGACGGGAACGGCGGCACCGATACGGCTTCGGTAACGGTCAACGTGCTGGACTATACGCCTCGCGACATTGGCGGAGTGATAACCACCGACAGTTCAGTCGGCATGGGGCTGGCCGGATTCGAGATTTCGCTGAGTGGTACCGATACGTTTGGCGAAACCGTTTCCATGACCGCGATGACCGGCGCCGATGGCAAGTACGTGTTCAATGATCTCGCGCCGGGCAACTACACGCTGACGCGAACCAGTCTGCCGTTCCTCACCGGCGGCGATGAAACGTTGCAAGTCAACTCGGGCGAGAACGATTCGGACAGCCTCAACAATTCGTTCACCGAGCCGTCGCGGCGAGCCGAATTCATCGACGTTCGCGACTTTCTCGGTTCCACGCCACAGCAGACGATCATGGCGGCCGTGACCCCTGGAGCCGCCAGCGACGGGCAGGCGTGGTACCGGATGACGGGCAGCGGCTGGACCGGCATCAGCAATGTCGAAGTGCAGCTTTCCGCTGATCTGTCGATCGTGACGATCAACGCCACTCGCAACGGAACGGCCGTGCAAGCGACCTTGAGCGGTCGCGATGCCCGGGCCGTACAGTTCCTCGGCCAAGACGGAAACGATCGTCTGCTTCGCATCGCGGGTCCCGCTTCGGCGATCAACTTCCAGCCGGTTACCTCCACCGCCAGTACGCAGGCGGCCGCGGAAGGCGAAGCCGATTCGACCGCGGGCGGCGTGGCGGCGGCCTTCGCCGTGGCTTCCAATGACACGACGACCAGCGGCAACTCAGCGGCCTCGAACACGAGCAACGCCTCGGCGAGCCTGACGGCCGAAGGCGAATCCAACGACTCGGCATCGATTGCTCTCGCCTATTCGGCCGCGACGAATTCCGCTCCCCAAGCGTCGGTCAACACGGTCACGTCGACCGCGCTCGCCGACAATTCGTTAGATCGTTCGAGCAACCCGTTGATGTCGCTAACCGCCAGCTCGTCGTTGTTCGACAACTCGTTGCTGCCCTATGACACCGTCAACTATTCGACCGACTCGAACCCAGGCGACCAATCGGCCGGCACGAGTCTCGATTCGACCAACGCGTCGCTGGCTCCCGATTTCGTGGACGAAGCGATTGCCGAAGGCGACAGCGACGATGCCCAGGATTGGCGATATGACTCGGCCGAAATCGAGTCGGATTCGGACGAAGATCTCAATGCGGCGTTGGACGAGTTGTTCGGAACGGAACTGGCGGAAAGCTAATCGCCCTCCGCTATGAATTTGGACTGCGGTGATTTATCACCGCTTTCATCCTAGGCCGAAGCATCGCGCGGCCGCGATCAATCGGCTTCCGCTGCCGATTCCATCCAATCCACTAATCCAACGTCGATATATTGGCCACCGCCCGTTTGACGGCAATGCACGGCCAATACATTGCGACCCTGGCGGACCATGCTGGCGGCGTTGGCAAGCGATATCTCCTCGTAGCTGGTTGTGTATCCTTTCACATCCAATATCTGCTTGCCATTAAGAAATACCTGCGCGTCCTCGTCATGGTGGATTCGCAATGTCAATTGTGTTATCGACTCCGTGGCCTCGAACTCCCGCCGCAGCCAAATATCGCTGCCATTCCACTCGGTACGAACCACACTGCCCGGAGTGCCTTTCGTTCCAAATCCACCCGGCCCGGATTTCCAATCGCTGTCGCGGAAATCAGGCTGTTCCCATCCGTCCACGGGTTTTGACGTCGTATACCGCCAAGCTTGCGGCGCGCGTTCGCTCGTCGGAATCAACACGGTGCGAATGGGTGGCGGCGCGTAGAGCTTAGCATGCAATTTGGCCAAAGACTTCGCATCCATCTTTACTAGTTTGCGGTCGTAGGTCATCAGCCCATTTACTTCGCCTTCGACATCCGTTGTTTGTGTGTAAATGGCCGCGGCCAGGCCTTCGCCAACGAGAGGGCGCAACTGTTGTACGAGCTGATCGTAGTGATTCCGCAACTCTTCGGCCGAATGGTAGGTCCGATAACCCCAATTGCCGTCTTTCAGCCATAAGTGACCTTCGACCGGCCATCCCAAGCCGCCGAACTCACCCAGCACCACGGCTCGTCGCGGTTCGGGCTGCGGCATGTCGGGACCGGGATACTTGTGCATGTCGTGCATGTCGCCGCCGCCCCGGTCCTGCCAACCGCTCGGCCCATCGACCAACCGAGTCGGATCCAGTTGCTTGGTCCAGTCCAAAATCTCGTTCGTCTTGAACTGTCCCCAGCCCTCGTTGAATGGCACCCAAGTTACGATCGACGGATGATTGTCGAGCGCCTTGACGATTCGCTGCCATTCACGGCGGTAATTCGCCTCCGAGGCATCCGTTCGCTGGATGTCTGGCTCGCCAGGGCGAATGTGCCGATCACCATTGGGCATGTCCTGCCATACTAACAATCCCAGTCGATCACACCAGTAATACCACCGCGCCGGCTCGACCTTCACATGTTTGCGACACATGTTAAAACCGAACGCTTTCGTCATTTCGATATCATAACGCAAAGCCTCGTCGGTTGGCGCTGTGTATAAACCATCAGGCCACCAGCCTTGATCCAGCGGGCCAAATTGAAAGAGCGGCCGATCGTTCAGAAATAAGCGATTGAACCCGTCTTCGGCCTGCTTAACCTCGATTTTCCGTACCCCAAAATAGCCCAGGCAGCGGTCCTTATTCCCGCCGTCTTCCAGCATTACCACCATGTCATATAAGTACGGCGCGTCGGGTGACCAAAGTTGCGGTTTGTCTAGCGTTAAAACAATCGGTTTTCCGACCTCCGTCGCGGGACTCATCACTTGCAATTCGTCGTCGAGTGCAAAGCCAGCACGTTTCTCGTTCCCGTCCGACTTGGACCGATCCCAGGCTTGGAAAACGCCGGCCCGAACCGTCGCATTCTTTGACGCCCCCTCGACATCGACGCTCACGGTGACTTGTCCCGTAGCAATATCCGTCGTGACATCGTAGGAACGAATGTAAACACGCGGTACGGACTCCAACCAGACCGTCTGCCAAATGCCAGTGACAGATGTGTAGAAGATGCCTTTCGGATTTTGGACTTGTTTGCCACGCGGCTGCCAATGAGTATCCGTCGGATCCCACACAGCGACCACCAACTCTTGGCCGCCCGCTGGATTCACCTGATCGTCCAATTGATAGGCGATCAAGGCGTCGGTAATGTCAAATGAGAATGGATCGTAGCCACCCTGATGCTCGCCCACGAATTTCCCGTTAACCCACACTTGCGTGACCCAATCGACAGCGCCGAAATGCAATAACAGCCGACCGTCGTTCTCCATCTTCGGAATATCGAACTGCCGGCGATACCATAAGCGATTGTCGGGGCCAACCGTCTTTTTGACACCGCTGAGCGCCGACTCGATGCAAAAGGGCACCAAGATCTGTCCGTCATATTCTTGTGGCTGCCTGGCGTCTCGGGCGGCAATTGCATAATCCCACAGTCCGTTCAGATTTGTCCATTCCCGCCGTCGCATTTGTGGTCGAGGATATTCGGGCAGCACCTCGTCAGGCGAAACCTCCGCGGCCCAGCGAGTGACTAGCGGACTTTCGGCCCGCTTCCAATCCGCCGCCGAGGCGTGATTCTCCGTCGAGGCAATTAACACTGCCGCACAACACACCGAGATGGCCGCCCAGCTAACAATCCGTCTCATTATCCGCCTCTAGTTTTCTCGTCGAGATTCGCCCAAACCGTGTCGCTGAGTGAGCACTACTGATCCAAGAAAGTTTGGTTCGCGGCGGCTACGCTGGCGCCGGGATTAAACGCGTATCCTTGCTCGGCCAGGATCTGCTCCAAAGCGCTGAGGAACAGCAACACATTGTTCTGTCGCGAAGCGTATCCCATCAAACCGATGCGCCACACTTTGCCTTTGAATGCTCCCAGTCCGCCGCCGATTTCAATGTTGAAGCGGTTTAGCAAGGCCGAACGCACTTGAGCGTCGTCGACGCCGTCCGGCACCCGCACGGCGTTCAGCATCGGCAGTTGATGCCCTTCTTGTGCCGTATACCCAATCCCGATGGCGGCCAGGCCGGCCTTCAACGCTCGGTGGTTCTTCATGTGACGAGCGTGAACTTTGTCCAGCCCTTCTTCCATCAAGATTTGCAGCGCTTCATATAAACCGTAAGTCATATTGATCGGCGCGGTGTGATGATAGACTCGCTCGGTCCCCCAATAGTTTGCCAGCATCGTTACGTCCAGATACCAACTCTGAACCTTGGTCTTGCGATTCATTACCACATCCATGGCCGCGGGGCTGAAGGACACCGGTGCCAGACCTGGCGGGCAGCTTAGGCATTTTTGCGTCCCCGAGTAGATCGCGTCGATCCGCCAGCCATCCACGTCCACCGGCACGCCTCCCAGCGAAGTGACAGAATCGACTAACAGCAATGCGCCCGCGTCGTGGACGACTTGTGAGATTTCTTCCAACGGTTGCCACGCGCCAGTTGAAGTCTCGGCCATCACAATACCCACGACCTTGGCCTTGGTCTGGGACAACGCTTGACGAACTTCGTCGGCCGTAAAGACTTCGCCCCACGGTCGTTCCAGTTTGGTGACCTTCGCCCCGGAGCGTTCGGCCACGTCGGCCATCCGCGAGCCAAATACGCCGTTGACGCAGACAATCATCGCATCGCCCGGCTCGATCAGATTCACGACACACGTTTCCATGCCGGCGGAACCCGTGCCGCTGATCGCCATCGTCATTGGGTTCTGGGTGTTGAACAGCTTACGCAGCGAATCTTGCAAGCCGTTCATCAATTGCAGGTAGACAGGATCCAAATGCCCAAGCGTCGGTTTGGCCAACGCCGCCAACACGCGCGGATGCACGTCGCTCGGCCCAGGGCCCATTAAAGTACGAACGGGCGGTTGGAAGGAAGGAACTGCAAGCGAACTCATGGATCGGCTCCGTGGGGATTGACGCGTGGGGAATCGAGCCCGCTATCGTACCCCAGATGCCGCTGGCGACAATCGGCGTCCTACCCGCTCGACAACTCGAAAGCGTATAGCTCGCGGACCTGTTCGGAGCTCTTATCGGCGAGATGGGTCACGCGATCAACCAGTTGCTCGGGGTCCGGCACGCCGCGTTCGACCAGCCGATCGAACTTGTAGCGCAGCAGCAACGCGAGCTCGCGGTCGTCGCCACGCGCGTGTCCGGTGGGATACATCACAAGCTCGCCGCCCAGCGTTCCAAGCGTCGCGTGTTCGATCTCTAGCGATGTTGGAATCCCATCGGGATAGCGAACATCAAACTCGGCGCCGCCATGTTCGAACTCGATCTTGTCCATCAGTCGCCGAGTCAGTGGATCGAACAAGGCGCGATCGTCGTAATCGTCCGGCATCAACATCAGCTCGCGCCATCCGGCGCGGCCCGACTGCAATGCCTTGCGCAGCAGCGTGGCGACGATGTAAACCATCGAGTGATCGGCGCTCTGCCGAGTGCGCGGATCGCGTTTAGCCGGATCGCCGATGATGCTGAACGCCGGTTCGTAGATCGTAATTCGCACGCGCCGAATCGCGGCCTCGTCGGCCAACAACTCGGGATGCCTCACGAGCAAGTCGATCAGCCCCTGGATCGCACCCGCGCTTTGGTGCTCGTACAATCCCAGCTTGAAGTGCATCCCCATCACGGCAAAATCATCGCCGGCGGTGGCCAGCGTCAAATCGAACGGACTCGTCCCGCGGCGCTGCGGCGGCTCGAACAAACAAAACACCGCCTGCGGATTGCGAAACACGTCGGCCGGTCCCACGAACCCGCGCATCGCCCGCTCGGCACACAACACGGCCGCCTCGGCGCTAATCGCGGCCGACGCCCCTTTGGAATCGGAAAGCTGGTGTCCGGCCCGGATCGCGCGGAACGGAACATAATGAGCCACGACCATTCCGATGGCCGATTCAATCTGAGCCGCCGTCGCGCCTCGCAAGGCGCCGTAGACCGCCGCCGAAGCAATCGCTCCGTGTAGCACATGGTCGATCTTGTGATCCTTCAGCGCGAAGACTTCCGCCAACCGACCGCGGATTTCGTCCAAGCACAGCATGGCCAGCGCGAGCCGACGTCCATCGGCCTGCATGGCTTGAGCCGCCGCGACCGCCACGGGATAAAAGTCGTTGTGCCCAAATTCGCCGCGCGTGTATCCCGTGCGCGGGTTGTAGCCGAAATTCGTTCCGTTGGCGTCCAGTTCGCGAACCGCGCTGCAGTTCGCCGCCACCGCCTTCTCCGGTTTGACTTGACGGCTCGATCCGAAGCACGTCGCTCCGGCCTCGCGATCGCCACACGGGTAGGCCATCGCTTCGTCACGCAACACGCACGGCGCGTTCATTCGCTCCGTCAGCGCGGCGACGGCACAAGCGACGCTGTCCGCGTGAAACTGCTCGAGCTTTTCCCACACCACGTCATCCGGCTTAGCCGAATCGCCGTGGATAAAGTCGATCGCATATTGTCCCAAGCCGCGTGCTTGATTCTCGTCGCATGCGAGCGTCACATACTGATTCGCCATCTCCGGCTCTCCGTGTCGGCCTAAACACACGGAACAGGATAACGCGAACCGTGGTGTCGCAAAACGGCCTCATACGTTGACCTGTAGTTTTGGGTTGGCGTCGGCTACTGCTTCGCGCCGTCCGCCTTTCGAGACCCGTCGATGATCCGCTGAACTTGCCGCAAGTAGTCGGCGTAGAACGGCGTGATGCCCGGCGAATCGCGTTGCTGATCGACGATCTTTTGTAGCCCGTCGAGCGACAACTGTTTCCGGCCACGCAAGGCCGCCGTCATGATGTCGAGCCCAATTTGCGGGTCTTCCGCCGTGCGGCCTTGGTCCGCCGCGTCTTCGATCCACCCGTCCAGCGCGGTTCGAAGGCGTTTCAGCGCCGCTTGATGTTGGGGATCGGTCGATTCGGCCAAGTTGTGAATTTCATAAGGATCGTCGTCGATCATGTATAACTCTTCAGCCGGCATCGTCATATCAAACAATCGATCTTGGACCGCATCCAGTTTGCCTTGTTCGTGCAACTCGCGCATTAACCCAATCATGGGATAGCTAGACTCTTTGTACAGGTTGATATTGAGCAGCGGGCGGTCGGGCGTAAAGTTGCGTATGTAGCGGTATTGTTTGTCGCGCGCCGTGCGAATGCGGAACGAAGTCATATCACAACGGTCGCGACTGGCGAACGCATACTCACGCGGCTCGGCGGCTTGCGGGCCGAGAAACACTTGGCCTTGCATTTTCTCGGGCTTTTTCAAGCCGGCGAGCGCCAACGTGGTGGCCGTGATGTCGATCGACGCGGTCAAATTCTCGTTAACCGTTCCCGGTTCGTATCCAGCCGGCTGAGTTAACGTCGGCGGAATGTAAAGAATCATGGGGATTCGCAATCCCGAGTCATAACACCATTGTTTGCCTCGCATATGAGCTCGGCCGTGATCGCCGAACATAAAGATGATGGTATTGTCGGCCAGCCCATCGGCTTCGAGTTGCTTCAGCACCCGACCGATTAGTCCATCGACTTCCGTAATTTCATCCAGATACTCGGCCCAATCCTTGCGCGCGGCGGGATGATCCGGATAGTAGGGCGGCAGTTTCACTTTCGCGGGATCCGCCTTCGCGGGCGCTCCCCAACCGCGATGCGATTGGCTGAAATTAATCTGAGCGTAGAACGGTTGCCGCTGTTTCAGCTCTTCCCACTTATCGCCCTGAAACGGCTTGCCAGGAAACTTGAAATTCCAATCGGTCTTGCCCGTGCCGAACTTTTTGCCGTTCATCGAAGTGATGTTTGCCGTGAAGTAACCGGCGTCTTGCAGCCAATGCGTGACCGGTCGAACTCCGTCGGGCAACATCTGTTTCTGGTCGGCGTTCGTGCGATGCTGGTGAGCGCCAATGGTGATGGGATACATTCCGGTGCAGAAACCCGAACGGCTGGTCGAGCAAACCGGCGTCACGGTGAACGCGCGCGAGTAGCGAACGCCGCGGCGAGCCAGATCGTCCAGCACCGGCGTCCAAACCTGCTCGGTTCCGTAACATCCGAGCTCCGGCCCCATATCTTCCGTAATGAGCCATAACACATTGGGACGTTCCGCGGCGTGCGACACCGTGCTGTGAGAGTCGGAAAATTGCAACGCGACGGCAAGCAAGGATGTCGTGAGCAGGGGCAACGCACGAAACAGTCTCATGGCATTCAATGTAATCATTATCAACCTAATTGCTATTCGAGGAGGGATATCGTGAGTATGGCCTTCGGCCAAACCAAAATACGCGGCCCAAGTTCCTGGGGCGTTGCCCCAGGCTACGGTGCCAAAGGCCGTTGGCCATAAGACTTGCAACTAATTGAAGGGTATGGCCGTTAAACGAACAGACTCCTTATGACGTGCTTAGCGCCGCCTCCAGCTTCTTCAGCCGTTCTTCCAATTCTCGATTCTTTTTGCGGAGCGACTCGGTTTCCTTGCGCAGGGAGTCGAATTCGGTCCGTTTGGCTTCCAGCTTTTCGATCGCCTCGTCGAACTCGCGAATCACGTACAACGACTCCTCGCGGTCGCGTCGCTGGCGAAGTGTGTCCAAGGCCGCGGGGTCGCCGATTTCGACGATCGCATCAATCGCCGCTCGACGCACATCGCGGCGGCCGTTGCCGATTTGTTCGTGCAATCGTTCAATGATCGTGCCATCGTCCGGTTTCAGCCGCGCCAGGGCCGCCAGGATCGTCACGCGTCGTTGCGGCGATATCGAGCCGGCCAGCATTGCGGCGAGTTGCTCGGCAGCCGTTGTCGACTTGAGTTCGACCAAGCCGTCGCAGGCCGCTTTCAGCACGACTTCGCGTTCGCTATCAAGCGGAAGCTGGTCGAGGAACGTCGGCTCACAACGATCTCGGTCGATCTTCAACAGCGACCGCAACGCTTCGGCCACGACGAAATACGAGCGGTCGCCGCCGATGGCCGTACGCAACGCGGCTCGCGAATCGTCGTGTGGATAACGAGCCAGCGAGGCCGCCGCTGCCCGCCGCACTTGAGCTTTCGTATCCACGGCCAGCGCCTCGATCAACGCTCGCCGCGGCACGTCGCCCGTTTCCTCGCGCAGCGTCTTGGCGGCTTCCTGACGCACGCCCCAAAACGGATCTTGTTTCAGCGTCGTCGCCAGCGCCGCGGCTACGTCGTCATCCTTGGCGAATGGCTTCAAAGCCGCGACCGCGCGGACGCGGCACATCACATGTTCGTCGTTCGTCAATTGGTCCAGCAACTCTTCCTTGCTTTGCTCCGCCGTCAGCTCTTTGAGAATCCAATTGTTCGGGTCGAAACAAACGCGAGACGGTCGGCGATCGGCGGGAAAGTGAAACGTCTCTTCGGCCTTCGACACTTCGATCCGCTTCACTTGCGATTCGGTGCCCCAAGCCAGCTCGATCTCGACCGGCGTGCGGAACAGCGGCGTCGTCTCGTCGACTTTCTGCGTTTGTTTGACCGTCACCGTCACTTGCCCAGCCGCTTCGTCCCATCGCCACGCGACATGGAATTGTGGATGGCCCGCGTGATAGATCCATTGGTCAAAGAACCAGTTCAGCGTTTCCCCGGTCGATTCCTCGATGGCGATTCGCAGATCGGCCGTTTCCACCGTGCGATGTTGATTCACGGTCACATAGTGGTTGATCGCTCGCCAAAACCTCTCATCACCCAGCACAAACCGCAGCATATGCAGCACGCGGCCACCTTTGGGATACGAATGCCGGTCGAACATATTGCTCGGTTCGTTGTATTGATAGCTAACAATCGGCCGCACATATCGCTTGGACTCGCCTAAATACGAGTCCGTGTCGCCCTGCCCATCCCAAGTGGCTTCGTTCCAGCCTTCGTCGTGTTCGGTCCACAGATTGGCGAAGTAAGTCGCGAAACTCTCGTTCAACCACAACTCGCCCCAATCCTTACATGTGAGTAAATCGCCAAACCACTGATGGGCCAATTCATGGGCCACTAGATTGACGCTCGACACATCCAGATGAGCCCGCGCGTCGTGTAACGTACTAAGATTCAAAGTCGTCGCCGACGTATGTTCCATCCCACCCCAGTTGTATTCGTCGACGCAGATTTGTGCGTACTTCGGCCACGGATAAGCGACGCCGATTTTTTGGGAGAAGAACTGCATCATGCCCGGCGTCTTCTCGAACGAACGTGGCGCGTCGGCCAAGCGACCGCGCGGCACATAAGACGTAACCGGCACTTCGCCCCATTTCTGTTCATAGGCTTCGAAATCACCCACGACGACCGACATCAGATAAGGGACGTGCGTTTGTTGTTGAGTCCAATGCCAAGTCTTTGTGCCATCGCCATTGTCGGTGGTATTTGCAAGCGAACCGTTCGACAAAACGAACAGCCCGGCCGGCGCGGTCGCCACGATTTCGCTCGTCAGTCGATCGTTGGGCGAATCGAAGCAGGGATACCAGTAGCGGGCGTATTCGGGTTCGCTCTGAGTCCAAACCATTTTGGGCTGATCTGGCTCATGTTTGTCGGGGATCACGAAGTGGGCTCCGTGCCGCGGTTGGCGAACTTCATAGCGGATGGCGATCGTCGTGGTTTCGCCGAACGCCAGTTCGCGATCGAGGTCGATTTCCAGTTGCTGCTTCCGCGAACGGTGTTTCAGAGCGACGGGCTCGCCCTCGTTCGGCAAGCGTTCGACATCGACAATCTTCATCTCGGCCGCATCCAGCGTCAGTGTCTTCAGCGGCTTGAACGGCGCGAACCGAATCGTGGCACGGCCGTCGATCGCCTGCGCGTCCAAGTCGAATCGCAAATCCAGCCGAATGTGCTGCTGGTCGACTTCTCGCGTGCGAATCGATCGCGGTGCGGTCGTAAACGGACCACGTCGATCTTGAGCCGCCGTCGGTTGCTCGCTGATTCCGGCGAACAACGCCGCCGACACGAGCAAACATGTCGTGAGCCGGAGAAGAAGCGAAACGCAGTGCGCGCGGAACGTTGGTCGACGACAACTCAGCGGACGAATCATGGTGAGCACTTCGTGGTTGAGAAAACGGGGGCGAAAACTCGGCGGCCGCGGCCAAGCGGCGATGTCGAAACGGGACGGAATCGCCACGGCGGACGCACTATCTTACCATGCCTTGTGGAACGGCGGCGACAACTGCTGTTATGATGGAACCGGCGATAACCCGTTTACCGCTCCCGCCTGAGGAATCCATTGATGCCCACACATTCCCGCCAGAAAGCCCACCACTTGTCATCCCACGCCGCGAATCCCTGGAACCGCCGACAGATGCTGGCCCGAGCCGGCGGTGGCCTGGGGCTGTTGGGGCTTGCGTCACTGTTGAACGACGACGGCTTGCTGTCGACCGCGCGAGCCGAATCGGCCGGCGCCGCGCTGAATCCACTCGCGCCCAAGGTGGCTCATTTTCCGGCCAAGGCGAAAAGCGTCATTTGGCTGTTCATCAACGGCGGGCCCAGCCACGTCGATACATGGGACTACAAGCCGGAGCTGGCGAAGCGCGACGGCCAAGACTTGCCGGGCTTCGACAAGTTCACCGGGTTCTTCGCCAATGCCGTCGGTGGTTTGATGAAATCGCCGTTTGAGTTTCGCCAGCACGGCGAGTCCGGCAAATGGATCTCGGACATTTTTCCGAACTTGTCGAAGCACGTCGATAAGATGGCGTTCATCCACTCGGGCTTCACGAAGTCGAACAATCACAGCCCCGCGTTGTTCATGATGAACACGGGCTTCACACAGATGGGACATCCCTGCGTCGGTTCGTGGGTCACTTACGGCTTGGGCAGCGAGAGCCGCGATCTGCCGGCGTTTGTCGTGATGTCCGATCCGCTCGGCCGTGGGCTGCCGAAGGGATATTCGTTGAACTGGGGCGCGGGGTTCATTCCCAGCGTCTATCAAGGCACGTGGTTCAAGCCGCAGGGCGACCCGATCGACAACTTGAATCGGCCGGCCGAGCTGAACGATCAGCGGCAACGAGCTCAGTTGGATTTGCTCTCGCAGCTCAACGGACTGCATCAAGATCGCCATCCGGCCGAACAGGAATTGGCCGCGCGGATCGAGAGTTTCGAGCTGGCTTATCGCATGCAGTCCGCCGCGCCCGAAGCGCTGGACATCGACAGCGAGCCGGAACATATTCGCGCGCTGTACGGGGTCGAGGAAAAGCAGTGCAGCCACTTCGCCAAGCAATGCTTGATCGCCCGGCGGATGGTCGAACGAGGCGTGCGCTTCGTGCAGATTTATTCGGGCGGCATGGAGAATCAACGAAGCTGGGACGGCCACAACGACATCAAGGGGAACCATACACAGTTTGCCGGCGAGACGGATCAGCCGATTGCCGCGTTGCTCGAAGACTTGGCTCAACGCGGACTGTTGGATGAAACGCTGGTCGTGTGGGGCGGCGAGTTCGGTCGGTTGCCGATCGCTCAAAAATCCGAGAAGCCGGGCCGCGATCACAATCCCCACGCGTTCACTTTCTGGCTAGCGGGTGGCGGCGTGAAGGCTGGCACCTCTTACGGCGCCACGGATGATGTCGGCTTCAAGGCTGTTGAGAACCCGGTCGAAGTTCACGACCTGCACGCCACGATCTTGCATCTGCTGGGCTTGGATCACAAGCGATTGACGTACAACTTCAACGGCCGCGAGTTCCGCTTGACCGACGTGGCCGGCAATGTGATTCACGACGTGATCGCTTAGTTGTCGCCCGAACCACATGGGATTTTTGCCGCGATACGAACGGCAAGACGTTCGGACGCCCCGCTTGTACACGGAAGCAAAGTTTGAATCATGCAGCATCGAACTATTCTTGCCGCAAGGATCGTTGCCGTTCTTGGAGTCGCCGCGTTGTTGGCGAGCGGCTCCCGAATTGCTGCCGGCGAATCGCAAGCGACGGCGGAAGGTGGGCCGCGGGTCGCTTCGCCGCCTGATTTTCGCACCGATGTGATGGCCGTGTTTTCCAAATCCGGCTGCAACATGGGAGCTTGTCACGGCAATCAAAACGGCAAGGGCGGGTTCTTTCTTTCGCTGCGAGGTCAGGATGCCAAGTTCGATTACCGCTCGGCGACGCGTCAGTTTTCCTCGCGGCGAGTCAACCCGTTTGACGCCGAGCGGAGTTTGCTGCTGCTCAAGGCGGCGGGCAAGGTGGCTCATCAAGGCGGCGTGCGGTTTCGCGAGGACGACATCGAGTACCAGATTCTTCGCGACTGGATTGCCGCAGGGGCCCCGAATTCCACGAGCGACGCTCCGCGTGTCGAGCGAATCGAGGTCGAGCCGAGCGAGCAGATTTTGATTGAACCAGCCGATAGCGTGGCGATTCGCGTGACGGCGTTTCTGTCCGATGGGACGCAGCGAGATGTGACGCGGCTGGCCTGTTACGAACCGTCGAATTTGGCGGCCGAAGTCGATCGCGACGGCATCGCGCGGCGGCAGGCGTTTGGCGAATCTACCGTGATGGTTCGCTATCTGAATCATCAAGCCCCGGTGCGGTTGGCGTTCGTGCCGGCGCGACCGGACTTTGCCTGGAGCGATCCGCCGGCCGAGAATTTCATCGATTCGCTGATCTACGACAAGCTGCGAGCGTTGCACGTGAACCCGTCGGACTTGTGCGATGACACGGTGTTCATGCGGCGGGCTTATCTGGATACGCTCGGCATCTTGCCGACAGCCGACGAAGCCCGTGCGTTCGTCGCCGACTCGCACCCTCGTAAACGAGCCGCATTGATCGACACGCTGCTCGCTCGCCCCGAGTTCGCCGATCACTGGGCGCTGAAATGGTCGGATATCCTTCGCAACGAAGAGAAGGTGCTGGACGCCACAGGCGTGGAAAAGTTTCATGCGTGGATCCGACAGAGCATCGCCGAAGCCAAACCGCTCGACCAGTTCGTCGCGGAAATGGTCGCCGCCCGAGGCAGCACGTATGAGAACCCGCCGGCCAATTACTATCGAGCCAACCGTGATCCATCAACACGTGGCGAGACGACCGCCCGGCTGTTTTTGGGTGTACGGCTGCAATGTGCTCGTTGCCACAATCATCCTTTTGATCGGTGGACTCAAGACGACTATTACTCGTGGGCCGCGCTATTCGCCCGTGTGGATTATGAGATCGTCGAGAACAAGCGAACGGACAAGAATGACAAGAATGAGTATGTCGGCGAGCAGATCGTGTTGGTGAAAGACGAAGGCGAGGTGCAAAACCCGGCTCGCAAGGCCACGGCTGTTCCCGCCTTTCTAGGCGGGGCGACTCCCGAGTTTGAAAAGCAAGCCGATCGTTTGCCGCCGCTCGCCGAATGGTTGACCGCCGAGCAGAACGAGTTGTTCGTGAAGTCCCAGGTCAACTTCATTTGGTATCACCTAATGGGACGTGGATTGGTGGACCCGATCGACGATTTTCGAGCTACTAATCCGGCTGTTAATCCACCGCTGCTGGATGCTTTGTCTGCCGAATTGATCGCCGCGAATTTCGATCTCCGTCATATGGTACGGATGATTATGAATTCGCGAGTCTATCAACTCTCGACCGAACCGAATGATACAAACTTGGAGGATGAGAGTAACTTTTCGCGAGCGCTCGTGCGGCGTCTGTCGGCCGAACAACTACTGGATGCTCAATCGCAGGTAGTCGGCGTTTCGCCGCGGTTCAATGGTTATCCAGCGGGAACGCGAGCCGGGCAGATCGCGGGCGTGCATCGTGTGAAGCCGCGTTCCAAGCCCCCAGCGACGGCGACCGCTTTCATGTCGTTTGGCAAGCCCAGAACGTTGTTGGCCTGCGAATGCGAACGCTCGAATGAAACCTCACTCAGCCACGCGTTGATGCTGATTAGCGACGAAGGATTACAGCAGCGGCTGACACAACCTCAAGGCTTCGCGGCCCGCCTGGCTGCCAGCTCACTAGACCACGCTGGCGTGATCGACGAACTGTTTTGGACGGCGCTCAGCCGCCCGCCGCATGCGGATGAACTAGCGGCGGCGCTGGAACTTTTCCAGCGAGTTGAAGATCGCGCTAGCGCCGTGCAAGATTTGACTTGGGCTTTGTTGAACGCCAAAGAGTTTATCTTTCGCCGTTAGACATCCTTTTTCTTAAGGTGGATTCGTATGTCATCTTCCCTATCAGCCGGAATTGTCCGACGCCTGATTCTGTCGGCGACCGCTGTTTGTCTCAGCATGGTATGTGCCTCGTATGCGTGGGCCGGGGCCAAAGATGGCCGGTTGGACATTTACTGGATTGATGTCGAAGGGGGCGGAGCCACATTGATCGTCACTCCGGCTGGCGAATCGATTCTGATTGACACGGGAAATCCAGGTTTACGGGACGCGAATCGGATCGTGCAAACGGCGACCCAAGCTGCCAAATTGCGTCGCATCGACCATTTGATCACGACGCATTACCACCGCGATCATTACGGCGGGGCCGAGACGTTGTCCCGGCTGATGCCCATCGGACACGTGTGGGATAACGGAACTTTTGAAGGCATGCCCGACAATCCGGGGCAAGCTTACTTCGAATTCAAATGCGAGCAGCGTCATGTGATCAACCCGGGCGACGCGATTCCACTGGCTCAAACCAAGGGGGACGGCCCGGCCTTGCGTCTGCAATGTTTGGCCGCTCGCAAGCAGTTCGTCGCGCCGGAAAAGGTTGCCGCTAAATCCAATCAGGAAGCCGAGTCGTTGCACACTCCCAAGGATCGCGATGGGTCCGATAACGCGAATAGTGTCGTGATGCTGCTATCGTTCGGCGACTTCGAATTCTTGGACGCGGGCGACTTGACTTGGAACCAGGAAAAGAACCTCGTCCATCCTTTTAATTTGCCGGGCGAGGTCGATGTCTATCAGGTGACGCATCACGGCTTGGACAGCAGCAATAATCCCATTGTGCTGAAGTCGGTTCAGCCGCGCGTGGCGATCATGAACAACGGTTCGACCAAGGGTTGCTTGCCCGAGGTCTATCACAACCTGACAACCACCAAGTCGATTGAAGCGATCTATCAGGTCCACAAAAACCTGCGACCAGATGGCGCGATGAACAATGTGCCCGACGAATACATTGCGAATCACTCGGCCCAGTGCGAAGGAAACCGCGTCCAGCTTTCCGTGGCCAGCGATTCGCGGTCTTACATCGTCAGTATTCCGGCGAATGGACACGAGCGGGAATTCGCGACTAAGGCGACCGGCAGATAAATAATACCAGCACGCGGCGCAAGCAAGTGAATTCGCCGACACACTCGCAGGCGCGTCGTGCTCGCGTTTCGTTATATTCTCATCTGCCGGTCGACTAAATCGTTTTGGATTCGCCTATCAGGAAGGTCATCCATGTTTTCCATAACAGACATCAGCCGTCGACGGGCCTTGCAAATCGGCGGCTTGGGAATGTTAGGACTGACGTTGCCCAAGATTTTGGGTGGCGCCGAAAGTTCGCCGCGAGTTCGGCCGCGAGCTAAGTCGGTCATTTTTCTGTTTCAGTGGGGCGGTCCCAGCCACATTGATATGTTCGACATGAAGCCGAACGCTCCGGAAGACGTGCGAAGTCCGTATGCCACGATTTCGACCAGTGCGCCGGATATCCAAATCTGTGAACACTTGCCGGAAATGGCCAAGTGGATGCATCGCGTCACGCTGATTCGCAGCGTGACGCATACAATGAAGAACCACGCCTCGGCGGGCTACTACGCGTTGTCCGGACATGCTCCGCCAAGCGACGATCAGCGGCTTCGCGATTCGTTGGACTTGTACCCGGCGTATGGCAGTGTGGTCGATCACCTGATGCCGAACACGAACGGAATGCCCACGTTTGTCGCTTATCCGCATGTGGTTCGCGACGGCAGCATCGTGCCAGCTCAACATGCCAGTTTCCTGGGGAAAGCCCACGATCCGCTGCGGTTTCTGGAGGATCCCAACTCGCCGAATTTCCGCCTGCCCGAGCTCAGCCTGCCCAGCGGATTGTCGATCGACCGCGTTCAGAATCGACGCGAGTTGCAAGGGATCATCGATCGCCAAACTCGGTTGCTGGAATACTCGGGCGAGGCTCGTGGCTTTGACAACTATTATGAGAAGGCGATTGGGATGTTGACGTCCGACGAAGTGCGGCGGGCGTTTGACCTGGCAGCGGAACCGGCCGAGTTGCGAGATCGCTATGGCCGCACGAACTACGGCCAGAGCTGCCTGCTCGCTCGTCGGTTGGTCGAATCCGGTGTGAAGTTCGTCAATGTTTACTTCTCGAACAGTATTGGTGGCCGACGAGTTGACGAAGGTGGTTGGGACACGCACGGCTTCGACAACACCCGGATGTACAAGATCGTCGATAAATACCATCTGCCGATTACCGATCGTACGCTGCCCACATTGTTGGACGACTTGGATCAACGTGGCCTCTTGGACGAGACGCTTGTATTGTGGATGGGGGAATTCGGTCGGACCCCAAAGATCAATCAAAACGAAAGTCGCGATCATTGGCCCCAGTGTTATACGGTGCTAATGGCCGGTGGCGGAGTTAAAGGAGGCTATGTGTACGGATCATCCGATTCGCATGCCATGTATCCTGACGAACATCCGGTTCGCCCCGAGGATTTAGCCGCCACCCTGTTTTATTTGTTGGGAATTTCCCCCACGACGGAATTGCGAGACCGCGACAACCGCCCGCTTCCGGTCGGTGGCCGGCCGATTTTCGATGTGATGGTCTAGTGTTTGACGCCGCTTAATTCGTATCTAAAGGAACCCTAATATGAAACGCTCTCTCGGATTGTTAACGTTCGCCCTCTTGGTCTTGCTGAGCAGTGTGGCTCAGGCAGCGCCACAATGGAAGGCCCTGATTGTCGACGGTCAGAACAACCACGGCGTGTGGCCTAAAACGACTAAGATGATGAAGCACTACCTAGAGGAGTCCGGGCTGTTCACGGTCGACGTGGCGACGACCGCGCCGAAGGGAACGGATCCGGAGTTCAAGCCGAAGTTCGACAAATACGATGTGGTGATCTCGAACTACAATGGAGCGCCCTGGCCCGCGGAGACGGAGCAAGCGTTCGTGGACTATGTGAAAGGAGGCGGCGGATTTGTGGTGATCCACGCCGCGAACAATGCGTTTGGCAACTGGAAAGAGTACAACGAGATCATCGGACTCGGCGGTTGGGGCGGACGGTCCGAGAAAAGCGGGCCGTATGTCTACCTGAGCGACGACGGCAAGCTGGTTCGCGACACCAGCCAAGGCGGCGGCGGCCATCACGGGTCGCAGCACCCGTTCGCGATCATCGTGCGCGACGGCGATCATCCCATCACGCGAGGCATGCCGCAGGTGTGGATGCACGCTCAGGACGAGTTGTACGACAAGCTGCGTGGCCCGGCCGAGAACATGCACGTGCTGGCCACGGCCTACGCTTCGCCGGAGAAGGGAGGCACCGGACGTCACGAGCCGATGATGATGACGATCGACTACGGCAAGGGCCGCGTGTTCCACACGCCGATGGGGCACGGCGACTATTCGCAGGAGTGTGTCGGCTTCATCGCCGCGTTCGTCCGGGGAACGGAATGGGCCGCGACCGGCAAGGTCACCACGTCGATTCCGGCTGACTTCCCCACGGCACACGAAGTCAAGCAGCGGAAGTTTGTCGAGTAGACTTCTTGTTGTGAATCGAAGGAGCCTTTATGAACCTGCAATTGCCTAGTGCCGCGACCTTAAAATGGTGTTGATTGAAAACTGGCTTTGCTGCTATTCTTCCCGAATCATCCAAGCCACCATTTGTA